>JAOAIA010000103.1 GCA_026414955.1 Candidatus Bipolaricaulota bacterium
AGATGTGTATAAGAGACAGCGCCGACACCGCCCACTAAGAGCGAAATCGCTGCGATCCCACCTAGGGCTGCTTGGAGAATCCCTACCAAGTTCTGCATGAGATCGAGCATCTCTCCCGTCGTGTGCACGTTGAGATCGTCCTTGCCGCGCTGCTCCGTGACGAGACGGCGGACTTCTTTAGCGATAGAAGCGACGTCATGGCCAGCGTGCCCGTGCTGTGCCATGCGAATGAGCACAAGAGAGAGCTTGTTGCGCTCACCAACGAGCTCTTGGAGCGTCTCTATCGGGATCATGATCGCATAGTTGACGTCGGGATCGGCACGCTTTTCTAAGATCCCGACGACCTCGAACTCTAGCGTCTCAATAGTGAATCTGTCGCCCACAGACAGCCCCAAGTCTTGGGCAATATTGTTCCCAAGAACAGCTGTCTGAGTCTCGCCTGGTTTCAGCAGCCGACCGAGCGCAGGCTTATAGTAAGTACCGAATGCCTGCATCAGCTCCGGCGCCATGCCCCACGTCAAGAGATATCCTTCGCGCCGCCCAGCGCTGATATACGGCGTCTTGACCAAGACCCCGCCGACGGCCTCAACCCCATGGATCTTCTTCAACGGCTCCAAATCAAGCTGGAACGTGTGCACGCCAAGGAGGGCGCCCATGCCCAAGCGATGCTCGCCGTGTCCCGCGATCATCACGACGTTATAGCCGAAGGCCTCAAACTCTTGAGCGATAGACTTTTGCATCCCCTGCCCCAGCGAGACTAAAGCGACCACCGCCGCGACGCCGATTAAGATCCCTAAGATCGTCAGCCAACTGCGCTTAGGACGATGACGTAAATGGCGCACCGAAAGCCTGATACTATCGAGAAGCATAGGGACCTCCTCTCGTCACGGTAACTTCTTCGACCAAGCGCCCATCTTTGATACGTAAGATGCGCTGGGCGTAGGCCGCCGCTTCGGGATTGTGCGTCACTAGGATAATCGTCTTCCCCTCACGGTGGAGCTGCGCTAAGAGTTCGAGAATTGTTTGACCGGTCTCGGAGTCCAAGTTGCCGGTAGGTTCATCAGCTAAGATGATCTCTGGGTCGTTAGCGAGCGCTCGCGCGATGGCGACGCGCTGGCGCTCTCCCCCTGAAAGCTGCGCTGGCTTGTGATGCATTCGCTCCCCAAGACCGACTTTGCTCAAGAGTTCTGCAGCGCGGGCGCGGCGCTCTTGACGCGGGACTCCCTGAAAGAACAAGGGCAGCTCGACGTTCTCCAGAGCCGTCAGCGTCGGGATGAGGTTGAACGTCTGAAAGACGAAGCCGATCTTCTTTCCACGGATTTGAGCTAACGTGTCTTCATCAAGCTTGGTGACGTCATGACCGTCGAGCTGCACAAGGCCATCGCTGGGCAAGTCGAGACAGCCGAGCAAGTGCATTAGCGTAGATTTTCCCGATCCCGACGGCCCCATGATCGCCACAAACTCGCCAGGCTGAATAGTCAGATCTATGCCACGCAGGGCCGGGACGCTGACCTCGCCCATCGGATAGATTTTTTGGATGTTCTTGAGTTGAATCATAGCGCTCTCCTTCTATGAAGCCCTCGCCCCTCCCCCGTAGATCGCCTACGGGAGAGGGGCTGGGGGTGAGGGCTTCTTACGGCTTCCGTTCGACGCTCATCAGCTCCGTCAGCGCGACGAGCGTCCACTTGTCACCGTCTTTCTTCTCGACGCGCAAGAGCGGCGGATACGGCAAGATCTTGCGTGATTCCAGATCGCTGATCGCGATGATCGCTCGCTGGTCTTCGAACTTCGGATGGGTATAGACTCCCCTCACGGCTTTGACGCCCGCGATGAGGACTTCTTCGCTGGTGACGAGCTTGGCGCCCTCGGGCAACAGAATCTCTCGATTGGGCAGGACTTCGCGCGTGTCGAGGGCGCTGATCGGCGTCATGTCCAGATACCCCTTGGGGACGTGGGAAAAGCCGTGCGAGAAGACCAAGACCGAGAGCTGATCGCGCTCTGCCAGCAGTTCAAACGTTTCGGTCACTTTGAATCTGCTCCCTTCGGGGACGATCTTCAATGTTAATGTCCCTGGACTGGGGTCGTTCTCTCTGTCGGTGAGACGATAGACGATCGTGAGAGTGCCTCCGGCGTAGGGGCCGATGCCGAAGATCTGGGCTAGTGCCCAGCTTCCACCAATGAGTGTGAGCAGCATCAGAGCAGGAAGTGCAATGTGCAGTCTCTTCATTGTAAGCCTCCTTCTGCTTGGGGCTTTCTCAAGCCCGAATTAAACTAGTATGAAACAGTGAAACGAACACGCAAAAAAACGATGCAGAAGAAAGCTACAGAGTGGGAGGATGCCAGAGGGGCGGAAGGAAGACAAAGCTCTGCTTGTGCGGTTCGACGACTGTTAAGAACAGATAGGGTGTGTAGGAGCCAAGGTCAGCGATGGCGCTGGGCAGGGCGGGAGCAGGCCCGCAACAGGAGTCTCCCTGCAAGCCGGATGCGCCATCGTTC
>JAOAIA010000104.1 GCA_026414955.1 Candidatus Bipolaricaulota bacterium
CTGATGAAGCTCACTCCCAACGAAGCCCGCGTGCGCCGCAACGGCCAAGAACTTTGGGTCTCCGTAGACCAGATAGAGATCGGCGAGACGCTTATCGTCAAGCCGGGCGAGCGCATCGCCCTGGACGGCATTGTGTTATCGGGAAGCTCGTCGGTCAACCAAGCGCCGATCACTGGCGAGTCGCTTCCCGTCGAGAAACGCCCAAGAGATGCAGTCTTCGCGGGCACGATCAATCACGAGGGGTATTTAGAGATCCAAGTCACCAAGCGCGCTCCAGACACGACGCTTGCTAAAATTATTCACTTGGTCGAAGAGGCCGAAGCGCAGCGAGCGCCCGTAGAGAAATTCGTGGATCGTTTTGCGAAATACTATACCCCTAGTGTCGTTGCCGTTGCTGCAGGCGTGGCGATCCTTCCCCCGCTCCTCTGGGGTGCGCCATTGGCCGAGTGGTTCTCGCGAGCGCTCGCGCTGCTCGTGATCGCGTGCCCGTGCGCGTTGCTCATCTCGACCCCGGTCTCGATCATCTCAGCGATCACCAGTGCTGCCAGAAACGGCGTGCTCATCAAGGGCGGCGTCTACTTAGAAGAGCTTGGGCAAGTCAGAGCAATCGTCTTGGACAAGACGGGGACGCTCACGACGGGAGAACTCACGGTCACGGACGTTCTCGCGTTCGATGGCTCTTCTCCAGCAGAAGTGCTGCGCATTGCAGCAGCATTGGAGAGCAAGAGCCAGCACCCCATCGCGCAAGCGATCGTTCGTTATTACGAACAGAACGCACTTGGGCGAGCGCTTCCCGAAGCGCAAGACTTTCTCTCGCTGACAGGCCAGGGCGTGCAAGCTCGGATCAATGGGCAGCTCTATCGCGTGGGCAAGCTGCAGCTCTTCCCCGACGGCGCTTCCCACGACAAAGCCGTGCGCTTCGCCTCTCAGGCGAAGACCGTCATCGGCGTGGGGACGCCAGAGCGCCTGCTGGGGCTGATCGCTGTAGCTGATAAAATTCGCCCGGAAGCTCAAGAGACCGTCAGCGCGCTGAAGCGCCTTGGCTTGGACGTCATCATGATCACGGGGGACAACGAAGAGACGGCTCAAGCCGTGGCGCAGCAGCTCGGTATTGCGCGCTATCGCGCTGAGGTACTGCCCGACGAAAAAGTCTCAGAGATCCGTAAGCTCTTAGGGCAATATGACAAAGTCGCGATGGTCGGCGACGGCGTGAACGACGCTCCAGCGTTAGCAACAGCTACGGTTGGGATCGCGATGGGAGTCATGGGCACCGACGCGGCTTTGGAGACGGCGCACGTGGCGCTCATGAGTGACGACCTGAGCAAGCTCCCGTATCTGATCGAGCTGAGCCGCCGGGCGCGGCGCGTCATTCAGCAGAATATCGTCTTCTCGATCGCGACGAAGTTCAGTCTGGGCTTGGGGGTCTTCCCCGGCTACGTGACGCTAGTTTTAGCTGTTTTAGTGGGCGATATGGGCGCGTCGTTGGCCGTGACGGGCAACGCGCTGCGCCTGGCGCATATCAAGCCGTCAAGAGATTGAGAAGATGCACACCCCAGCGATCTCCATCAAGCACTTACGCAAAACCTACGGCACTCTCGTCGCCGTGGGCGATCTCTCTTTAGAGATCCAGCGCGGGGAGTTCTTCGGGCTGCTCGGCCCCAACGGCGCGGGCAAGACCACGACTATTAACGCTATTGTCGGTTTAGTCAAGCCCACACGCGGCCGCATTTTAGTCATGGGGCTTGATGCAGTGCGCGACTATCGTCGCGTGCATCGTTTAGTGGGAATCGCGTTCCAAGAGCTGATTCTCGACGGGAGCTTTCTCAACGTGCGCGAGATCTTGATCTATCAAGCGGGGTACTTTGGCATTCCCCCGCGACGCGCCCGCACCAAAGCCGACGAATTACTCGAGCGCTTTGGGCTGTGGGAGAAGCGCTCTGCCAAAGTCCAAGAGCTTTCTGGAGGGCAGAAGCGCCGCTTGGTGCTCGCTAAGGCGCTCATCCACGACCCGGAGATCTTGATCTTAGACGAACCCACTGCTGGAGCCGACGTCGAGATGCGCTTGCAGTTATGGGAAATGCTCCAAGACTTACACGCTCAGGGCAAGACCATCTTGCTCACGACCCATTACTTAGAAGAAGCCGAACGCCTCTGCCAGCGCGTGGGGATTCTGCATCAGGGGCGGCTCGTCTCTTTAGGCCCGCCAGAGCAACTGGCGCGCGAGCGCGGCCAAGCTCATCTTGAAGACGTCCTCTTAGAACTCATTCGGAGCGAGCGATCATGATGGGGTTTCTCACACTTGTAAAGCGCGAGGTCGTGCGCTTCTTAAAAGACGCCATAGACACCATCGCCCCGCCGACGATCTCTGTCATTCTCTTTCTCTTGATCTTCGGCGTGGGGTTGGGATCACGCTTGGGCGACGTCCACGGCGTGCCCTATATACAGTTTATGACGCCGGGATTGCTCTTGTTGGCTATCGTGCGCAATGC
>JAOAIA010000105.1 GCA_026414955.1 Candidatus Bipolaricaulota bacterium
TGAAGGGGGCTTCTCAGCGTGCTTAAGCACGCTTTCATCTGCTGAGCCGGCGCATTCATCCGCTGGGCTTATCATGCGCACCGTCATCGGCCTCGAGGTCCATGCACAGCTTCTGACCAAGACCAAGCTCTTCTGTCGCTGTTCGGCAGAGTATTTCGGGGCGCCGCCCAATGCCCATACGTGTCCGGTCTGTTTAGGGATGCCCGGCGCGCTGCCGGTGCTCAACGAGCGTGCCGTCGAGTACGCGCTCAAGGCTGCGCTCGCCCTGCACTGCGAGATCCCCTGGCGCTCGATCTTCGCGCGAAAGAATTATTTCTATCCCGATCTGCCCAAGGGGTATCAGATCTCCCAGTACGAAGAGCCTTTAGCTATTCAGGGGTATCTCGATCTCCCCACGGGCAAGCGCGTGCGGATTCGTCGTGTCCATCTTGAAGAGGACGCGGGGAAACTCCTGCACACGGAAGATGGCGTTACATTGGTAGACCTCAATCGTGCGGGCGTCCCCTTGATTGAGATCGTGAGTGAACCCGATCTCAGCTCTCCCGAAGAAGTCCGACTCTATATGGAAGAGCTGCGCAGGGTCTTGCGCTATCTGGGGGTGTGCAGCGGGGACATGGAGGAAGGCTCGCTGCGCTGCGATGCCAACGTCTCGGTGAGCCTAGACGAGCGATTAGGCACCAAGACCGAGATCAAGAATATGAACTCGTTTCGGGCGATTGAAGAAGCGTTGAAATTTGAAGTCGCGCGCCAGCGCGCCCTCTTAGAGAAGGGGAATCAGATCGAGCAAGCCACCCTCACGTGGAACGAAGCGCTGGGCCGAACCGAGCTGATGCGCACCAAAGAAGAAGCCGAAGATTATCGCTACTTCCCTGACCCTGATCTTGTCCCCCTTCAGATAGAGGGCGCTTGGAGAGAGCGAGTGAAGAGATCGCTGCTGGAGCTGCCGGCGCAGAAGCGCGCCCGCTGGGCACACGAGTATAAGCTCCCACAGTACGATATCGCGGTACTCACGGATGAGCGTTCTATCGCGGAATATTTTGAGTCCGTCGTCAAGCTCTATAACCATCCCAAGGACGTCAGCAACTGGATCATGTCTGAACTGCTCAGACTTCTCAAAGAGAGCCAGACGACGGAGATCGCGTTAAAGCCGGAGCACTTCGCGCGCGTCTTAGAGATGGTCAGCTCCGGGCAAATTAACCGTACCGTAGCCAAAGACGTGATTGCAGAGTCGTTCAAGACGGGCAAAGCCCCGGACGAGATCGTGCGCGAGCGGGGATTATCACAAATTTCTGACGAGCAAGCGTTGGCGGAGATCGTGGCCAAAGTCCTCGCGGAGAACCCCAAGGCTGTGGCGGACTTCAAGTCGGGCAAAGAAGCCGTGCTCGGATTCTTGCAGGGGCAAGTGATGAAAGCAACAGGGGGAAAGGCCGATCCGAAGAAGACGAGGGAGCTGCTCCTTCAAAAGCTCAAGGAACTGCGATTACACCACGATCTCGCGTAGCGCCAGCTCCAGCTCCGCGAAGCGAAACTCATAGCCCGCTTTCGTCAGGCGCTCTGGCAGGACGCGCTGACTAGAGAGCAAGCTATCCGCGAATTCTCCAAGGGCTATCTTGAGTGCCAACGCCGGCGCAGGCAGCACTGCCGGGCGTCTCAAGAGACGCCCCAGTATCTGAGCAAACTCTCGCTGGCGCACCGGCTGAGGAGCCGTCACGTTGACCGGCCCGCGAAGATCTTCTCTCTCCAGAGCGAACGCAATGGCGCCCACGACGTCGTCGCGATGGACCCACGACCAGAACTGTCTTCCTGAGCCGAGCGGCCCACCTAGCCCAAACTTGAAGATAGGGAGCATCGCCTGGAGGGCTCCGCCGCCGGGGCCGAGCACCAGCCCGATGCGCAGTCGCGCTACACGAACCCCTAAGTTCTCTGCGCGCGCGGCTTCGCTCTCCCAATCTTGGCAGACTTGAGCGAGAAAGTCCGAACCCGGCGATGAGTCCTCCGTTAGCGGCTCTTCCCCGCGATCTCCATAGTACCCGATGGCGCTCGCCGAGATGAGCACTTTCGGGCGCGTGCTGAGCTGGGCGAGCGCGTTCACGAGATCCCGTGTGCTGGTGACGCGACTGTCGCGGATCGCGCGCTTTTTCGCATCGTTCCAGCGTCCGGCGACGGTCTCACCGGCTAAGTGAATGACAGCATCGCAGCCTGTGAGAGCTTGGCTCAGCGAATCCCAGGCGAAGGCTTCTGCGAGCGCAGGCACACGTTGCTTTGCTCTCTGGGGATCGCGCGAGAGGGCGACGAGCGTGTGTCCAGTTTGGCCTAAGACGTCGCAGACGCGACGGCCGAGAAATCCCGTGGCACCGGTGATGAGAATCGTCATAGTGAAGGTGTAGTAGGCCGTGCAGGGATCGAACCTGCGACCCCCTGCTTAAAAGGCAGGTGCTCTCC
>JAOAIA010000106.1 GCA_026414955.1 Candidatus Bipolaricaulota bacterium
CTTGTAGAGCGCGCCGTTCGCCGAAGCGTCGTTGAGGACTTTGCCCCACGTCGGCAGCACCGGGTCGCCCAACCCCAAGACCCCCAGCGATGCCTCCAAGAAGACCAAGCTGGGAATGAGCGTCACAAACCCCGGCACGAGCACGGGAATGATGCGCGGGGTCATGTATCGCAGGATGACGCGCAGGTTGCTCGCGCCGTAGGCCCGTGCTGCTTCTATGTACGGGGACTCTTTGACCTGCAAGAAGATCGCGCGGTAGACTTTAATGGCCGCGCTGAAGATCGAGAGCACGGTGATCGCCAGCATCATCACCCAGATGCTGCGCGAGTAGAACGTCCCCACGATAATCAAGATCACGAGCGTCGGGAGAATGATATTGATCTCGGTAATTCTCTGGATGAGCGCATCTATCCAACGACCATACCAAGCGCCAAGCGCGGCAATGATCAATGTGGTCAAGCTTGTGCCAATCGCGACGATGAACCCAAACGCCAAGGCCACGGGCGCTCCCCACAGGAGCGCGATCATGAGATCGCGACGCTTATGGTCTGTGCCGGCTAGGCCGTAGACCTTGCCGTAGACGACGAGCTTGGCGTCTATATCTGAATTCTGCTCGAAGAGCGTTCCAATGATCTGCAGCTCGTAGCGCCCTTTGAGCGGGGCGTGGCCCCGCGGTGCGAGAAAGAGCCCGACTTCGGGAGGCCGATCTCCTAAGCGCCGTTCTAATCGAGTATCTTGTGAGATGCTGTAGCGTTCGCTCGCGGTGAGCTTGCGCTCGCCCAGAGAGACCTCTCTGCCGTCGGGGGTGCGCCAGCGCAGCACCGTGTAGGGCAAGAGTTCGGCGTATTTCGCTTCGAAAAAGAGCGTGAGCTCGCTGGGGAAGTCGTCGTAGTGATAATCAAATGCCAGCGAGATCATGACGGTGTTGCCTGAGCGGGTCTTTGCGGCTCCCTTCTTCGTGCTGACGATGATTGTTTCAGGGAGCTTCTTCGCCGAGAGGAGATTGAGCCACGCGGGCTGGGCATAGCGCGGGCTCTCTTGCCAGATCTCCTCGCCGCCGCGCCAGAGCCGGATTGCCTCGTCATAGGGGACGACAATCATGGCGACGATGGCCAAAATAATCAACCCGATGATGATCCCCAGGCCCACGAGGGCCGAGGGGTAGCGGCGCACTTGTTGGAACCCAGAGCGCAGCGCGGTCACAGCGTACTGCCCCCCTCCGCCCCGACCTTGACGCGCGGGTCTACAAGAGCATAGATAATATCGAGCAGGAAGACCGTCAGCGCCAACAGATAGGCGTAGATCACCGTCGAAGCGACGATGACTGGGGTGTCATAGAGCCCGATCGCTTGGAAGGTCAGACGGCCAATCCCCGGCCAGTTGAAGACCGTCTCTAAGATGATGGCGCCTGTCCATAGCCCGATGAGCAGGAACGCAAACTGTGTGATAATCGTGGGCAGGGTCGGGCGGAGAATATAACGGCGCTCGATGATCCCTGAAGGCAGCCCTTTGGCGCGGGCCATCTCCACGTAGTCTTCGCTGGCAAAGATGAGAAAGAACGTGCGCCGCGAGTAGATGGACAAGAAGAGCGAGCTAAGCCCCCACGCTAGGGTGGGCAGGATCATGTGCTTGAGGACGCTCAGGGCGTAGTGCAGTTTGTCTTTGGGCGGCGGGGCCTCGACCATGCCCCCAAAGGGCAAGACTTTCAAGAGCGACGCGAAGATCAAGATCAAGAAGATCCCGTAGAACCACGCGGGCGCGGTTGACGTCGGCGTCAGTGCGATCACGAGTTTGTCTAAGAAGCTGCCGTAGCGGCGCGAGAGCCACAGCCCGGCAAAGAGCGAGAAGAAGAACAACAAGAGATTAGCCGTACCGAAGAGCAAGAGCGTCGCGGGGAGTCTCTCCAAGAGAATCAATCGTACTTGGCGCGAGCCGGAGTCGCTGGAGAGCTGTTCAGCGCGTCCCAGGCTGAGCGAGAGCGCGTCCCACAGATAGCCAAAGCTCCGCACGAGAAAGGGTTTATCCAAGCCCAAGCGCTTCTCTTCGAGTTCGATGCGCTGGTCAATGATGCGGCGCAATTCGCTAGGGGGCAGTCCTTGCAGCGCGCGATCCCCCAGCACCGACGCACCGACGGCTTCGCGGATCTGGGCCCTGCGAATCTGGTCCACGTAGCCGCCCATGTTGGCGATCAAAATAGCTAAATAGACCCCAATGACGACTGTAATCGCCAGGGCGACCACGCGATAGACCGTATATGTAAAAACTCTTCGGATCGTCTCAGTCATGAACGTAGCATATGCCGTGCACCCTCACCCCTAGCCCCTCTCCCCTGTGAGGGAGAGGGGAACAAGGGGTGAGGGGCCTTCTCCACAATCACTGCACCGTGACGAACGTCGTCTCGTCTGTCGCGGGAATGCTCACGAGCTTGGAGACGACGATCA
>JAOAIA010000107.1 GCA_026414955.1 Candidatus Bipolaricaulota bacterium
TATCTTCGGCGGGACGCCCGACGGCGAACTTCTCGAAGCCGCGCAGCTCCGGCACCTGAAGATAAGCGCGTTCGACGTTGCCGCGCTCGTCGAGAAAAATATCTATCTTCCCGTGGCCCTCTAATCTTGTGATGGGGTCAACGACGATTTCGCGGGTCATGCGGGGGCACCTCCCTTGTGCTGGACGCGCCGATGCAGAAGCGACGCCGGAAGACTATAGCGATAGAACGTCCCTACGGGGTCTACTATTTGCTCCATCAGCGCGGCGATCTCTTTTTCGTCTTCGGAATCTAGGAGCGATGCGATGGCTGAGAGCGCCTTGGCGCCGTAGTCTTTCACGCGGCTCGTTGGGCCAAGACACCCGGTGCAGGGCATATTGGCGCTCACACACGGCGCTTCACACCCGGAGCGCGTCGCTGGCCCTAAGCACAGCAGTCCCTGAGCGAGCAAGCATTTTTCTGGATCTATCTGAATCTGATGGGGGCGCTTCAGCTCTTTCAGGGCTAACTTGTCGGGCTTGGTCGGCTTGCGCGGGCACTCTTCACACAGAGCTTTATCGGGCGCCAGCACCGTGCCCTTGGGCGGAAGCTTGTTCTCTAAGATCGCCATCACGGCGTTGATGATCAGTTTCACCGGGGGCGGGCAGCCCGGCAAGTAATAGTCAACTTCGACGACTTGATCGAGCGCGCGCACGGTATCTCGAAACGCTGGCAGCGTCAGTGCATAGCCGTTGGAGCCGAGCTTGAGCTGCTCTTGCGGGATGACCCCTTCGGGGTTGGTCACGCTGGGCGCTTCTTTGTAAACATAGTCGAAGATCGCTTGGCGATCCCACAGATTCGCCAAGCCGGGCACTCCCCCAAGGTGCGAGCAGCTTCCAAACGCAATCAAGAGCTGAGACTTCTGACGCAACAGCTCGGCCATCTCTTCTTGCTCCGAAGTTCTGATCGCCCCATTGACAAAGCACGCCGCAAGTTCACCGTCTTTCATGGCTTCCACATCAGAACGCTTAAAATCGAGCGCCACCGGCCAGAAGAGAATATCAACGGCCTCGACGACCTTGAGAATATCTTCAGCAAGGTCTACGACGGCTTCCTCGCAGCCCCCGCACGAAGCGCACCAGTAGAACCCGACTTTGGGCTTGCTCATCGCGCACCTCCTTGGCTGCTGACTGCAACCGCTTCTCGTTCTTTCACTGCTGCTCGATGCGGTTTTGGAGGTCGTTCTAAGCGCAGCGGCCCGAGTCTTCTGATCTGCTCGGCCATCTCGTTCATGACTTTCTGCACGCGATCCCCCTCAGATGCCGAGATCCACTCCAAACGCACGCGCTCCGGCTCAATCCCCATCTCCGTCAAGACGCGCTTGAGCAACGTGTAGCGGCGCAGGGCTTTATAATTGCCCGCTTGGTAATGGCAATCTCCGGGATGGCAGCCGCCGATCAAGACCCCGTCGGCCCCATCAGCCAAGGCTTTCAACACAAACTGCGGGTCTATCCTCCCAGAGCACATCACGCGAACGATGCGCGCGTTGGGGGCATAAGCCATCCGGGAGATGCCCGCCAAATCCGCTGCCGTGTACGTGCACCACGTGCAGAAGAACGCCACGATCCTCGGCTCCCACTGCTCAGACATAGCTTAACACCCCTTCGATCTCTTGGAAGATCTGTTCGTCAGTAAACAGATGTTGCTGCGCGGCACCGGACGGACAGGCCGCGACACAGGTGCCGCAGCCCTTGCAGAGAGCTTCGTTGATCACAGCCACGCCCTTAGTGCCGTTGAAGCTGATCGCGTTGAACGGGCACAAGGGGATGCACGTCTTACAGCCGGAGCACAGCTCTTCTTGGATGAACGCCGTATTGGGTTCCAGCTCGACGAAGCCTTTGTCAATGAGAACCAGAGCTTCGGCGGCGGTCGCCCCTGCTTGCGCGACTGTATCTTGGATGTCCTTGGGGCCTTGGCACGCGCCTGCGATGAAGATCCCGTCGGCAAACGTCTGCACGGGCGCGAGCTTGGGGTGACGCTCCAAGAAGAAGCCGCCCGTCCCACACGAGATATAGAACTTTCGACGCACTTCATCGGCGTCGGCTTGGGGCTCTAGGCCCACCGCGAGCACGACCATATCTACCGGAATGCGACGGATGACGCCGATGAGCGTGTCTTCCGCTCTAATGACGAGCTTGCCCTCTTCGTCGGGGGTCATGGCGTGGTCAGTGACTTCGGCGACCCGCCCGCGAATGAAGTGAATCCCCTCTTCGAGCATTCGGTCGTAGAACTCTTCGTAGGCCTTGCCCGGCACGCGCATATCTATATAGAAGTTATAGACTTCGGCGTGCGTGCGCTCTTTGATCAAGTGCGCGAGCTTCAGTGAATAGAGACAACAGACGCGCGAACAGTACGAGTTATAG
>JAOAIA010000108.1 GCA_026414955.1 Candidatus Bipolaricaulota bacterium
GATCACGGCATTCTTCTCAGATTTGAGTCTCTTGATCTCTTGCGTGATCTCCAAGTGTTCGACGACGGTCATGGTGCAAGCACCTCCAGGTGCATATCAATCGCTTTGACCGAGTGCGTGAGGGCGCCAACAGAGATGAAGTCTACTCCTGTCGCCGCGATCTGCCGCACGTTCTCTAAAGTAACGCCGCCGGAGGCCTCAAGCAAGGCACGCCCACCGACGATCTTGACCGCCTCACGCATCTCTTCAAGGGCCATATTATCCAGCATGATGATATCAGCTCGCGCTTCTAGGGCTTCTTGAAGTTCGTGGAGATTTTTCACTTCGACTTCGATCTTGAGCGTCGGTGGGACAGAGCGCCGCGCGCGCTCAATAGCCTTCGCAATGCCCCCAGCAGCACGGATGTGATTGGTCTTGATCAGCACGCCGTCGTAGAGTCCGAGTCGGTGGTTCTGTCCGCCGCCAACTCTCACAGCATATTTGTCCAAAATTCTCAGTCCCGGCGCGGTCTTGCGCGTATCTAAGATTTTTACAGAAAAATCTCTCACGGCTTCCACGTAGCGCGCCGTGAGGGTCGCGATCCCGCTTAATCTTTGCAAGAGATTGAGCGCGGTGCGCTCACCCATCAAGATCGCGCGCACGCGTCCCTCAAGCTCAGCTAGAGTCTGCCTAGCAGAGAGCCGATCGCCGTCGCGCACTCGCGGCGTAAACCGAATCTGAGCATCAAGCACCTCAAAGACTATCTGCGCGATGGGGAGGCCCGCGACGACGCACGGCTCTTTGGTGCGGATGAGGGCGCGACCCTGCTGATCAGGGTCGCAGATCGCCTCCGTCGTCACATCGCCAGGGCCGAGGTCCTCGCGCAAGGCTCTCTCGACGAGCTCACGAACAGCAAGGGCGTTCAGATCGTTCATGGCGACTCCGACTGCAAAGATCTCTCCAAGCGCAAGGAGCGATTTTTGTGCACGATAATATGCGCTTGCCACGCGGGGTCTTCGGTGGGGAAGTCTGAACGGATGTGCACCCCACGCGTCTCGATGCGAAAGAGAGCACTTTGAGCGATCAGCCGCGCAACCAATGCTTGATCTCTCAACAGCCCAGAGCTTGCTGTTTCGAGACGGCTCAGCTCAGCCATAGCGTATTCCAAGCCCGCACGGTCTCGCACGAGCCCGACGTACTCGGTCATGAGCTGTTTTACCCGAGAGAGTTCGTGGGGGCGCGGGTTCGCGGGTTCGCAAGTTCTTGAACCCTCAAACTTTTGAACTCGTGAACTCGCGAAGTTATGGCGAACTGCGGCTTCGACGGCCCGGCGCGCAAAGACCAGACACTCCAAGAGCGCATTGCTCGCCAAGCGATTGGCACCGTGCACCCCTGTGCAGGAGACTTCTCCGACAGCAAAGAGATTCGGTACAGTCGTCTCAGCCCAGAGATCCGTGCGCACACCCCCGATAGTATAGTGCGCCGCCGGTGCCACAGGGATGAGATCGCGCGTCAGATCGAGCCCATGCTGTAAACACGTCTCGTAGATATTGGCGAAGCGAGAGCGCACCAGTTTGGGATCGAGATGGCGCAGGCTCAAGAAGACATGATCAGACTTGAATCTTCGCATCTCCTCGAAGATCGCACGCGCGATGATGTCGCGCGGTGCCAACTCAGCCCGCTCGTCGTACTTGAGCATAAAGCGCTCTCCGTCTGGGTTGAGCAGGTGTGCGCCTTCCCCACGAACGGCCTCACTAATAAGAAAGCTTCTCGCTGTTGGAACAGCGAGCGCCGTCGGATGAAACTGAATGAACTCTAAATCCGCAAGCTCTGCCCCAGCGCGATACGCCAGGGCTATGCCCTCGCCAGTAGCCCCTGGTGGGTTCGTCGTGCGCTGGTAGAGCGCCGCGGCTCCTCCGGTTGCCAAGATAGTCATGTCAGCGAGCACGAGTTGCTCCTGCCCGTTACGGAGGAACTTTGCTCCGACGCAGCGCCCCTCTACGGTAAGCAACTCTGTCACCGGCGCGTGCTCAATCAGGGTGATATTCGGATTCTGTAAGACCAGCTCAGACAATCGCGTGACAATGCGCTGTCCCGTCGAGCTCCCTCCGGCGTGGACGATGCGGCGGCGACTGTGGCCGCCCTCGCGCCCCAGCTCATAGCCGAAGGGCGTCCGGTCGAATGCAACTCCTAAGCCCTCAAGCTCTTTAATACATTGGGGGCCCTCGCTCACTAAGACGTCAACGGCCCGCTCGTCGCACAGCCCGCGCCCAGCTTTGAGAGTATCTTCTCGGTGGAGTTGCGGAGAATCGCTCTCGTCAACGGCCGCGGCGATGCCTCCTTGGGCCCACGCAGAATTCGTCTCGGAGATGCTTGTCTTGGTAAGCAAGCAGACATGCCCATACTGAGCAGCCCG
>JAOAIA010000109.1 GCA_026414955.1 Candidatus Bipolaricaulota bacterium
ACACCTGACTGCCCGTGCAAGGACCCCTAGAGTGAGTCGGTGACTCATTGAAGCAGCTTCGGCTCATCTACCCATCGGTTTTAGTGTTCGGTGGGCTGCTGGTTGCGTGGGAATTCTCCGTGCGGCTAGCAGAAGTGCCGACGTTTCTTCTCCCGGCGCCAAGTCAGATTGCTCTGCGATTTGTCTCAGATTTTTCTCTGATAGCTCAGCACTTTCTTGTGACGCTGGGCGAGATCGCGTTAGGGTTTGTGCTGGCGCTTGGGAGCGCGTTCCTGATTGCCCTGGCGATCTTTTACAACAAGACGGTCGAGCGCGTCTTCTATCCCATTATTATATTTCTGCAAAATATGCCGCTCTTTGCGATTGCGCCGTTATTAAAATTATGGCTTGGTTTTACGATCTGGCCGAAAGTCACAATAGCTGCGATCATCGCGTTCTTCCCGATTGTCGTCAACACTGTAGATGGGCTGCGGGCGACCGATCCCGATCTCATTGATCTTCTCAAGATCTTTGGGGCGTCAAAGCGCCAAATATTACAAAAAGTGCAGCTTCCTTCGGCATTGCCGTTCATCTTTTCTGGGGCGCGGGTGGGGATCACGCTGAGTGTTGTCGGCGCAGTCATCGGCGAATGGGTCGGGGCGCAAGCGGGCTTAGGTTACGTGATGCTGCGTGCCAACGCGACGCTCAAGACTGATCTAGTCTTCGCGGCGATCTTCGCCCTAGCGATCTTAGGCGTCGTGCTCTTTGGGCTTTTAACTCTATTGGAGCGTTGGGCGTTGCCGTGGCGCAGATTACAGTAGCTCGCTGCGAAGCAATTCTGCTGCTTGCCTGACGGTCCCTTCGCCAAAGTCGAACTTCAGCCCAGCAGCTACAAAGAGCTCCGGCAGCGGGCGCGAGCCCCCCAGCGCCAGCGCGCGCTTATATGCTGTTAATGCTTCGCGATGATCTCTCTTCGAGAGCGCGTAGAGCTGCAACGCGCCTAGTTGCGCGATCCCGTACTCGATGTAATAGAACGGATGGAGATAGAGGTGGAGCTGGCGCTGCCAGAAGTTGCGCTGCGCTTCTTCATAGCCCGCCCAGTTCTCGATCCCGCCAAAGCGTCGGCGTAACTCTAACCAATAAGCTTCGCGCTCAGCGACCGTGTGCTTGGGGTTCATGTAGACCCAGTGTTGAAAGGCGTCAATCGTCGCCACCCAGGGCAGCAGATTGACGATCCCTTCTAAATGTTCGCGTGCGGAGCGCTCGGCTTGCTCTGGCGAGTAAAAGGCCGTCAGATAGGGCTTGGAGAGCAGCTCCATGCCCATCGAAGCCACTTCGGAGAACTCCGTGGGCGCATGACGATAGCTGAGCAGTGATTCATTGCGCGTGGCCATCGTGTGAAATGCGTGTCCTGATTCGTGGAGCATTGTTCTCAAATCTGCATTGCGCCCTACGGCGTTCATGAAAATAAACGGCAATCGTCGTTCTGTGAGCGTCGCTTGGTAGCCGCCGGGGGCTTTGCCCTTGCGGCTTTCTAAGTCAAAGAGATTGAGCTGGGCCATCGTGCGGAACTGCGCGCCTAGCTCGCTGTCGAGTCTGTGAAAAATCTCTTGGCAGCCGGAGACCAGCTCGTGAGCAGTCTGGAACGGGCGCAACGGTGGTCGCCCTTGAGGATCAACAGCGAGATCCCACGGGCGTAGTTCAGAGAGCCCTAGCTCGCGCTGACGCCTTCTCTGCAGCTCGCGCATCAGCGGGACGATATGTTTTTCAACAGCATCGTGATAGCGCCGACAGTCGTCGGGGGTATAGTCAAAGCGTTCAAACGCTTTAAAGACGTAATCGCGATAGTTGGCAAACCCTGCGTTGTGCGCGATCTTCTGGCGCAGCTCGATCAATTGATCGTACAGCTCACTGAGGGTCTCGCGGTCTTTCAGACGGCGCTCTTCGATCTTCTCGAAGGCGCTCTGGCGGGTAGAGCGATCTGGCTCTTCTAAGTATCTGGCCATCTGTTGAAGGGGCTGCTCGCGCCCGTCAAACTGCACCGTCTGCGCCCCAGAGATGACTTGGTATTTCTGCGCGAGCTTGATGCTCTCCGTCATTAACGGGATGTTCTCTTCACGAAAGATCTCGACTTGGGT
>JAOAIA010000110.1 GCA_026414955.1 Candidatus Bipolaricaulota bacterium
ACTGTAAGCACGCTTTGATGACGCGTTTGACGGCCTCGCGGCCCGCTTGGTGGCCGTGATGGACGCTCAGGCCGCGTTCTTTGGCCCATCTCCCGTTGCCGTCCATAATAATTGCGATATGCGTGGGCATTCGTGCGCGATTGAGCTGCGCCAGCAACGTCTGCTCTTCAACGGATGCGCTCTGTGTAAGCGTTGGCATAAGACTCTACCGCCCCCTTGTAATCCCTTCGGTCTTGAATGTACTGGGCGACTTGGCGGAGCAGGCGCGCCGCCGTCGGCCCCAGCTCACGCTCGATCTTTCCCAAACTTGCGTAGACCTTGGCGAAATTTTTAGCGATCAAGTCTTGGGCATGACGTGCTGCGCCACTAGTGAGAATAAGCATACGGACGCGCCCCAGGTCGCGCTGCGCCTGCTGCGGGTCTTGCAAGGCTCTCTCCAGCGCAGTACGCTCCTGAGGGGCTGCTTCGCGCCATGCCCACAGCACCAGCGGCGTGCGCTTGGCTTCCAAGAGATCAGCCCCTTCGTCCTTGCCGGTCTCCTCTCGCGCGCCGAACATCCCTAAGAGATCATCTTGAATCTGAAAAGCGACCCCCAACGGCACGGCGTACTCGCTCAACAGAGCCAAGTGATGGCGCTCAGCGCCGCCGAGGCCCGCCCCCATGTGCAGCGGCCCTTCGGTGGTGTAGCCTGCCGTCTTCAGTTCGTAGACTTTCAATATCTCGTCTTCGCTGAGCGCATCGAGTGATCTCATGCCCAGATCAACATCGAGCAACTCCCCAAACGCGACGCGATAGATCACATCGCTGAAGATGCGCACAGCTTTGAGCTTGTGCTCGACGGGAAAATCCGAACGAACCAATATCTCATAGGCGAGAGCAGACGCGATGTCGCCCATCAAGAGCGCCATCGAAAGTCCAAAGTGTTCGGGTTCTCCAGCATAGCGGGCACGATAGCGCGCTTGGTGAAAATAGTCTTGCCAGAGCCGGTGCATTGTCGGGCCGGCGCGCCGCTCGGCGCTGCGATCAATCACGTCGTCATGAATGATAAGCCCAGTCTGCAGAAGTTCCACAGCGACCGAAGCTTCTAAGATCGCTTGGGAATTCGTGCCGCCCAGGCACAGATACCCGCAACAGAAGAGCAAAGGGCGGATGCGCTTGCCGCCGCGCGCGGCAAAGCTGTGCAAGCTGAAGCTCTCTGCTCCGGCGAGCGCGCGCTGCACCAGCGCGGGCAAGTGCTGGGATTCTTTGGCCCTGCGCGTCAGCGAGACCGTCAGCATCTTATTGAACTCGTGCTGGAAACCCTCGATGATCTCTTGAATCGGACGCTCACTGGTCAAAAGCTCTAAGACGTTCACACCTGCTCCCTCTCTCTGGGCATCTTCTCTAGGATACACGGAATAGGGGGGTGGGACAACGCCCTCTGTCCCCTCAGGATAGTCACGGACGCGCGCCCCGCCCATATTGATCTATGTACTTATCTTCGACGCGGCGCAGCTCCGCGCGCGGGATCTCGCCGAGCAGATCCCACGCCAACTCTAAGCTTTCTAGAATCGTGCGCGGCGTCTCCCCTTGATTGATAAACTCGCTCTCGAAGCGTTCCACAAAGCGCAGGATCTTCTTCTCCGTCTCGCCTAAGCCGGCGCTGCCGATGATCGCCGTCAGCTTCTCGAGTTCTTTCCCTTGGGCGTAGAGCGCGTAGAGTTGGTCTTGGACTTGGCGATGGTCTTCTCTCGTTTTGCCTTTGCCGATCCCTAAGTTCATCAACCGAGAGAGGCTCGGCAACGGGTTAATCGGGGGATAGAAGCCCTTGCGATCAAGCTCACGACTGAGAATGATCTGCCCTTCGGTGATATAGCCCGTGAGGTCAGGGATGGGATGGGTTTTGTCATCTTCCGGCATAGTGAGTATGGGAATCAGCGTAATGCTGCCTTCATGATCCCGTTTTCTCCCTGCTCTTTCGTACAGGGTAGCCAGGTCAGTATACAGGTATCCGGGATATCCCCTTCTGCCCGGAACCTCCTTTCTGGCAGCCGATACTTCACGAAGGGCTTCGGCATAGTTGGTAATAT
>JAOAIA010000111.1 GCA_026414955.1 Candidatus Bipolaricaulota bacterium
ATCCTGCTCTACCTGAAAAAAGTGCGCGGGATTGCTTAGACTTCTCTCCCTCGGAGGGGAGAGGGGTTGGGGGTGAGGGTGCAGACGAGAGCTAATAGGGTTAGGTCTTCAGCGATAGGAGATCTTTCTCGCGCAGCGGTGGGGCAGAAAAGAGCAGAAACTCTAAGCGCTCATCGCCAACACGCTCGATGGCCCTGGTCGCGGCGTTGGGAAGGATCACGACTTGTCCAGCCGTTGCTTCGAGAATCTGCTCGTCAGTCACGGTTGTGATGAGTCCCCCAGATTCATCACGGGCGTTGATGGCTCCTTGCCAGCTCGCGGGGTTCCCGATCTTGATCGCCGTGGCGACCGTCCTGGGGTTTTCGATGGGATGCCCCAAGACGAGAGGCGCCGCGCCCTCGGCTTGAAAGCCCAGCATCACCGGGCGCTGCGCGATCTTCTTCGCCGCGAAATACTCACAATACCCCTTCCAATACGCCGTGATATTCCCAGCGTTGCCCACCGGCAGCGCGTGATAGTCCGGCGCTCTGCCCAGCGTGTCACAGATCTCGAAGGCTGCCGTCTTCTGGCCCTCAATGCGATGGGGATTGATCGAGTTCACGAGCGTCACCGGATACCCTTCGGCGATCTGGCGCACGAGCTTCAACGCTTGATCGAAATTGCCCTCAATCTGAATGACTTGTGCGCCGTAGATCATTGAACCTGCTAGTTTTCCTAGAGCGATCTGGCCCTCCGGCACGAGCACGAACGCTTTCATCCCCGCGCGCGCGGCATACGCGGCCGCTGACGCGGCGGTGTTCCCCGTCGAAGCGCAGATGACAGCGTGAGCGCCGGCTTGTTTAGCCTGCGAGATTGCTACGGTCATGCCGCGATCTTTGAACGATCCCGTGGGATTAGCGCCCTCGCACTTGAGATAGAGTGCGCACGATAAGCGAAACCGACGTTCAAGATTCTGCGCGCGCACCAGGGGCGTGCCACCTTCGAGCAGCGTGATGATATTCTCGTCAGCAATAGCGGGCAGATGCTCTCGATAGCGCGCGTAGACGCCGGGCCAGACTTCGTCTGGACTGTCCATCGTGCCGCCTCCGGCGGCACGGCGAACGGTGCGTAGGGAAGGGAACTGAGGGGGTAGGGCATCAATCTTCGCTGCCAAGATGAAATCGCTCTCGGTCAGGCCGTCTATCTTGTGCGTCCAGACCTCGATCCGAACTTTTTTGTAAAAGATATGAATATGCGGATGATGCCCCTCGCGCTCGGCTAGCTCGCCGACTCGTTGGGCGAACGCGATCCCATCGAGATACTTCGCAAACTTAAACTCTTTGACGAGCTTCTTGCTCTCGAGCAGCTCCCAGCCCGCGAGCTCCTTGAGATACTCTTGGGCTTGCTCGACGGTCATCGGCGGGACGCCGCCCCGACACGGCACGCAGTGCTTCTCCTTGAGCTGCATTGCTCCCTCCTGTCACAGCAGCGGGGCTTCGCGAGCTGTATTGAAAGCAATCCCCAAGTGTCTGTAGGCCCGCTCCGTCACGACGCGCCCTTGCGGTGTTCTTTGAATGAATCCCTTCTTCAATAGATACGGCTCGTAGACTTCTGACAGAGTGTCTTTCTCTTCGCTTAATGCAGCCGAGAGCGTCTCCAGCCCCACCGGGCCGCCGTCGAATTTTTCAATAATAGTTCGGAGAATCCTGCGGTCCAGCTCGTCCAGGCCCTCTTCGTCTATTTGCAACATGGCTAGTGCTTCGCGGGCGATCTCGCGATCAATGACGGGCTTCTTCTTGACTTGGGCAAAATCGCGCACGCGCTTCAAAAGTCTATTGGCGACCCTGGGCGTGCCTCGTGCGCGCCGGGCGATCTCCTGAGCGGATTCTTCTGTGATCTTCACTCCCAAAATCTGCGCGCCGCGCCGCACGATCTCCTTCAGTTCGGACTCATCATAGAAGTCGAGATGGAAGACGACCTCAAATCTATCGCGCAGAGGGTTTGTCAGCAGTCCGGTGCGCGTCGTCGCCCCGATGAGCGTGAACTTGGGCAAGTCTAATCT
>JAOAIA010000112.1 GCA_026414955.1 Candidatus Bipolaricaulota bacterium
GTCTTGGGCTTCACGCTGCACATGGGACCGATGCACCTCTGGTTTGCGGGGATCCTCTTGGCGATGATAGCAGCGCGTTGGGGCAGCCCCGAAGCGCAGCGCTGGTCGGCCCGCTTGATGCGCCAGATGCCGGTGATCATCGCGCTGGGGATCAACTTTGGGATCGTGCCGTTGTTGTTCACCCAAGTCGCGTACTATCGGATCTTCTATCCCGCGACGATCTTGATAGCCTGGCCGTGGTTCTTGATCATTGTGCTCTTGACGTTCGCGTACTATGGAGTCTATCTCTACGTGACGGGCCTCAAAGACGGGGCGGAGCTGACGCCGCTCAAGCGCGCGGCGGGCTGGGTCTCGGCGATTCTCTTTATCGTCATCGGCTTTCTCTTCTCCAACGGCTTCAGTCTGATGACCAATCTGCACGCGTGGCCCCAGATTTGGCAGAACACGAGCGTCGCGGGCGCGCCCTTGGGGACGGCGCTCAACACGTCCGACCCGACGCTTCTGCCCCGCTGGCTCATGATGCTGGGACTTGCGCTGATGACCGTGGCGGCGTACACGGTCTTGGACGCCGGGGTCTTCGCGATGCGCGAGAGCGCGCCATATAAGAGTTGGGCCGCAAGCTTCGCGCTCAAGCTCTACACGGTTGGTCTGGTCTGGTTTGCCGTGATGGGATCATGGTACGTCTTTGGCACGTGGCCCACAGACGTGCGCGAGCAGATGTTCGCCAGCCCTCTGATCATTCTGACGGCGCTCACGGCGGTCGGGCCGGGGCTGCCGTGGCTCTTGATTCTGGCGCAACGCCAGCAGATCACTCGGGCGCTGGCGCTCTTGACGGCGCTGGCGCAGTTTGCCGTGTTGGGGCTGAACGCGATCAGTCGTCAAATCGTGCAGAATCTCGAGCTGAGCAAGTTCTTAGACGTGACGGCCGAGCCGGTCAACTTGCAACTCAGCCCGCTCATTGTCTTTTTGATTCTCTTTGTCTTAGGACTGGGCGTGGTGGCGTGGATGCTTCAGACAGTTCTACAAGCCGAGCGCCGGACAACCAAGGCCTAACATAACAGTTCACAGATATTACGGAGATCTAGTGAAGACCTTGCCGAGCGCTCATCATTTGTTTACAATGAGCCCGATCATGCTGAATCTTAAGGAGTGATCTATGCTCAGCAAGAGAATGCAGACAGCTCTCAATGAGCAGATCGTGCGCGAGTTGGAGTCGGCCTATGTCTATCTCTCGATGTGCGCGTACTTTGAGGCCCAGAACCTTCGAGGGATGGCTCACTGGATGCGCCTGCAAGCCCAAGAGGAGATCAAGCACGCCATGAAGATCTTCGATTTCGTCAACGACCGTGGCGGGCGCGTCGAGTTGGGAGCTATTGAAAAGCCCCCCGTCGAGTTCAAGTCCCCGCTCGAGGCGTTTCAAAAAGCCCTCGCGCACGAGCAGAAGATCACCAAGTGTATTAACGATCTGTACGATCTCGCCGACGACGAAGACGACTACCCCACCGAAGTGATGCTCCAATGGTTCATTGACGAACAAGTCGAAGAAGAGAAGAGCGCCAGCGAGGTCGTCGAGCAGCTCAAGCTGGTGGGGGACAACGGAGCAGGCTTGCTGGTGCTCGACCAGAAGCTGGGGCAGCGCCAACCTGAGGAAGACGAAGACGACGAAGACTAGCGCGGGAAGATCAGGGGCGTTTGGGTCTTCACGCGCACGCGCACGCGACTGGCCAGCGGGAAGTGCGCTCCCGCAGGCTGGAGGCTGCGCACGACCTCTCCAGAAGCCAAACGCACGGTGAGGAACTGCATCCCGCCGCGATAACGACGAGCAACGACGAGGCCCTCAGACATCTCCTCATCCCTCTCCCTTTCAGGGAGAGGGGGCCGGGTGAGGGTTCCCCTTCCCTTTAGGGAAGGGGGCCAGGGGGTTAGGTCTACTTCCTCAGGCCGTACCATCACATCTACCAGCGTGCCCTCGGGCAGAGGCTCCGACGGCGAAAAGCATCCCAGCGCCGTCTCCAGACAGCTTCCCCGCACG
>JAOAIA010000011.1:0-28084 GCA_026414955.1 Candidatus Bipolaricaulota bacterium
GAAGCGACCGGGCTCTTCCGCGATGTCCAGAAGGCCAGCAAGCACCTGCAAGCCGGAGCAAAGAAAGTGTTAATTACGGCCCCGGCCAAGGGCGACGTCCCCACGATCGTCTGGGGCGTCAACGAGAAGATCTATGACCGAGCCAAGCACCATATCGTCTCGGCGGCGTCGTGCACGACGAACTGTCTCGCGCCCGTCGCGTACATCTTGCACAGAGAGTTCGGCATCAAGAAGGGCCTGATGACGACGGTGCACGCCTACACCGCCAGCCAAAACTTAGTAGACGGCAGCAACAAAGATATAGTCGAAGGCCGTGCTGCGGCTATTAATATCATCCCCACGACGACCGGCGCCGCCAGCGCCATCGGATTGGTGATCCCCGAACTCGACGGAAAACTCGACGGCATGGCGTTTCGCGTCCCCGTCGCCACGGGATCAGTCACAGATTTAGTCGCCGAGCTAGAAAAGCCCGTCACCGTCGAACAGATCAACGAGACGTTCACGCGCTACGCCAACGGGCCGATGAAGCAGATTTTAGCAGTCTCGCAATGGCCATTAGTCTCCAGCGATTGCATCGGCGATCCGCGCTCGGCCATTGTCGATCTGAGTTCAACAAAAGTGATCGAGAAGAGCTTGGTCAAGGTCGTGGCGTTCTACGACAACGAGTGGGGCTACTCGGCGCGGCTCGCTGACTTAGTGAAGCATCTATGATCGAGGTCTTGCTCAGAGCGCATGGGGATCTGCGCTGGGTAGTGCTCGCTCTTATAATTGTCGGCATCGGGCGGGCGGGGTGGGGCTGGTTCGGCTCGCCGACGTATTCTCGGTTTGATCGCCTCTGGGGAGCGATCTCCAGCGCCCTGATGGATCTTCAGATTCTGCTGGGTTTTGTGATATTTTTTCTCTTGGCCCCGCCAGCGCGCCCCACGCTGTGGCATCCTGCGTTCATGATCGGCGCAGCGCTGAGCGTCCACCTTGGGGCGATCTTCGCGCGGCGTTTGACTGAAGACCGTCGCAAGCACTACGTCCAACTCTTGGCCTATCTTGTGGGCTTGCTCTTCGTATTGCTGGGCATCCGCGTCGTGCGCGGCTCAATCTTCTAGTCTTGTACATTATGCGCTCGCTCAGCCGTGCTCTCGCGTGCGCCGTGCTCGATCTCTTCTATCCCCCGCACTGCGCTGTGTGCGAAAAGCCCTTCGGTGACGGCGAACGGGCGTTTCTCTGTCGCGAATGTGAGTCGAAGATCGAGCGCATCAATCAGAACCATGTCTGTCACTGTGGGTTGCCCTTGCCTGAGGCGCTCGATCTCTGTCCAGAGTGCGCTCGGAGCGAGCTGGTCTTCGAGCAGATTCGCTCGTTTGGCTGGTACGAAGAGCGCGAAGACCCTCATCACGTGCTCAGCACGCTGATTAAGATTTTCAAATACAGCGGCGAGCAGGCGCTCGCGCCGTTGCTCGCGGGTTATCTCGCCGAAGCCGGAGAGCCGCTGCGCTCCCTCGTTGAGCAGATCACGTTCGTCCCGATGTATCTCAGCGATGAACGCGAGCGCGGGTTCAACCAAGCCGAACTTTTGGCGCGCGCGCTGGGAAGGCTCTGGGGAATCCCCGTCGTGCGGGCATTAGACAAAACCAAGAAGACCAAGCAACAGGCAGGACTGCCCCGCGAGGAGCGGCGCGAGAATATTCGCGGGGCTTTCGGACTTGCAAAATTTCCCCCGTGCGCTAGTATTCTCTTAGTGGACGATGTATGTACTAGTAGCGCGACGCTGACAGAATGCGCCCAAGTCCTAAAAAAAGAGGGCGGCGTGGAGCGAGTTTACGGGCTGACCGTCGCGCGAGTAGCTCAGACAAATATCGAGCGCATGGAGGGCACATGAACATCCAGAGCATCGTGCTCAGTGAGTACCAGTCCAATTGCTACGTCGTCACGGTTGACGACGTCGGTATCGTGATTGACCCCGGCGAAGAGAGTGCTGAGCTTCTCGACTTAATCGGGGATACGAAAATTCTCTATATTCTCAACACGCACTGCCATCCCGATCACATCGGGGGGGTAGAGTTCGTGCGAGAGCGCTGCGGCGCGAAGCTGCTCTTCCACCCCGACGATCAGCCGATCTTCGAGCACTTTATGGCTAACACGGTGAAGCCCGACGGCTATCTCCGCGACGGGCAGACCATCGAGCTTAACGGTATGACGTTTGAAGTCCTGCACACGCCAGGGCACTCGCCAGGGAGTGTCGTCTTCAAAGTCGAGAGCGAAAGAGTTCTCTTCACGGGAGACTTGCTCTTTGCGGGGAGCATCGGACGAACGGATTTCCCCGGCGGTAACCCGCAACAGATGGCCCGCTCACTCAAGAGAATCCTCGAACTTCCGGGAGACTATACGATCTATGCTGGGCATGGCCCAGTGACAAGGCTCTCTGTCGAACGCTGGACGAACCCGTTTCTGCAACCCCTCATCCCAGATCCTCTCTCCCTAGAAGGGAGAGGGTGGCCGAAGGCCGGGTGAGGGTGGAGGTCTGGTATGCCCAGTCGCGACGAGATCGAACTCATCCGCGAGCGCGCCGATATGCTCGAGATCGTCTCGCGCTATGTCACCCTCAAAAAAGCCGGGAAGAACTATATCGGCTCCTGCCCGTTCCATCACGATAAGACCCCAAGCTTCACCGTCAACCCCGACAAAAAACTCTTTCACTGTTTCGGCTGCAACGAGGGCGGCGATCTCTTTCAGTTTCTCATGAAGATCGAGCGCCTTGATTTTTCTGAAGCACTAGCGCGCTTAGCCGCGCAAACGGGAGTCCCCATCCGACGTGAGCGCGCTTCGCCATTACAGAAACTCAAAGAGCTGAATGAGCGTATCTGTCTCTATTTCCAGACGAACTTGGTCAGTCCCGCGGGCCAACGAGCACGCGAGTATCTCAAACAACGGGGCTTCTCCAAGGAGATCATCGAGAGATTCAGACTCGGCTACGCCCTGCCCCGCTGGGACGACTTGGTGAAAAGATTCTCTAGTGAAGCCGAGATGCTGCAGACCTTGGGGCTTGCCTTGCGCAGCAAAGACGGCGCGTTCTATGATCGCTTTCGCGATCGGTTGATCTTCCCCATCTGGTCGCCAGCAGGAGATATGATCGGCTTCGCTGGGCGGGCCTTGGGCGATGAAGAGCCGAAATATCTGAATATCTCGAATACGCCGCTCTTTGAGAAGGGCACGGTGCTGTATGGGCTGAACTTCGCGCGGCACACGGCTCGTGACTCAGCAACGCTCATTGTTGTCGAGGGCTATACGGACGTCATCAGCGCGCACCAGGCTGGGATCGAAAACGTTGTCGCGGGGATGGGGACAGCCCTCACAGCTACCCAAGCCCAATTACTAAAACGCTTCGCCCAGCGAGTTATCTTAGCGTATGACCGAGACGCAGCGGGGCGCGCCGCGACCCTGCGAGGCTTGGCCAACTTGCGCAACTGTGATCTCGACGCCTCGGTTGCCATATTGCCCCCTGACCACGACCCCGATAGCTTCATACGCGCTCACGGGCGCGCGGCTTTTCTGCAGGCTCTAGCCCACGCGATCCCCTTCCATGAGTTCTATCTCCAAACCCTTCTTGAAGATCACCCGGCGACGACGGTTGCAGGGAAAGAGAAGATTTTGCAGAATGTGAGAGAATTCTTGCCGACGTTGACCAGTGTGGCCGTCCGGCATGAGATCATTCGGGAGCTTGGGCGGGTGCTTAACTTACCCGACGAAGAGGTCGCACGGGCCGTGAAAACCGGCAGACGAGTGGGTATAATGACTGCGCCCGTGGCAGAGGAATCCGCCTGGGGCCCGGAAGAACACGTGTTGTACTTTGTGCTCCAGGGGGATCTCCCCATGACCACAGTGCGCGAGCAACTGGACATGCAGGACTTTACCCAGTATCCTGAGATCGCTCGAACGCTCTGGGAGCTGGGTGAAGAATGGACGGTTGACGAGCTGTTAGAGAGGCTCTCGACGGAAGACCAAGCGACGGTGCGGCGGCTGGCACTGAGGCAGCCGCCGGTGAAGGAGAGCGACCGGTCTCGGGCTATTGATGACGCGCTGCGGCGGTTGCGCCACGCGCGCCTCGAGAAGACGATCGCCCGGCTGCGCGAGGAAGTGCGCGCTGCCGAGCGCATGGGAGATCGGGAGAAGGTCTGGCGGCTCCAAGCGGAGCTTGTCCAGCATCAGCAGCAACTCCTCCACGGGGGAAGGAGGTAGTCTGTGAGCAGCGGGTTGGAGCGCGACTTCGGGACCAACGGCGTCCCCGAGGACGCCGCGATCTACGATATTCCGGAGTTCACCGAAGAAGAACTCGAGGAGCAGCTCGAAGAAGAGGCCGACGAGGAACTCGAAGAAGACGGGGAAGCCCTCGAGGTGGAGCCTGCCAACGACCCGGTCAAGATGTACTTGCATGAGATCGGCAAGATCAGCTTGCTCTCCCGCGAGCAAGAAGTGGAGCTGGCCAGCCGGGTCGTCTCCGGGGAGCGGTGCGCTCGCGACGAACTGATCACCGCCAATCTCCGGCTCGTCGTCTCGATCGCCAAAAAATATATGGGACGGGGGCTGTCATTTTTAGATCTCATTCAGGAGGGCAACCTCGGGCTGATGCGCGCCGTCGAGAAATTCGACCCCACCAAGGGCTTCAAGTTCAGCACCTACGCCACGTGGTGGATCCGCCAAGCTATTACTCGCGCGATTGCTGATCAATCTCGGACTATTCGCATTCCCGTGCACATGATCGAGACGGTGCGCGAGCTGCAGCGCCTGAAGAAAGAGCACCTGCAGGAGCACGGGGCTGCGCCCGATCTCCAGGCGCTCTCGAGCGAGCTGGGCATCCCCGAAGAAAAGATTAAGCAGGTCGAGAACGTCTCCCAGTACACGACGTCGCTGGAGCGCCCCATCGGCGAGGACGAAGAAGATACCCTGGGCGATTTCATCGAAGACAAGGACGCCCCGTCGCCGACTAAAGAGACCTACAGAATGTTCTTGGTCGAAGAGCTAGACAAGGCGCTCAATCAGCTCACTGAGCGCGAGAAAGATATTCTGAAGCTGCGCTATGGGTTAGAGGACGGGCATCCGCGCACCTTGAAAGATGTCGCGCGCGTCTTCAACATCACCCGCGAGCGGGTGCGCCAGATCGAGATCAAAGCATTAGAAAAGCTCAAGCACCCCACACGCAAGGAAGAGCTACAAAAATTCAGACAACTCTTGCTGAGTGAAGAGTGATCGCCCTGTACTGATCTTAGGGCCGACGGCCGTGGGCAAGTCCGAGCTGGCCGCTGCGCTTGCCTTGCGCCTTGACGGCGAGATCATCTCCGCTGATGCCCGCGCCATCTATAAAGACTTAAACATCGGAACGGCTAAACCCCCACCCCCTCTGCGCCAAAAAGTCCCGCACCATCTCATAGATTTCTTAGACCCCATCGAGCACTACGACGTGATGCAGTTCCGTCGCGACGCGCTCAACGCCCTAGAAGAGATTCGTGCGCGAGGGAAAGTCCCCATCGTCGTGGGCGGGAGCACGCTCTATATCTCGGCGTTGACAGGGGCTTTCTTCGCTGGGCCAAAAGCTGATCCCCAGATCCGGCAACGGTTAGAATCTCAGCCTCAAGAGCGCCTGCGCCAACGCTTAGAAGAGATCGACCCTGAAACTGCCCAGCGCATCCATCCCAACGACAGGGTGCGCACGGTGCGCGCATTAGAAGTCTACGAGCTGACGGGATGGCCCATCTCGCGCTGGCACAGGGAATCGAAAGTCCCGTTCCCATATAGATTCACGAAGATCGGGCTGACGCTCGACAGAACAGTCTTATATGAGCGCATCAACGCGCGCGTGGACCAAATGCTTGCTGCCGGGCTTCTGGAAGAAGCCAAAGCTCTGAAAGCGAAGCTCACCCCGGCGATGCCCGCATACAGAACGATCGGGTACGAAGAGCTTTTCGAGTATCTTGACGGGAAAATCTCTTACGAAGAAGCCGTGAGACTCATAAAAAAGCACGCGCGGGAGTACGCCAAACGCCAATTGATCTATTTCAAGCGCGAACCAGACGTCCATTGGATTGATGTAACGGGCAAATCCCTAGAGCAAGTGCTTGACGAAGTAAGCCAGCGACTGGAGTCGCCGGCTCAGAGATAAAAGCGGGCTTTCATATCTTCTGAGCCGGCTGCTTCCAGCATTCGGCGACTCTTCGCAAGACCTCTCTCGCGACCTCACGCTTGGGCAGGCACGGCAATGTCTCACTGCGCCCGTCGCGATAGAGCAACGTCACGATATTCGTCTCGACTTCTGGGCCAGCCCCCGGTGCTGTGATGTCATTAGCGACGACAAGATCTAAATTTTTCTCTTTTAATTTTTCGCGCGCGTGCTCCAAGAGCTTTTCGGTCTCGGCAGCGAAGCCCACTAAAATCTGAGCTTGCTTCTTGCGCCTGCCCAATTCGGAGAGAATATCCGGGGTCTTTTCCAAGACGAGAGTGAGTGCACGTGCTCCGGACTTTTTGAGCTTTTGTGCGGAAGCTCTTTTCGGTCGCCAGTCGGCGACCGCCGCGGCCATCAGAATCAGATCACATTGCGCAAAACGCTCCAGCACGGTGTCTCGCATCTCTTGAGCGCTCTCGACCCGGACGCACTCGACCCCAGCCGGAGGCTCGAGCTGCGTCGGGCCGGTGATCAGACATACCGAGTCGGCTCCGAGATCGCGCGCCTGCTCGGCCAGCGCGTAGCCCATCTTGCCCGAACTCTTGTTGGTGATACAGCGCATGGGGTCGAGCATCTCGCGCGTCGGCCCGGCTGTGACCAAAACGCGGTGCCCCTTCAAGAGCGCACGCTCAGCGAGAATATCTTCAATTGCCTTGAGAACCTTCTCCTCAGACGGAAAGCGCCCGATCCCCTCCCGCCCGCTCGCTAAGCGCCCCGTCTCCGGTTCGAGAAAGCGATAGCCCAGCTCTTGAAGCTTCTTCTTGTTCTCTTGAAAGATCGGGTTTGTGTACATCTGCGACTCCATGGACGGGATGACTAACACGGGCGCGCGCGTCGCTGCCAGGGTCGTCGTGAGCAGATCGTCGGCGATGCCGTGTGCGAGTTTTCCAACGATATTATACGTTGCCGGCATTAAGACAAACAGATCAGCATTATACGCGAGTTCTACATGCGCCAACGGCTCGGCCCACAGATCCGTGAGCACCCTGTGATGCGAGAGCGACTCGAACGTCATAGGAGTGACAAACTCGCACGCGGCACGGGTCATGATCACCGTGACGGGAGCGCCGGCCTGGGCGAGCTTGCTGACGATAGAGGCAGCTTTATACGCAGCGATCCCGCCACAGATGCCCGCGACGATCTTCTTCCCTGAGAGTATGCTCATGCGTTAGCGCCGCGTGCGCCAGAGGTTGCGCATCCCCGTGAGAAATTCCGGCACGATCTTGCGCGAGAACCTCGGCCAGATCACCACTACTACAAAGAGCAGCCAGCCGATCAGCAGCGCCCCATACTGCGGAACCCGCGTCACAGCTACGAGCAGCATCCCGAAGTACGGGGGCACTTGCACGGCCCATCTCAGATGCAACGCCTTGAAGTACCACAATGAGACGGCCACAAGGGCCATATACCCTAGCGCGACTTCAACGGAGATGAACCCCGCCAACGCCAAATAGCACCAGCACCCGAACGAGCGCGTCATATCGGCCGTCAGATCGTGATCGCTCATGAACGTGTGAATCTGCCGTGGATCACGACGTGCTATCGCCCCGTCAATGAGGTCGGTCACCCACGCAAGCCAAAGCGTGATCATCGCCGCTTCGAGGCTATTTTTTTGCAACCCCAGCCAGATCAGATAGATGCCGCAGAAGAACCGCGAGGCCGTGAGCAAATCAGCGAGCGTCTTGGCGTGCATCACGCCTATCACCTCCCCCACGTGATACTATAGCTCAGACGAGTTTTTTTGGCAAATAGCGTAGGGCGAGCTTGAGCGTATCGAGGGCGAGCAGGGCGCAGCGAGGGCGGCTGAGCATGATCTCGCGCCCGACCCAGCTCGTGATGTCGTCCACGGAGAGACTCGCGGCATACGAGAGCGCTTGGCCTTTGAGCTTCTCCGTGAGCATTGAAGCCGCAGCTTGGCTGACGGTGCAGCCCTCGCCTTCAAAAGCGATATCTGTGATGCGCTCTGAATCGTCTATCTTGAGATAGAGCGTGATGATGTCGCCGCAGCCGGGGTTGCCCCAGGTCATGTGGGCATCGGGGTTTTCGAGCTTGCCCCGGTTGCGCGGGTTCTCGTAGTGATCCAAGAGCAATTCGATCTGGGCTTGGCGGTCCATTGGGACCTAACCCCCTAGCCCCCTTGCCGACGCGGGCCATGCTGGGGAGGGGCCGGGGAAGAAGTTACGGCTCAGCTCCCTTCTTGATCGGCACGTTCACTAAGTTGCCCCACTCCGTCCACGACCCATCATAGTTCTTCACCCTGGGGTAGCCCAACAGATACGTGAGCACGAACCACGTATGCGAGCTGCGCTCCCCAATGCGACAGTACGCAATGACGTCTTTCCCTGGAGTAATGCCGTAGCTTTCGTAGAGCTTTCGCAACTCTTCGACGGGCTTAAAAGTGCTGTCGTCGGGGTTGACGGCTTGCGCCCAGGGGATATTGACTGCTCCGGGGATGTGGCCTCCCCGTTGTGCGCCTTCTTGCGGGTATTCGGGCATGTGAATCAGCTCGCCTGTGTACTCTTTGGGCGTGCGCACGTCAATCAAGACGCGATCCGAGCGATTCAAGCTCGCTAAGACTTCATCCCTGAAGGCGCGGATGGACGGATCGGGGTCTTGGGCGCGATAGACGGTCTTGGGATAGCGAGGGACTTCTTTGGTGAGCGGGCGCTGCTCGTCTATCCATTTCTTGCGTCCGCCGTTCATAATTTTGAGCTTTCTATCGTCATGGCCGAAGTAGCGAAAGAGCCAGAACGAGTACGCCGCGTACCAATTATGCTTGTCGCCGTAGAAGACGATGGTCGTGTCGTTGGCGATGCCGCGCTCGCTCAGGAGCTGTTCAAACTGCTCTTTGGTGAGGAAGTCGCGTTTGGTGGGGTGCTGCAGATCGGTGAACCAATCTATCTTGACGGCACCGGGGATGTGGCCTTGCTCATAGAGCAACACGTCTTCGTCTGACTCGACGATGCGCACGCTGGGGTCGTTCAAGTGCTCCGCGACCCAGCCAGTTTCGACTAAGACATCGGGACGCGCATAGCTCATAGAGTAACCCTCCTGTCACAGGGCACAGGGTAAGTATAAAAAATCGGACTAATTTTGTCAAGTTTTTGGGTCACGGAATGAAAGCCGTTTCCGTGTCATCCGTGGCTTTTTCCGTGCTTTCCGTGATTCTAAAAGATCCCCTTGACCAGCCCGCCGTCAACGTGGATGACCGTTCCTGTAATATAGCGCGCGTTCTCCGACGCCAAGAACGCGACTAAGTCAGCAAGCTCCTCAGGCTGGCCCATGCGCCCCATCGGGATGTCTTTCGTCCAGAAGCGCCGCGCTTCTTCGACATTCCCCATGGCGCGGAGCAACTGCTCCATACGGTCCGTTTGGGTCGGCCCAGGGCAGACCGTGTTCACGGTGATCTTGAAGGGTGCTAGCTCATTGGCCAAGCTCTTGGCCAGCCCGACCACAGCGAGGCGCAGCGAGTTCGAGAGTATCAGATTCTCAAGGGGCTGCTTGACGGAGACCGACGCAATGTTGATGATCCGTCCGCCACCGCGCTGCTGCATATAGGGAATAGCTTCACGGCAGAGCCGGACGACGCTCATGAGCGTCAGGGAGAACGCCTGCTCCCAAGCTGAGTCGTCAAAAGCGAAAAAATTCCCCGGCGGCGGCCCGCCCGCGTTGGTCACCAAGACATCTAAGCCCCCAAATCTCCTTACTGCCTCGGCGACAAGATTCTTGATGTCGTCGGGGCGCGTGACGTCAGCGCGGATGGGGAGAACTTCCGTCTGGGTGAGAGAGCTGATCTCGTGGGCTGTCGCGTGGAGCGTCGTCTCATCGCGGGCGCAGATGGCGAGCTTCATGCCCTCGTGGGCGAGTCGCTTGGCGACGGCTTTCCCAAGGCCCTTGCTCGCCGCCGCCACAATCCCGACCTTTCCAGCAAGACCTAAGTCCATTGGGCATCTTCCTCCTGAGTTGTTATTTTACGGCACTCGCGCTTGATGCGCATCGAACGTCTATGCTAGAATACAATCACTAGAATGAAGCCGCCATCGGCGCTGGTCTGGATCATCCTGAGCCTTGCTGTGGGGGTCATCTCGTTCGCCGCAATCTGGATTCGCTGGGCCGAAGCTCCTCCTATCTCGATTGCGGCCTATCGGCTAGGTATCGCGGTGCTCATCCTCGCTCCCATCGCCCTGAGCACGCGCCGCCAGCAGCTTCACGCCCTCACCCCCAGCGACCTGCGCTATGCGCTGCTGGGTGGGGTCTGCCTCGCTCTGCACTTTATCTTCTGGATCAGCTCGCTGGAGTTCACGTCGGTCGCCAGTTCTGTCGTCTTGGTGACGACGAACCCCATCTTCGTGGCGCTGGGCTCGCATTTTTTGCTCAGAGAACCTGTTGCGTTGAGCTTAGCCCTAGGGATCGCGATCTCGCTTGTGGGCGGGGTGCTCATCGGGTATGGAGATTTTCTCTCCGGGCCGAACGTGCTCTTAGGAGATGGATTGGCGCTGCTGGGAGCGGTGATGGCATCGGCATACTTGTTAGTCGGGCGGCGTCTGCGGGCGCACACCGATCTGTTAACGTATATCTTTTTAGTCTATGGCGCCGCAGCGGTTGTGTTACTGGCGACAGCACTTCTCCTCCAGCAGCCTTTGATGGGATTCCCTCCGGAGACGTATCTCTGGCTCCTATTACTCGCTGTTGGCCCGCAGCTCATCGGGCACACGAGCTTCAACTGGGCGTTAAAGCACTTACCGGCCAGCACCGTCGCCGTGATAATTTTGGGTGAGCCGGTAGGCTCGACGGTGCTCGCGTATTTTTTGCTGGGCGAGCCGGTCACGCTCTTGAAAGCCGTCGGCGGCGCTTTGATACTCGTGGGGATCTATCTCAGCAGCCGCCGTTAGCGCCTGCGCAAGAACTTCAAGACCTCTTCCGTCGTGCGGTCGCCGGGCGCCCCAATGTTGAAGATGATCGTCACGTGATCTCTGCCGGGGATCTCGACGAGCGCTGCGTCGTTCTCATATTGCTTCAGGAGAGAGAGCAACTGCCGCGCTTGGGCGTCGAAGCCGGGGAAGTCAAACTGCGCATACATGATGAGAAACGGGGGCTTGTTCGGCCCCACGTGCGTGATAGGAGAAGCATCGCGTCGCACCTGCGGATCAGTGCCGAAGACGACTCGATAGATGTTCACGGGCGCAGGAGGCTCGATGGTCACGTCATAGATGCCACTGATCGGGATCGCGCCCTCAATTGCTGCCAACGGCAAGTCGTGGGCTCGAAGATATTTTTCGTCGAGCGCCAAGAGCGCGATCAGATGCCCCCCCGACGAATGTCCCATCACGAAGATCTTTTCGGGATCGCCCCCATACTGAGCGATGTTCTTGTGGACCCAGCTAAACGCGCGCGCAACGTCCTCAATATGCGCCGGATGCTGGACTTTCGGGCTTAAGCGATAATTGACGACAGCTGTGGCGAAGCCCTGTTCGGCAAAGGCTCGCCCAATGAACGAATAGAGATTCTTATCGCCCGAAGTCCAGCCGCCGCCGTGCACGAAGAGCAACACCGGAACGTCCTTTACCCCTTCCGGGACAAAGAGATCGAGCCGATGCTTGACAGGATCGGCATCGGGACCGGCGTAATACGCGATATCTGTATAAGCTTGGAACGCATACGGCGGCGACGGCTGGGCCGATCCCACACTAGCTACCGCGACAGCGACGACAACCCAAAGCACACGACGCATAAGCTCCTCCTTCTCTTAGTCAGCCGTGATGGCTTCAGCTTCAGCAAATTGCAGCGTGTAGAGCGCATGATACAGCCCTTGGCGGGCGAGCAGCTCCTCATGCGTGCCCTGCTCCACGACCACGCCCTTGTGGAGCACGATAATTTTCTCAGATTCTCGAATGGTCGAGAGCCGATGCGCAATCGTTATCGAAGTGCGCCCGTGCAGGATCTTGCGCAGCGACTCCTGAATAAGACTTTCGGTTTGGGAGTCAATATTCGCCGTCGCTTCATCCAAGATCAAAATCTTGGGATCGAAGGCAACAGCACGGGCGAACGCCAAGAGCTGGCGCTGCCCCACGGAGAGCGTCGCGCCGCGCTCCTTGACCTCAGCGTGATAGCTGCCAGGAAGCTGCTCGATGAATGAACTGGCCTGCACGAACCGTGCGGCTTCAATCGCACGCTCTTTGGGAATTCTCTCGCTCTGCAGCGTGATGTTGCCCAACACGTCCCCCGAGAAGAGAAAGACATCTTGCAAGACGACGGCCATCTGCGAGCGCAAGAATTTTACGTCAAGCTCGCGAATGTCTACGCCATCCAAGAGTATCTGCCCTCTCTGGATGTCGTAGAGTCGCGTCAAGAGACTGATAATCGTCGTCTTGCCCGATCCGGTGGGGCCGACAATCGCAACGCGCTCGCCAGGCGCAACTCTGAACGAGACGCCCTTCAAGACCCAGTCTTCATCTTCGTAGGCAAACCAGACGTCACGAAACTCTATCGCGCCTTCGACTCTGGGAAGCATACGCCCTCGCCCGCGATCCTCGGGCTTCTCGTCCAAGAGCAGAAAGATTCTTTCTGCTGAGGCCATCGCGCTCTGCAGAATATTATATTTCTCAGCGAGATCCCTGATCGGGGCAAAGAGCATCTCGACGTAGCTCAAGAACGCGACTAAACTCCCCAGCGTGAAGACGCCCTGCACGACCCCTCCGCCGCCGTACCAAATGATCAACGCTACAGCGACGGCGCTCATCATGTGAATGATGGGCTGATAAATAGCAAAGACCATCAATTGGCGCATGTTCGCCTCGAACTCCTCGTAGTTGATGGACTGAAACGTCTTATAGCTGCGCGCTTCTTGGGCAAAGAGCTGAATGATTCTCATCCCGGAGATGCTCTCCTGCATATACGCGTTGAGCTTGGCGAGCTTTCTTCTGAAGTCACGGTAGGCGTCTCTGGCGCGCTTACGAAACTCCCACGTCGCATACGCGATGAGCGGCGCGAGCACTAAGATTAAGAGTCCAAGCTGCCAATTCAGTTGGAGCATGATGACGAAAATCCCCAGCACCAAGAAGACGTCTTTAAAGAGATAGACGAGCACCGACGCGTACATCTCGTTGATCGCTGCGACGTCGTTGGTGGCGCGCGTCACGAGCCGCCCCACGGGATTTTTGTCGAAGAATCGCGTGGGCAGCTTCATCAAGTGATCGAAGATTTGGGTGCGCATGTCTTGCATGATCTTCTGCCCGCTCAACTGCAACAGATAGACTTGGGCAAAGCTCGCGAAGAGTCTAAGAACTAAAATGCCCACGAAGAGCGCAGTCAATCCATACAGCCCGCCAAGCTGCCCCGGACGGATGTACTGATCAATCGCGATCTTGGTGATATAGGGCAGAGCCAGTTCGCACGCCGTAATGATCCCAATAAGCCCAAGACAGATCGCGAAGAGCTTGGTGTACGGCTTGACGTAGGTGAGCAGGCGGCGCATGAGCGCCGAATCATACGCTGCGCCGAGTTTTTCTTCTTCCCAGTGATAAGTCATAAGACCTCCAGGCTTCGCCTGGACCGTTCGCTTTCGCCAGCCTCCGGCTGGCGAAGATAAGCGTCAAGCGAAGCTTGCTCGGCTTGTTGCAGCTCATAGAGCCGCGCGTAGATGCCGTCCAACGCTAAGAGTTCTTCGTGGCGTCCGCGCTCCACGATCCGCCCCTGATCGAAGACCAGAATGAGATCAGACTCTTGCACCGCGGAGATACGATGCGCGATGACAATAGCCGTCTTGGAGCGCATAAAGTTGCTGAGATTGCGTAAGATCTCTTCTTCTTTCTCCGCGTCCACAGCCGAGAGCGCGTCGTCTAAGATCAGAATCTTGGGATTAAGCAGGAGCGCCCGCGCCAGTGCCACGCGCTGCTTCTGGCCCCCAGACAAGCTGACACCGCGCTCGCCCACGATCGTGTCCAAGCCGTTGGGAAATTCTAGAATCTCTTCATAGAGGCCGGCAAGCTTGGCGGCTTCAATGATCTCGCGCTCGGAGGCCGTCGGCTTTCCAAAGGCGATGTTCTCGCGGATCGTCGCGGAGAAGAGAAACGGGTCTTGCGGGACGAGCGCGATCTCTCGACGCAGCTCGCTCAGGCGAATCTTCCGAACGTCCACCCCTCCAATAACGAGAGCTTTTTCAGGGGGATCGAAGACCCGCACGAGCAAGTGCACGAGCGTGCTCTTGCCCGAACCCGTTAATCCGACGATCCCCAGCTTCTGGCCCTCTTCTAGAGTGAACGAGATATCGCGCAAGACCGGGCGCCCATTGGCGCTCGGCTCCGCAACGGGATAACTAAATGTGAGATGGCGACACTCGATGGAAGCGCGGGCGGGAAAGGGCTGGGCATCGGGCGCATCGGTGATCTCCGGCTCAGTTCTGAGAATCTTCTCGAGGCGCTCCATAGAGGCTGCGCCGCGCTGCATTAAGTTTATGACAAAGCCCAAGGCCATCATGGGCCAGGTCAGCATCCCCAAGTACGATGTGAACGCGACAAAGTCACCCAACGTGATCGCCCCGGAGACCACCTTCTGGCCGCCTACAAACAAGACTATCGCACTCGAGACTCCGGCCAAGAGCGCGATCATCGGCTCGAAGACGCCCTGCACCCGCACCAAGCTCAAGTTCTTCTGAATAAACAGTTCGTTGGTGCGCCCGAAGTCTTTCGAGAACCCAGCTTCTTGAGCGAAGCTCTTGATGACGCGCACGCCGGAGAGTGCCTCGCGGACTTTCTCGGTCAAGACCGAGAACGCTTCTTGGACGGCCATAAAGCGCCAATGGATCATCCGGCCCACAACGACGACGAAGACCGTCACCAACGGCAGGGGCGTGAACGCATAGAAGACCAGCTGCCAATTGATCGAGAGCATGGCAGCGAGCGAGAACGAGACCATAATAATCGCGTCAGCCAACGCTAAGATGCCCATCCCGCACGCGAACTGCACCGCCTCGACGTCGTTGGTCGCGTGGGCCATGAGATCCCCGGTCTTGGTGTTAGCAAAAAAGTTCGCCGAGAGCTTGACTAAGTGTGCGTAGAGCCGGTCGCGCAGATCGCGTCGGATCATGCGCGATGCCCCGAAGATAAAATAGCGCCAAAAGAAGCGAAAGATCGCGACCACGATAGCGATCCCAAGAATATACCCAGCGTAGAGCACAAGCTGCGCCGTGCCCGTCTGCGCGAGCTGATCAATCGCGGCGCGAATGATGAGAGGCACGATGAGCTGAGCGCCGTCAACGATAAAGAGCGCGACAAGCCCTAACAAGATGCGCAGCCTGTAGCGCCACAGATAGTGAAAGATCCCGCGCATGGTAGCGAAGAGATTGTAACGTGATGGCCCAGAAGTTTCAACCAGCCAAGCGTTTTTTCAGACGCTCAAGAGCTTTTTGACGCGCACGAATCTCTTTCTCCCAATAAGCGATGAGCCGCTGGTTGGGGTGCGCCTTGGCTCTCTCGAGGGTGAGCTTTCGCTGATGGTCCGCAATGACGCGCTCGGGAGCAGCGATCTGCTTCCGCAGTTTCTTGCGCCATCCCACGGAGCTCCTCTAGTCTTCTTCGGGTAGGCGTGCGATCACCTTATCCCACTCTCGAAGGATATCTTTGGGCAACCAAGTAAACCGCTGCAGGGAAGCAAAGAAATCCCCCTCAAGATCTTCGTGCAGCTCACTCTCTGGATCAGCCTTCTTCAACTGCTCGATAAGCTGAAGCACCCTGCGACACTCCGCTTCAAATTCCCCTAACAAAGACTCAAGAAAGTCATTTGTGGGGTTGAGCACCTTCGACCTAGACTGCACAGCCATCCTCGATCACCTTATGATTATATCGAGCGACGCTCTCGCTAGACCAACTCCAGGAAGAGCAACTTCGGGTTCTCCAGATAACTGATGATTTTCTTGCAGAAGCGCGCGCCTACGTCCCCGTCTATGAGACGATGGTCGAACGAGAGCGAGACGTACATAATATCACGAATCACGATCTGATCATCTCTGACGACCGGGCGCCTCTTGATCTCGTGAATCCCCAAGATCGCGACTTCGGGATAGTTAATGATCGGGGTAGCAAACAGCCCACCGAGAGCGCCCAAGCTCGTGATGGTGAACGTGCCCCCTTGGATATCTTGCAGTGCGATCTTGCCCTCACGAGCGACTTTCGCGAGGCGCTCGATCTCGGCAGCAATCTCTACTATGCTCTTTCGGTCAGCATCTTTGATCACTGGGACGATGAGGCCGTCGTCGGTCGCCGTGGCGATCCCGATATTATAGTATTTCTTGATGACGATCTCGCCCGTGGCTTCGTCGAGAGATGCGTTGAGCATGGGCATCTCCTTGAGCGCCGCGACGCTCGCCTTCACAATGAACGGCAGATATGTGAGCTTGACGCCCTTCTGCTCCGCTAACGGTTTCATCTGCTCGCGCAACTGCACCAGCTCGGTCATATCGACTTCGTCAACGTAGGTGAAGTGCGCTGCGGTCGTCTTGGACTTATGCATGTGCTCAACGATTCTCTTGCGGATGCCCCGCAGGGGAATGCGCTCCTCGCGTCGGTCTGTGACGACAGCGCTTGGCGCGAACGCTGGAGCTGTCGGCTTTGGAGCAGGAGCAGGCGTGGGTGTTGGGGGTTGGGGCGCAGTGCGTACTGCAGCAAACCGACGCACATCTTCATCGGTGACGCGCCCGCCGGGGCCAGTCCCTTGGATCTGAGCTATATCGACGCCGAGCTCCCGGGCGAGCTTGCGCGTCGCCGGAGTTGCAAGGACGCGCTGCGTCGGAGCTGCTGTGGGAGACTGAGACGGTGTTGTGACGGCTGTTGTTGCTGCGCTCGCTACAGCAACAGGCTCCGGCTCAGGCTTTGGTTGTGGCGCCGCAACTGTGACGGCTTCGCGCTTTGGTTCCGGCTTAGCTTCGCTGATCTCTTCGATAGTCACTAATACCGAGCCGACCGTGACGACCTCGCCCTCTTTCGCGTGGAGTTTCAAAATCTTTCCGGCGCGCGGTGCGGGAATTTCTACTGTTGCTTTGTCGGTCATCACCTCGACCATCGGCTGGTCCTCTCGCACGAAATCCCCTTCTTTGACGAGCCATTTGACGATTTCCCCTTCGTGAATGCCTTCACCGATATCGGGCAATTTGAACTCAAAGGGCATTGCGACACTCCTTAGCGTAGAGATATTGCTCTAGATTGTAAAGGGTCGGCGGGCGTTCTGCCACTCTTGCTCTTATGCGCCGTGGTCGGATGTCAACATCGAGCTAGAGATTTTCGATCTGCACCGGCTCGACGAGGTCGGCGATCTCAAAGCCAAAGACTCTTGAATAGAAGTACAGCTCGGCTTCGAGCGATCTCTTGATATTCTCAGCTTTGCGGAAGCCGTGCTGCTCCCCCTCAAACGCAATATATGCAACGGGAATGCTCTTCTTGCGTAAAGCTTCGACCATCATCTCTGACTGACTGGGCGGAACAACTCGGTCTTCTAAGCCCTGAAAGAAGATCACCGGGCAAGCAATTCTTTCAGCAAAGTGAAGGGGCGAACGCTCATAGTAGAGATCGCGCCGCTCAGGATACGGCCCAATCAGGCTGCGATTGTAGCGCGACTCGAACTTGTGCGTGTCTCTATCGAGCGCTTCGAGATCGCTCACGCCGAAGTAGCTCGCTCCGGCCTTGAAGAACTTTCTGAACGTTAACGCGCAAAGCGTCGTGTAGCCGCCGGCGCTGCCGCCACGGATCGCGACACGCTCGCCGTCCACAAGCCCACGCTGCGCTAGATCCTGGGCTGCATTGACGCAGTCGTCTACATCTACGACACCCCACCGGCCCTTCAGTCTCTCTCTGTACGCGCGCCCGTAGCCGGTGCTGCCCCCGTAGTTGACGTCAACGACGGCGAAGCCGCGGCTCGTCCAGAACTGAATCTCGAATTTGAGAGTTGACGTTGTGGCGCTGGTCGGCCCGCCGTGACTGAAGACGAGCAATGGGGGTTTTTCACCTGACGGGGCTTGGAAGTCCCTGTTCTTCGGAGGGTAGAAGAACGCATAGGCGGTCTTGCCGCCTTCCGTAGGGAACTCGATGGGCTGCGCAAACGAGAGATATCCCTCAGCAAAGCTCAAATCGCTAGAGCGCCGCAGCACGTCAAATCTTTTCTCTTTGAGGTCGAAGCGCACAATAGCGAGCATCTCCGTAGGGGAGCCGCCGCGAAAGACCACAGAGTTAGCATTGGCACGCACGTAGCCGATCTCCGTATACGGCGTTTCAACGGGGTCGAGCCTCTTCGTCACAGTATCCAGACGCGCGAGGTGCCAGATGCCCCGTTGGTGGTACGTGCAGACGATCTCGCGCTCGGAGACGAACGCATACGTAGACATGCCGAAGACCCACTGGGGCTGGCCGAACTCGGCTTCTATATTCGTGAGCGCTTCGATCTGGCCGCCGCGCCAGCGATAGATGTTCCACCAGCCTGTTCTATCCGAGACGAAGTAGAGCGTGCCATGGGGAGCCCATTCGGGCTGGAAGATAGACTCTGTAGGCCCGCCCGCGATCTTCTGGAAGTTTCTGAGTGAGCCATCTGGAGCGATCTCAGCGACCCACAGCTCTGTGCCATCCCAAGGCATGTTCGGGTGATTCCACGTGAGCCAGGCGAGCTTGGTGCCGTCGGGGCTTATTCTGGGGGACGCGTAAAAATCATTCCCGGAGACGAGCACTCTTCCCCCTTCAGGGTCGCCGTCGAGGTTGACGCTGACAATAGTATTAACGGCTTCGCGCCCGACGATGGTGTGATCTTCCCGAACGCAGACCAAGCGGTTTCTGTGGGTATCCATCACGGCGTCGGCGTAGCGAAACGCTTTCTCCGGGGTGATGGGCTGTGGGGCAGCGCTGGGCTTCTGAACATAAAGCCGTTGGTCTTTGAAGTTTGAGAAATAGACGGTGCCGTTGTGCACGCAAAAATCGCCGCCGCCGTACTCATGCACGGTGGTGCGGGCGTAGAACGGCGCGGGTGTGACGTCGCTGACGGTGCCGTCGGGGGATCTTTTGACGATGACGTAGCGGCCGCCTTCGGCGGGGCGCGATTCGAGCCAGTAGATGTCTTCGCCGTCGAGGACGACTTGCATTAGGCGCACCGCGCCGCGAGCGATCAGATCTGCCGTGATCGGCGACTTCCACGAACCGTATGAGGCAATCGTTGGCATACAGGGTCACTTCCTTCACATCCGCGCCGCTTCTCTCTTCTTGGGCATGAGCATGTGAATCGCTTTCCCTAGCGCAGCTTCAGCAGCCTCCATCAGGCCCTCCGGCAGCGTCGGATGCGGATGGATGCTCAGGGCTAAGTCTTCTAGCGTCGCCCCCATCTCGATCGCTAACACGGCTTCGCTGATCATCGTCGAGGCTTCAGGACCGACGATCTGCACCCCAAGCACGACTTTCGTCTCAGCATCGGCGATAATCTTGATAAACCCATCAGTCTCACCCAGCGTCAGCGCCCGCCCCAGCGCCGCAAACGGGAATTTCCCAACTATTGTCTTGTAGCCCGCTTGCTGCGCCTCGGCCTCGCTCAGCCCGGCGTAGGCGATCTCCGGGTCGGTGAAGATCACCGCGGGCACAGTCTGCCAATCAGCAGCACTCTTCAGCCCACAGATCGCTTCCGCCGCGACGATCCCCTCGTGCGAGGCTTTGTGCGCCAACAGCGGCGGCCCCGCCACATCCCCAATCGCGTAGATATGCGGGACGCTCGTGCGCATTTGAGCATCTGTCTTGAGAAAGCCCTTCGCGTCAGGCGGCACGCCCAATCTCTCTAAGCCCAACTCCGGCGGCGTGTTCGGCTTGCGCCCCACACTCACTAAGACTTTGTCGGCTGAGAGTTTTAGCTCGCCCTCTTGTGTCTGCACCGTGAGCTGCGCCCCGTCCTTGCCCTTCTTCAGCTCTGTGGCTTGAGACTTGAGATAGACGTCCATCTGCAGCTCTTTGACTCTGCGGGCAACCAGGCGCGTCAGCTCCGGGTCTGTGCCGGGCAGCAAATTCTCCAACATCTCCACGACCGTGACTTTCGTGCCGAACTTGGCATAGACCATCCCCAGCTCCAGCCCAATATAGCCACCCCCGATGACGATCAACGATTCGGGAAGTTTTTTCAGTGCCAGCGCCCCCGTCGAATCTATCACGATCTCCCCGTCTATTTCGAAGCCGGGGATCGTCATGGGAACGGCCCCCGTCGCGATGATACAGTCTTTGAATTCGATTGCCTGAGCACCATGCTCGCTCTCGACTAGGCACTTCTTCGCCGAGACGAACGTCGCCTTGCCCTTTATGATATTTATGCCGTTGCCCTCGCACAGCTGCTTGACGCCCCCGGTCAGTCTCTTGACGACGCTCTCCTTCCAGGCTTGGAGACGCTCTAGATCAACGCGAACTTCCTTCACAGAGATTCCAAATGCGTCAGCGCGCTGGATCTTCTCGTACAGATACGCTGCGTAGATCAACGCTTTCGAGGGGATGCAGCCGACATTGAGACAGATTCCCCCTAGCTCGTCCTTCTCGACGAGCGTGACGTCCTTGCCCAACTGCGCCGCTCTGATAGCGGCGACATAGCCCCCCGGTCCGCCGCCTACGACCAAGACTTCGGTGCCTGTGGCGATCTCGCCCACGACCATACGCTCAACTCCTTGTGTGAATCATGGAAACGCCCCAGGGTGCTGCTCCGCGCCTGCCGTAACCCAGGCCAGAGTTGCTCAGAAGACATCCCGCAAGGGAATGCTCAACCCCGGCAAGAGCGGTGACTCCAGCATCTCGCCCTTGTGATAGAACCCCACCCGTTCGTAGCCCTGCTCCCCCAGCGTCAGCACGTCTACAGTCTGGGCTTGAGCGCCGTGAATCCCGTCCTCTTCGAGCAGTTCAAAGCGTTGGCGCTCGACATAGGGCAGGCTCTTGTAGTCCCCGTAAGTAAATTGAGCTTTGGTGGCCATAGAGATCACCCCGCTATGCTACCCGATCTCTCGTGGTGGATCAAGAGATTGAATCGCGGGGTGCGTTCCGTGCTGCTCTGCGCCCTCCGCGATCACTATCTACGTCCCGCGCACCCAGCGATCTATCGCTTGCAGGACGTCCACGTCGCTGGGCACGCCACAGCCCTGATAGGCCCGCGCCTTGATCCACGCTTCTATGATCCCCACCATCTCCACGTCGTCTATTCTGTTATCAGCTCCCGCGGCGCACGCGGCAAAGCCCCCCGCTGGAGGAGGAGGTGGTGGCGGCGGAGGTGGCGGAGGCGGCGGCCCACCACCTGGTGGGGCGCTCAAGAACGGGGCACAAGTCGCTTGACCCGTGCAGCTGTTGGGTGCACTCGGCCCAGCGGGGCTGCCCCAGTAGTTATTGGTCGCGTCTAAGTTTGTGCCGTTGGGAATCGAAGCTTCGACGCCCGCTTGAGTGTTATTCGCAATCTCGCAGTTGGTGACGCGATGATCGCGAGCAGTATCAGCTTGCACGCGCACGCCCTTGGTGTTATGAGAAAGCTTGCAGTTGGTGATGCGCAAGCCCAGCAAGTCTTCGTTGGCGCTCACGGAGATCCCCGCGCCGACGCCGTCGCGGTTTCGGTCGTTGTTTGAAAATTCCCCGCCGGAGATCGTGACGTTGAGAATATCTCGCGACGCCGTGATTTCGATGCCGTGATCGTTGTTATCGTGGGCAAGTGTGGGATTGACCGTGATCTCCTCAACGATCTGGCCGCGGACGCTCACCCCGGAGCCTTGGCCGACGGCGGCGCGGGTGCCGTTCTGCTCGAACCGACTGTTCTGAACCGCGATGTTCGTGACGCGATCGTTGCCCAGGGCGTGCAGGCGCAGCCCAAAGCCCCCGTTGTTGGTAAAGACGCTCTCACGGACGGTGATATTGCTGACGGGGGTGTTACCCAAAGTGAGAATTTCAATGCCGGAGCCTTCGGCTTGGGGAGCGATCCCGTCACATGCGGTGGTGCCGGGGCCGCCCTGGCTTTCTTTCACCGTCGTGCCTTCGATGAGAATATCGCCCATTGTGCCCGTCGTGGTGCGGATGCAAATACCGAGTGCCCCGTTCTTAGCTAAAAGCAGGTTCTTAAAGTGCAGCGGGCCGATCTCGGCTGTGTTGGTGAGAATGCGAATCCCGTTGTCGTCGGCCTGCTCGATGACGACGTCCTCCAAGAGCACATCTGAGATGCCGAAGTCGAAGCCGGGCACGCTATGCTCAACGAGGACATTATGCCCGGCGTTGTTGCGGATGCGCCCGCCTCGAATAGAGAACTGGCGCAGGCGCCCGGCGTTCTGCACCCAGATCCCGTGCCCTTGATTGCGCTCGATGAGCGCATTTCTGAAGCTGATGCGCTCGGCAACGCCGTTGTTGACGATGAGCACGCTGGGGATGCCCATCGCTGTCGTATTGCTCAGCTCATCGCCCTCGAACGAGACGTCTTCCACAAAGCCCCCATGAGCGAATAAGACGTTCGGGCCGGCAGTGCTCGCCGAGATCGTGTTGCCGGAGAACGCCACGCGGCTGACGCCGCCAGCGTTGCTGAATTGCACTCCCACGCTGTTCCCACGAATGGTGTTGCGCGACAGTTCTAGCTCCTCGACGCCGCTGGAATTCATCAAGACGATGCCGTCAGCACCGTTGCTGGTGATGCGATTATCGCTGATGGAGACGCGCCGAACGCGTCCGACAGTTCCTCCAAAGCTGATCCCTGCGCCGCCGTTGGCCTCAAGGATGTTATCGGCCATGACGGCGTCCTCGAGAGCGCCGGCGTGCGTAAAGCTCAGCCCATTGGCAACAGTGCTTCTCAGTTGATTGCTCAGAACGCGCAGATTTCTCAGATCGGTTCCCCCGCTGCTCTGGATCGCCGGCCCGGCCGTAGATGTGATGACGTTCCCTTCAATGAGAATATCTTGCGTGGCTTGAATATCTATGCCCGCCGGGCCGAAGTTATCGTTGATCGTAAAGCCCCGTCCCGCTGCGCCAATCTGCACCCCATTGGCTTGGATGATGATCTGCCCGTTCAGAGTCGCGCCGACGTTGGCAAAAATCTTGAGATTCTGCAGAGTCACCGTGACAGTAGCTGCATACGCCCCGGGCATGACCACGCACGTATCCCCAGCAAGAGCCGTCTGACCGGCATCCGGCCCAGCCGTCAGCGCGACACCGGCAGCACAGTTGACAAAATCTGCCGCAGTCGTGACCTTCAGTTCCTTCGCTAATACGACCCCGCTCACGGCCAATATGGCAGCCAAGACGACTACAAAAAGACGCATAGGACTCCCTCCCGCGCACCTGGGCTGAGAGATTTATCTTACTCCATCTGAATGTTGCTGGTCAAGTTTGAATCACGGAAAGCACCGAAGGGTCACGGAAGGCACAGAAAAAATCTTCGGTGCGCTCCGTGCGCTTCCGTGCCTTCCGTGATTCAAAAAACCACGCGCCCCGCAGGGGGGCTTAGCCCACGCCCACGGAACGCTCCGATTCCGTCCTCAGCCCCGCCTATTTCGCCACCTCGTAAACCCGGCCGATGACCTCCCCCTTGATACGCCCCTGTTGGATCGCTTCTTGGAGCTGCACCAACTTCGCTGTGGTGCGCTCGCTGAAGTACCGCTCACCGCAACTTTGGCAGACCTCGGCGCGCACGGAGACCATATAATGATCCGACCCAATAATGAGCTCCTCTTGGACATTCTGAAGCCGTACCGCTCCGCCACATACGGCGCATCTCATGGCTCTCTCCTTTGGCGAAAGTCTCTCCATCGTTGGGGATCAGGCTCATAGACGGTGATTACGATCAGGGTCTTCTCTTCTCCGGTACAGGCGCACAGACGACATGCAAGGGCCGTCCCTGCCGCGTGCGGCCATAGACCAAGCAACTTGGATAGGGCCGATCCTCCGGATATTCCTCGATGATCTCGCCACGCTGGAGCGCCTGGCGCACCTCTCGCGGATGGATCACGCCGAACTCCTCGTAGAGCATCTCTTCGAGGGCATGGCTGCTGAACTTGAGGCGTTTGAGGCATCGGCGGATCACCTCGATATCCATTGCTTTCAGTATAGCCCTTCAGTCTCTGCGGGTCAAGAGATTGAATCACGGAAAGCACCGAAGGGCCACGGAAGGCACAGAAAAAATCTTCGGTGCGCTCCGTGCGCTTCCGTGCCTTCCGTGATTCAAATAGCGCCCCCCAAAAACAAGCGCCCCCGCGGGATCGCTCCCACGAGGGCGTGCCGTTCCCATTCTTAGCTTGATTTTAAGGGTTGATCCTTTCGCATCCGCTGTTGCCAGGATTGTTGGGCCTCAGAATCGTCCTGTCAGGAGCTTGAGCGTTCACGTTGCCGTTGAGATTGACCGTGTCATTCCCTGCCCCACAGGAGATGATCTCTACCCCGCTGAACTCCGAGAGCGTGATTATATCATCGCCGTTATCCCCATAGATGACATCAGTCGTTTCGTCATCTATGAGGGAAATCAGATCATTGCCCTCGCCTCCAGAGAGCACGTCTTTGCCCAAGCCGTCAACTATTCTGTCATCCCCAGCATCACCGGAGAGCGTATCGTGGCCCTCACCGCCGTTGAGGCTGTCGTTACCTAAGCCACCCGCTAAGACGTCGTTCCCCATGCCCCCTTCCAATGAGTCGTCATCTTCACCACCGAGAAGATGGTCTTGCCCTAACTCGCCTATCAGCGTGTCTTTGCCCAAACCGCCGCTGAGACGATCATCGCCATCGCCGCCGTTGAGCATGTCATCGCCGGCCTCGCCACTGAGGCTATCATCTCCCAGCCCGCCGAAGAGTTGATCAGTGCCCTCGCCACCGTTGAGGGTGTCATTGTGTATCCCGCCGTTTAAGACGTCGTTGCCCTTCTCTCCCCAGAGCGAATCGGCTCCGTCACCGCCATCGAGCTTGTCGGCGCCATCACCACCAAAGAGCAGATCGTTCCCCACGAACCCTTTGAGCCAGTCGTCGCCCGCACCACCGAGGAGCGTATCGTGACCTAAGCCGCCCTCGAGCGTGTCGTTGCCCGTCCCGCCCTCGAGCTTATCATCGCCGGACTCTCCCCAGATCATATCGTTATCTGCATCACCAAAAAGCTGGTCACCACTGCCAGCGCCGTAGATCGTATCGTTTCCGGCCAAGCCCCGGATAGTATCGGGGTCGCTCGTGCCGATGAGGGTATCGTCTCCTCTGGTCCCCTGAATAGTAGCTCCTAAGACCACCCACACGACTCCTGCTAAGAGCAGCAAAGCTCCTAGGATCATCTCGCTTCGCAGCCGGCGTATATATCGCATGTGACGCCTCCTTTAGTGATAAAAGCTACAGGCTAGTATAGGGCTTCTACAGAGAGCGAGCCAAGGACGTAGAGGGACTTGAGGGCGTCCCCCTTGTCCATACGGAAATGCGCACTAGCCCCAAGAACAAGCGTCCCGTGGGAGCGCTCCCACGGGACGCGCACGGGTTAGCGCATCAGGGCTGCGACCTTCTTCTCCAGCTCATGGACTTGCTCGCGTAGCCGATCATAGTCCTCCTGCCGTACCAGCGCGCTGTGGATCTTGGTCAGATCGAGCACCACTTCGTCGATGCGGTTGCTGAGCCGCGTGTCGAGCTGATCGATGCGGGCGTTGGTCTGATCCAAGCGGGCATTGAGCTGGTCGATGCGCTCGGTGTTCTTGGCGATCTCGGCTCGTAGCTCCGTGCGGGGGCTCATGATCAGCTCGACCAGCTCCCGCCGTAGCTCGTCCATCCGTTTCAGAAGGTCCTGGTGCACTGCGTCGATGCGCGCATTGGTCTGGCCTAGCTGCTCCAGAAGCTCACTGCGCACCGCGTCGATGCGGGCGTTAGTCTGGTCAATGCGCGCATTGGTCTGATCAAGGCGCTGATCGAGTCGCACGATATGGTCATTGAGGTCGCTCACACGCTGGGAAAGCTCTTCCAGGCGCCCCTCCATGCGATCCATGCGGGCACCAAGTTTCTCTAACTCCGGCAGGAGCGCCTTCTTGACCGCTTCGGCGATGCTCTTGATCATGGTGGTTTTATCCTACCGTGTCGGATCCAGCGGTGCAAGCCTTGTGTCACGGAAGTAAGGAAGATACGCCTTCCGCGATTCAGCCTTTCCCCTGGATGGAAAAGGGGTTAGGTCAAAAACGCAAGCGCCCCGCGGGATCGCTCCCACGGGGCGCACAATTTCGCTCTATTGATAGCGACTATCTCAGCACGACGAGCTTCTGGAGCTTGCTGGTTACGGTCTGGCCGTCGGCACCCTGTACCGTCACGACGTAGAGATAGACGCCGTTAGCCAGCTCACTCGCCGCCGAGAAGGGCACGACGTTGCCCTGCGCCGTCGCGTGGAAGACGAGCTTGCCCGTCAGGCTGAAGACCTGAACGGTCGTCTGGGCAACGCCCACGCCCTCGACCACGAAGTACGCTCCGCGGGAGCGCACTGGCTGCTGGCTGAGCGTGACGCTCTTGACGGCCAGCGCCACCGGCGCGCCGAGCACCTCGACGGTCATCGGGGCCAGCTCAGCTTCCAAGCTGGGCACCGCGGCCTTGGCTCGACCGGCAATCGTGTAGACGCCGGGCTGAGTGTTGGCCGGGACGGTCACTTCGTAGCGCAGCGAGACGGTGCCCTTGGCGGTGAGCCAGAGCCACTTGTTCTCGCTGGCCTTGAAGTAGGCCCCATTGGTTTGAAGGGGGCGCACCGACCAGCCCGCCGGGACGCTCTGCGCAATCAACAGCCCATTGATGCCGTCCTTGGCCTCGAGAGAGACCGTGACGGTGAAGGACTCGCCGGGGCGAACGGTGCGAGCGGAAGCCCCGAGCGTGGCGAAGCCCGTAGGGGCGAACGGCCGTTCGCCCCTACCTAAAGACGTTACTTGGCCGCCCAACGGGACGGTCAACTGGCTCTGCCTGACCCACAGATCAATGAGCTGGATGATCTGGGTGTCGCTGATCGTCATCGGGGGCACGCAGCCGGGCACCGCACCGGCCCGGACCCACAGGTCGATGGCCGTGATGATCTCGGCGTCATCGAGCTTGCTGTTCCTGGGGTTGTTGTCCAGGGCGAACGGCAAGCACGCCGCCACGCCAGCGACGGTGACGTTCACGGTCTTGGAGCTATCCTCCACGGACACTGTGATCGTATAGGCGCCGGAGGTCTGGAAGACGAAGCTGAAGGCATCCTGCCTGGAGCCTTGCGGGTTGACCGTGATCTGGCGGCTGAACTGGTTGACGACGTTGCCCAAGCCGTCCTTGATCACGACCGTCACTTCCTGCACGCCCTCTTCCAGCCCCTGGTTCTTGATGACGTAGTTGAACGTGACTGTATCGCCGACGGTAACGTCGGTCTTATCCGCCGTCAGAGACTCGACGACGAAATCGGTCTCCGGTGGGATAGCCGGCTCGCCCAGGAACGGCCGATACTTGACCTTCTGGCTGACCTTATCGCCGATGCCGCCGGGGTTATCAGCAGCCTTGGGGCCAGAAGGCTCGCCCCACCAGTTGTTGGTGGCATCGAACTCCTCGCCTGGGGCAAGCGCCGACGCGTCCACGCCGAAGGTCTCGTTGCGTGCGATGTTGTTGTTATTGGCCTTGCTCTCGCGGGCCTTGCGCACCTCGATGCCCACGGCGTTGTTGCGGATGTTGTTCTTAGTGATGCTCACGCCGGAGCTGTTGAGCAAGATGCCCGTGCCGATGCCATTGGCACCACGGATCTGGTTCTCTTCGATCGTGATGCCTGAGCCGCGCTGGATGACCTCGACGGAGATGCCGATGCCATTGCCGGAGAGCTTGCTGCCCTTCACTAAGGCGGTGATAATGTCCCGGCCAGCGAAGAGCGCGATGCCCTCCTTGGCGTTGTTGTTCGCCGTGACGTTCTCGATCG
>JAOAIA010000011.1:28094-28640 GCA_026414955.1 Candidatus Bipolaricaulota bacterium
GTTCTGAGCGATCTGGCGTCCGGCGGCACCGGTGCGGATACCGGCATAGTTGCCGTTTGCTGTCACACCACGGATGACGACGTTGCTCAGGTCTTCGTTGGCGTTGACTTGGACGCCGTCGCCGACGGTATCGCGGTTGCGGTCGTTGTTGTTGAACGTGCTGTTCTCGATGGTGACGCCGCTGACGTTGCGGGTGCCCGTCACCTGGACGCCGTGGTCGTTGTTGCTGCTGGCCTCGGTCGGGTTCACCGTCACGTTTCGGACGGAGTCGCCCGCGACCAAGATACCAGAGCCGCGGCCTACAGCAGCGCGGGTCCCGTTGAAGTTGACCGTTGAGTCCTTGATCGCGATGCTATCAATGTCACCAGCAGTGACGCCTGTGGCTTCAGGCTTTCCACCAGCGCTGGCGTCGGACTCCACGCGGATGCCGAAGCTGCCGTTGTTGCTCGCGATCACGTTGGTATAGGTGATTCTATCAATGTCACCGTTATCCGTGATAAGCGCGATGCCGTCGCCGTTGTCGCCAACGTCGTAGTCGTTAGGTGC
>JAOAIA010000113.1 GCA_026414955.1 Candidatus Bipolaricaulota bacterium
GATGGCGACAGTACCTATCACAACGATGGTGGAGGGGGATCCGATCACGCCCACTCAACTGCAAATCCTGACCAAAGAAGCCGCCAAAGAGGTCTGGGTGCTCAATATCAGTGCTCGTGGGGAGTTGCTCATCTACATCCCAGAGCAAATCAAGACCTGTCCGTAATCAAAGTCGCTATAGAGCAGCCTCAGAGGGGGGCCTGGGGCTGCTTTGCTTTCCCAGTTGACGATCCCAGCCCCTCTGGAGTATAGTTAAAAGGGCGGGCCCGTAGCTCAGGGGTCAGAGCGGCCGGCTCATAACCGGTTGGTCGCAGGTTCGAATCCTGCCGGGCCCACTAGATAGTTCAGAGTTCGCAGTTTTTCAGTTTATGGAAAAACTCTTTGTGAACGTAGACGGCGCGGCCCAGGGCAACCCCGGCGAAGCAGCTATTGGGATTGTCATCACTGACAGCGACGGAAACGTCGTGAAGGAGATCGCTGAGCACATCGGGCGCACGACGAATAACGTCGCCGAATATCGCGCGCTCATTGAAGCGATCAAAGCCGTCCTGCCCTACGCGCCGCAGCGCGTCATCTTCTTTACCGACAGCCAATTGCTCGCCAACCAGGTGAACGGCCTCTATCGGATTCGGCGACCCCATCTGGAACCGCTGAACCGCCGCGTTCACGAATTGTTAGAAAAACTCCCCAACTGGCAGGTCCACTACGTCGAGCGCGACGCCAACTGGAAGGCCCACCGTCTGGCGCAGAAGGCGCTTTTGGAAAAAGTCGCCAAGGAAGCCGAAGCGGGGCTGCCTGAGCGCATTCGCAGAAAAGTCGAGCTCTTAGACGAGCTTGATCAAAGACGAGTTCTAGAATTTGTGAACCGACTCTACGAAGAGTCTCAGAAAGACAAGACGTAAAGGCTGAAGCGTAGTCTTTGGGAAAGGGGGACTTTGTCATGTGGGGGCATCTCACAAGGGGAGTTGTCATTGGGGGAATCTTGTTTGTCGTGACGGGCTGCTGGCCCATGCCCAACAGGATCAGCGTCAGCCCCGATGGATTGATCGCCCTGACAATGCCCAACGAGACCGACGGCTCCTACGAAGCCCTCCTATCTTCAGGACGCATCTGGCTCATAGACTCGCACACAGGGCGCGTGCAGACCGTGCTCACCGAAGGCGAGAATCTCTCGTGGGCAACGTTCTCCCCTGACGGGCAAGAGCTTCTCTCTATTGACGGCCCAAGCTTCGATCTCCAGCAGATTCTTGCTGGGAATCTGTCGCACCCCTGGCGGCTGATGCTCTTTCGGCGTTCCGATGAGTCGCATACAGAACTTCTCCGTGGGGATCGCGGGTTTCTCTGGGGGCCGACGTTCTCCCCAAACGGGCGCGCGATCGCCTACTACCGGGGAGACGGCGAGAGCCGTCTGGGACTATATATCTTCGACCGCGACGCGCGCGAAGAGAAGCTCGTCAAACTTGTGCAAGACAGCGATGGTCTCTATTACGCGCCCTATGGGCCGGGGCCGCTGTGGACCCCCGATAGCCGGGGAATCTTCGTCTTTCGCATCGAACAGGTTCTCCCGGAAGAGACCTTGCCAAGCCCCGCCGAGATCACCCGAGAGACCGTGCGGGTCTTCGCCGGGCGTCTGGCGATGCTCGACATTGGCTGCGGGTGCGAGCAGAGTATTGTGAGGGGGGTCTTCCCGCTCCTGCCCGTCCCGCTCTTTTTGATCGCTTCCCTTGACGGCCAAAAGCTTTACGTGAACGGCTACGATCAGACGTTTTCGATCTCTGCGACGGAGCGCGTCAACCTCTACGAAGTCACAGTCGAGACCGGCGAGCGAGCTGTGCTCTATGATCATGGGGGCATCGTCGTCGCTCCGGCGCTGTCCCCTGATGGGGAGCGACTGCTCTTCACGGTCATCACTCCCCAGGAGCCTCTTAAAGCAGATCTCTATCTTGTGGAC
>JAOAIA010000114.1:0-1313 GCA_026414955.1 Candidatus Bipolaricaulota bacterium
GTCTCCGTAGACCAGATCGAGATCGGCGGGACGCTTATCGTCAAGCCGGGCGAGCGCATCGCCCTAGACGGCATTGTGTTATCGGGAAGCTCGTCGGTCAACCAAGCGCCGATCACCGGCGAGTCGCTTCCCGTCGAGAAACGCCCAAGAGATGCAGTCTTCGCGGGCACGATCAATCACGAGGGCTATCTTGAAATCAAAGTCACCAAACGTGCCAAGGATACGACGCTCGCTAAGATCATTCACTTGGTTGAAGAAGCTGAAGCGCAAAGAGCACCCATAGAAAAATTTGTAGATCGTTTTGCCAAGTACTATACGCCCAGCGTTGTGCTGATCGCGGCGTTGGTGGCAACGATCCCTGCGCTCGTCTTTGGGGCTTCTTTTTCAGAATGGTTCTCACGCGCGCTGGCGCTGCTGGTAATTGCGTGCCCGTGTGCGTTGCTCATCTCGACCCCGGTCTCGATCATCTCCGCGATCACCAGCGCAGCGCGCCACGGCGTGCTCATCAAGGGCGGTATCTACTTAGAAGAGCTTGGGCAAGTCAGAGCGATCGTCCTAGACAAGACGGGAACGCTCACTACAGGGGAACTCACCGTCACCGACGTGATTGCGTTCGACGGCTCTTCCCCAGAAGAAGTGCTGCGCATTGCAGCAGCATTGGAGAGCAAGAGCCAGCACCCCATCGCGCAAGCGATCGTGCGCCATTACGATCAGAGCACTCCTAAGCGAGCACTCCCCGAAGCTCAAAACTTTCTCTCGCTGACCGGCCAGGGTGTGCAAGCTCAAATCAATGGGCAGCTCTATCGCGTAGGCAAGCTGGAGCTCTTCCCTCATGCCTCTCCTGGTGAAGCTTTGCGCCTAGCTTCTCAAGCCAAAACAGTTATTGGTGTTGGCACCTCAGAGCGCCTGCTAGGTCTGATCTCCGTAGCCGATAAGATTCGTCCAGAAGCCCAGGAGACCGTCAGCGCGTTGAAGCGCCTCGGATTAGAAGTCATCATGATCACAGGGGACAACGAGAGCACAGCTCAAGCCGTCGCGCAGCAGCTTGGTATTGCGCACTATCGCGCTGGCGTGCTGCCCGAAGAAAAAGTCTCGGAGATTCGCAACCTCTTGCAGTGCTACGGCAAAGCCGCGATGGTCGGCGACGGCGTGAACGATGCCCCGGCATTAGCAACAGCTACAGTTGGGATTGCGATGGGGGCCATTGGCACCGACGCGGCGTTGGAGACAGCGCACGTGGCGCTCATGAGCGATGACCTGAGCAAGCTCCCGTATCTCTGTCTCTTATACACATCTCCGAGCCCACGAGACCA
>JAOAIA010000114.1:1323-1551 GCA_026414955.1 Candidatus Bipolaricaulota bacterium
TAAGCCGCCGGGCGCGACGCGTCATTCAGCAAAATATCTTCTTCTCAATCTTGACGAAATTCAGTCTGGGTCTAGGGGTCTTCCCCGGCTATGTGACGCTTGTGTTGGCTGTGCTCGTTGGCGACATGGGCGCGTCGCTCGCTGTGACAGGCAATGCGCTGCGCTTGGCGCATATGAAGCCAAACGCTCACAGCAGCCGAGCCTCTTGAGCTTTGTTCAACGCTATCC
>JAOAIA010000115.1 GCA_026414955.1 Candidatus Bipolaricaulota bacterium
ATATAAAATTGTTTTTTCCACTTGTCGTTAAAATAGGGATTACCAATTATTTTATTTATATTTATTGCATATTCAACTGTATTTTTTCCGGTTTCAGATCCATTACTTCCACTTCCATTTCCACTTCCATTTCCACTTTCTAATATATTAATATACTCTTCAATACTATCAGTTATTTTTTCTTCTATGTTTTCTGTACCTATTATTAAATAAATATCTTCTATTTGCATTTTTATATTTTTATCTGAATTAGTAATTTTTAATGCTTGTAAATTATTAATATCCATTATCCATGGTGTAAGATAAGTAATATAATCTAGTGTAGAACCAGTTATGTTAAATAATTTTTTCTCTTCTGTGGTTTTTGTTACAAAATTAATATTTGTTTCTTCTATTAAATATAAACTATAATATTTTAATTTAAAATATAGTTTATATTTTGAAGTAGTATTAATTTTTTGATTAATATTATCATCAATTAGTAATAATAAATCTTGTACTCCTGTGGCATTTATAGGTTCATTATTTAATTTTATTATTTCTTTAGGATATATTTGAAATTGTTGTTCCTTTAAAACATTTAATTTTATATCTAAAATGGTAACGCCATCTTCTCCAACACTAACACTACTATCTTTTTCATATTTAAATTTTATTTCCAAATCATTATTAACATCAGTAAAATTATAGTCAATTGTTTTTGTTACTTCTCCACTTTCAATATTAATTATTTGATTGTTGATATATATAAAAAAATTATCATAATTAAGTTCTGAACTTACTTTAAAATTTATTTTTAAATTTAATTCTGAATAATCAATAATATTATTAAAAAATTCTTTTTTTAAAGTAAATTGAAGAAAAGTGTTTTGATTATTAGAAATATCATTACTTTTTATTAAAGAATTATTACTATCAAAAAACCAATTGTTTGAATTATTAATAACTATATTTGGATTTTGTGTATTTAAAATATATTGTAATAAATTATAAGAATGTACAATATATTTATTTGATATAAAATTATTAATTTTATAGATATTATTATCTTTATATAATAAATTTTCTTGACCTGTACTAAAATTTTCTACAATAATTTTATAAATTTTATTGCTCACACTTTTCACTCCTTGTTTTATATAATTTCATCAAAATTACATAGGTATAATTCCGCCTTCCCCACCTTCTTGTATTGAATTTAAAGTAAATATAATATTATTGTTATTTAATTGTTTTTCAAAATCAAATATTATTATATTACCTTTTATATTCTCTTCTCTTTTCCACCAAGCAATATTATTAGTACTATCTAAAAAATTATATGGAATAAATGGCATATTATTTTCATCTTTACTATCAAGGTAAAAATAAATTTTACCTTTTTCTATATTGGGATTATTTATTGTAATAGTATAAATTTTAGATAAAATATCATTTATATCAATACCATTTATACCATTTAAAGAAGTTGGTTGTAACATAATATTTTCTGA
>JAOAIA010000116.1 GCA_026414955.1 Candidatus Bipolaricaulota bacterium
GAATAAGGCCACGGAAGGCACAGAAATCAAGCTGTTTCCGTGTAATCTGTGGCCCTCTTCCGTGTTTTCAGTGATTCTCATGAGGTTATTCAGTGTTCAAACCATACAAGATCAAAGTCGTCGAACCCATCAGGCTCTTATCACGTGCTGAGCGCGAACAGAGGCTCAAAGAAGCTGACTATAATGTCTTTCGACTCCGCGCTGAAGATATCTATATTGACTTACTGACAGACTCCGGCACCGGTGCGATGAGCCACGCCCAATGGGGCGCCCTGATGCAAGGCGACGAATCCTACGCCGGTGCGCAAAGCTTCTATCGTCTAGAGAAAGCCGTCAAAGATATCTTTGGGTTCAGATATTTTATGCCCACGCATCAGGGGCGCGCCGCTGAGCATATTCTCTTCTCGACGCTCGTCAAGCCCGGAGATATCGTCCCTAATAATATGCACTTCGACACGACGCGAGCGAACGTCTTAGCCGTCGGCGGCCAGCCCGTTAATCTCGTCATCGAAGACGCCTACGACCCAATCAAAGAGCATCCCTTCAAGGGCAATATGGACGTCGCAGCTCTGGAAGATCTGATCAGAAAGCACGGGCGCGAGCGCATCCCCGTGATCATGCTCACGATCACCAATAACTCCGGGGGAGGCCAGCCGGTCTCATTGAACAATATTCGCGCTGTCAGCGAGGTCGCAAAAGCTTATAAAATTCCATTCTTTCTCGACGCTTGTCGCTTCGCCGAGAACTGCTTTTTTATCAAAGAGCGCGAGCCTGGTTTTTCTCACAAACAGCCCATCGAGATCGCCCGCGAGATTTTTTCGCTTGCCGACGGCATGACTTTTTCGGCTAAAAAAGACGCGATCACTAACATCGGTGGTCTCTTGGCAATGAACGACGAAGATCTCTACTGGCGCTGCGTGCAGAAGCTCATACTCTTTGAGGGCTTTCCGACGTACGGGGGTCTGGCCGGGCGCGACTTGGAAGCGATCGCTGTCGGGTTATACGAAGCGTTAGACGAAGAGTATCTCCGTGATAGAATCGGCCAGACGCGCTATCTCGGTGAGCGCCTCAAAGCTGAGAA
>JAOAIA010000117.1 GCA_026414955.1 Candidatus Bipolaricaulota bacterium
CCAATGCCGCTGACCCAACGGTACTCCTGGCCAGATACGCCCACTCAAACGTCGAACTCCCCTCAGGTAGCTCTTTGTTCTCTAGGGTCGCGAGATTCAATAGTTGGGGCCGTATGTCGGACTCATTGGGGGACAGGGGCTGGGGCCACAGTGACGAGGGGTCTCCCAACGGGAAGACGTCGCCGATGAGCACTTGGACTTCGTCGAGCCCATCGGGGGCGGGTGCGTAAAAACTTAAAATCTCCAACGGATCAACACTTGTGACGCGCAGCCCTAGGGCTGTCCGCCGGGGGATAATCAAGAAGGAGTCCTTCTGAACTTGGATGTCTTGGTTCTTGAGAAACCCTGCAGCGCGCCCGCCCAAGATATAACTGAACTCATGAGATCTCTCGCGAAAATACGGGGCTACTTTGATGGGGAACTGGCGATATTCGAGCTTGCCCGCGGGCGTGCGGGCCAATGTCAGTCGGCTCTCGGCGATATTCTCCAGCACAAGGACTGTTGGCTCAAGCTGAGACGAGCTGAGCGTGCTCCACCATACATACCCTGCTATCGCGAAAAAGACCGCTACTCCAAGCCATATCCACCATCGTGCGTCCATCGCACAAACCCCCTTGAGTGCGAATCTTATTTAAGCAACTCCCCTGGCTGTGTGCAAGCGGCGCGTTGCAGGGCGAAAGCCTCTCTGTTATATATAGAGCTATGCGCGCGTGTGCTCGCTCACGGCTCCGCCGGATCGCGATCTTGACGGTGCTCTTCGTCGTGACGATGGCTTCGTCGGTCAATATCTATTTTGTCCGTGTCCAAGCGGCGTTCGACGAGCCGGGGTTCAATCTCTATGTGATTGGGAACTTTTGGCACGTTGCCCTTGGGGTAGATGAACTCGATGCTGAAGGACGCTTTATAGGGATCACAGTCTACGCG
>JAOAIA010000118.1 GCA_026414955.1 Candidatus Bipolaricaulota bacterium
ATCTACTTTGAGGTCCCCCCACGGGAGTTTTGCGGGGTCTTCGATCTGGGTGAGTTTGATCTTCTTGCCGTTCACGGTGATACAGTCTTCACCGAAGTTCACGTCGCCGTCGAAGCGCCCGTACACAGAGTCGTACTTGCAGAGATACGCAGCTTGCTCTGGGGTCTGCGACCGGACGTTGATCGCCACGACTTCGATCTGGGGGTCTTTCTGCACGATGCGAAAGAACGTGCGCGCGGTGCGCCCAAACCCGTTCAATGCCACGCGAATCATAAGGCCTCCTTGTGCACGATTTATTATAGCGAACCCAAGGCACCCCCCCAACCTTGTAGGGGCGCGATTCATCGCGCCCACTGAATAGAACGTGATTCATCGCGCCCGCTGAATAGGTGTGATTCATCGCGCCCGCCTGTAATTCACCACGCCCGCCTGAATAGGACGTGATTCATCACGCAAATAGGCACAATTCATTGCGCCTGTCTGAATAGGGCGCGATCCATCGCGCCCGCCTGAATAGAACGTGATTCATCGCGCCCGTCTGAATAGGCGCGTGATTCACACGCAAATAGGCACAATTCACACGCCCGTCTGCACTAGGGCACGATGAATTGCGCCTGTCTGGAATAGGGCGTGGTTTATCGCGATCGTTTGAATATAGGGCGCAATGAATTGCGCCCCTACCGATCCTGTGGGGGCAGACCCTGGTGTCTGCCCTGCTTTGAATCCTCACCTCCCTACCAAGTCGCTGATGTTCCACAGCTTGAGGGTCTTGGCGGCGGGGCCGGAGGCAGGCAGCCGCCCATCGGGGCTGAACGCCACGGAAAAGACCCAGCTCGTGTGCCCGGAGAGGGTGCGCTCAAGACTACCGCTGCCCACCTCCCACAGCTTGATCTCCCCTTGGATGCAGTAGCCAGAGC
>JAOAIA010000119.1 GCA_026414955.1 Candidatus Bipolaricaulota bacterium
ACCAAGAATGACGATAACCTTGAGGGCAATCTCTGCGAACCCTGAGTCCATAGGGCTTATAGTAGCATATGGGTACGTACCCTTGCTAGAGTGAGCAAGAATCGCTAGAATGAAAAAGACAAATGCCGACGTAGCTCAATCGGCAGAGCAACCGCTTTGTAAGCGGTGGGTTGCCGGTTCGACTCCGGCCGTCGGCTCCACCAAGAGGGCGACTATGCTTAAGCAGCAGGCTATCTTCTGTATTGAGTGCCGTGCCCCTATCCGATCACGTCGCGATCTCGTGACCGCCTGGCACTGGCTCGCCATTCGCCCCTTTCATAAAGCTTGCTATGATAGATCCTTGAAAGGATTGCAAACGATTGTTGTCCATAACTACCCTATCAACCGAATCGTCGGGAATGTGAGAGTTCTTTCGAGCTGTCTTATAATTTGTTGCCCGTTGGGGTTTGGTCTCTATCGATTTCCTCCTTCTCCCATAGAAGAGCTTATATGGGCGATCTCTGGACCGGTGCTCTTCGTCTTTGTGCTGGTTATTCTTCCGCGCTTGCTCAGCTGGCTGTGGTATGAACGCCGATTACCGACTTAATGACCGAGACGTGGAAATTTTTGGGATTGTCAGGTAAAATATCCCAAGCCTGCAGGGGTTCCGGAGCGGTCAAACGGGACGGACTGTAAATCCGTTGGCCTTGTGCCTTCGGGGGTTCAAATCCCTCCCCCTGCACCCCTTGCGTTGGCTGGTGCTTTGCTTTATAATAGCGTATTCACAGGCGGGACCTTCCCCAAGGTGGGAAGTTTTTGTCCGGCCCGCGTAGCTCAGAGGTAGAGCGTTCCCTTGGTAAGGGAAAGGCCACCGGTTCGATTCCGGTCGCGGGCTCCCGAGAGTGCAGAAGTGCTGCCG
>JAOAIA010000120.1 GCA_026414955.1 Candidatus Bipolaricaulota bacterium
CCATTGATGATCGCCCACTGAATGGGCGCAGCCCCACGATACTTGGGCAAGAGCGACGCGTGCAGATTGATGCACCCGTACTTGGGGATCGCTAAGAGCTTCTTGGAGAGAAACTGCCCAAAAGCGATCACGACGATCACGTCGGGATTCAAAGTCTTTATAAACTCAGCTTCGCGGTTGATCTTTTCCGGCTGATAGACGGGCAGGCCCAACTCCAGAGCGACTTGCTTGATCGGGGGAGGCGTCAAGACCAAGCCGCGCCCAGCGGGCCGATCCGGCTGAGTGAAGGCCGCGAGAATCTTGTGCTTTTCAGCAAGAGCGCGCAGCGTGGGAACCCCCAGCGGCGCTGTGCCTACGAAGATGACGTTCATATTCCTCCGGCGACTGAAGTCGTCGGCTCATCTGCCTTGGGCGAAACTAGCCCCCTTGAGGGGCTTCCATCTCCTGAGCCGGATGCTGCAGCATCTGGCCTTTCAGAAGACTTTCGTATCTTTGCGCGACTTCGGCCCTTCTTTTTGCAATCGCTCGTACTCTTTGAGCAGCATCAGGCGCTTCGTCTGGCTGAGATAGTCAATGAAGAGCACGCCGTCGAGGTGATCAATCTCGTGCTGCAAGACCCGCGCGGTGAGCCCGTCGCGCTCTAATATAATTTCGTTCCCATCGGGGTCGAGCGCTCGTACTGTTACTCTCGCCGGACGTGGGAACTCAGCTTCGATGCCAGGGATGCTCAAGCAGCCCTCGACCCAGACTTCTGTCTCGTCGCTCTTTTTTATGATCTCAGGGTTGATG
>JAOAIA010000121.1 GCA_026414955.1 Candidatus Bipolaricaulota bacterium
GACCTGGTGTGTGCGGGCGTCTCGTCCATCTTGCAGACAGCCGTCTTGGGATTAGAAGAGTATCTGAAGCTCAGAACGAAAGTCGAGCAGGAGAAAGGGTATCTCTCGTGTCAATTGGAGCGGGATATCTTTCTCAATCGCGAGATTGACGCGATCTTAGAGACGATGGTGCTGGGGCTGCGCGCCATCGCGCGCGAGTACCCAGAATACCTGAAGGTTGAGGAGGTCGTTGGCAATGTCAACGTCTAGAAGATTTGATCTGCAGCTCTTTGCCCACAAGACGAGCAGCGGCAGCTCGCGCAACGGGCGTGACTCCAATCCCAAGAGCTTGGGTGTGAAAGCATTCGGTGGGGAATTCGTGCGCACGGGCAGCGTCATCGTGCGCCAGCGCGGGACGCGCTTTCGCCCCGGTGAGGGCGTGGGCCTTGGGCGCGACCATACGCTCTTTGCCCTACGTGATGGGCGCGTCGTCTTCCAGGGGCATCTTGTGCATGTCCGCGCTGAGTAAGCGTCTGGACCGGATGCTCAAGCATCCGGCTCAGCAGAGAGAAGCCCGCTGAAGCGGGCTAGCGTGCTTGAGCACGCTTCCCATCTCCTAAGCCGGTGAATTCATTCACCGGCCACGGAGCAGAAACTCGCACATAGGGTAAGTAGCTTTGTTTCTCGATGAAGCGAAGATCTGCGTTGTCGGGGGTCGCGGGGGCGATGGCATAATCGGCTTTCGCCGCGAGAAGTACGTGCCCAAGGG
>JAOAIA010000122.1 GCA_026414955.1 Candidatus Bipolaricaulota bacterium
TACCAGCATCGATTAGCATTCCTCGCTTATCCAAAAAGTGGGTAGCAAATTCATACTGCAAACCCATCGCTGCATAAGTTACTTTCATTGTAGGTTCCTCTTCACAATTTACCTAATTACTTGACGAGTTGTCAACTCAGGCTTTTGTTAATTCAGAAGGGATCTGGTAAGGATAATGCCAATTTGCCCGCTGCGGATCAGTTATTTTGCATCGGCTCAGCAAGCTGCGCTGCTGTCCCGATCACGACTTGCGCGATGCGCTTGGCATACGAGAGATCGAGCTTATCTAATGTGTCCGCCGTCGTGTGATAGTACGGGTTGAAATCGTCCGTCTCGCCGTACTCGCTGTCTTCGATTACTAAGACCGCAGGATACCCGCGACTCCAGAACGACGCATGGTCGCTGCGATTCGTCGCATCGGCTTCTAACACGTCCGGCTTCAGCTTGATCTCATACGTCTGGAGCGTCTGCACCACAAGCTCAGAGAGTTTCACGGACTCCGCGCGCGTGCCGGCGTGGACTTCAAACGCGCCATCGCTGTCGCCGTCGTAGCCGATCATGTCCATATTGAAGACCCCGAGAATCTGCACGCCCTCACTGGCGAGCTTGCCCGCATAGGCCCGACTGCCCACAAGCCCCTGCTCTTCTCCCGTGAAGAGCACGAAACGAATGGTGTGTTTGAACTTATATTGACTGAGAATTCTCGCGGCTTCTAAGACCGCCGAGCTGCCGCTGGCGTTATCGTC
>JAOAIA010000012.1 GCA_026414955.1 Candidatus Bipolaricaulota bacterium
CGACTCCCAGATCGAAGTCGCACGGCTCTATACGCCTCACGAAATCCCCACAGCCGACCCGAGCTTCTATCAAGAGCAGCTCGGCTTCCCCGGAGAGTACCCGTTCACGCGCGGGGTGTATCCAACAATGTATCGGGGACGGCTGTGGACGATGAGACAATACGCGGGCTTCGGCTCCCCCGAAGAGACCAACGCTCGCTATAAGTATCTGATCTCCCAAGGGCAGACGGGACTCTCTGTCGCCTTCGATCTCCCCACACAGATGGGCTACGACTCCGATCACCCGAAAGCCGAAGGCGAAGTGGGCAAGGCCGGGGTGGCTATCAGCTCGCTCAAAGATTTCGAGATCCTCTTCGACGGGATCTCTCTCGACACGGTCTCGGTCTCGATGACTATTAACGCGACAGCAGCGATTCTCTTAGCCATGCACATCGCCGTCGCTGAGCGTCAGGGCGTCCCTAGCGAAAAGCTCTCCGGCACAACGCAAAACGATATTCTGAAAGAGTACATTGCGCGCAAGACGTATATCTTCCCGCCGCAGTTCTCGATGCGCTTGGTCACTGATATTATCGCGTACTGCGCCGAGCATCTCCCCCGATGGAACCCCATCAGCATTTCGGGGTATCACATGCGAGAAGCAGGCGCGACGGCCGTGCAGGAGATCGCGTTTGCGCTCGCCAACGGGATCGAGTACGTCAATGCCGTGCGAGCGCGCGGGCTGGATGTAGACCGATTCGCGTCGCAGCTCTCGTTCTTCTTCTCGTGCGACAATCATTTCTTTGAGGAGATCGCCAAGTTCAGAGCAGCCCGACGGCTCTGGGCGAAAGTGATGAGAGAGCGCTTCGGCGCTCAGAAGAGAGAATCTCTGATGCTGCGCTTCCACACGCAAACAGCCGGGTCGTCGCTCACGGCGCAGCAGCCCCTGAATAATATCATCCGCACGACGCTGCAAGCTTTGGCTGCCGTGCTTGGGGGCACGCAGTCGCTGCACACGAATTCTTATGACGAAGCCCTCGCGTTGCCCACCGAAGAAGCTGTCAGAATCGCGCTGCGCACCCAGCAGATCATCGCAGAAGAGTCGGGCGTCGCCGACACGATTGACCCCGTGGGGGGCAGCTATTACGTCGAATGGCTGGCGGATCGGCTCGAAGAAGAAGCCCAGCGATATATTCAGCAGATAGACGAACTTGGGGGGATGAGAAGAGCGATAGAGCTGGGGTATGTGCAGCGGGAGATCGAGCAGAGCGCATATAGAAAGCAGCGCGAGATCGAGGAGCAGAAGCGCCTTGTGGTCGGGGTCAATATCTTTGCGGGCGAGGAGCCGCAGCCGCCAAAGATTTTGAAGATCGCGCCTGAAGTCATTGAGAAGCAGCTCGCGCGATTACAGGAAGTCCGCCGGACACGCGATGCTGCTAACGTGAAGCACTCGCTTGAGAAGCTTCGCGCAGCAGCGCGCACCGACGAGAACTTGATACCCTCTATTCTCGAAGCCGTCAGAGCCTACGCGACCGTCGGGGAGATCTGCGATCTCTTCAGAGAAGAGTTTGGGGAGTATAAAGAGAGTGCTCGCCTAAGTTAGCCAAAAGCCGGCGGCATTGCGAGCGCTTACCGTCTTGCGTACCTCCCCATCAGCTCTGCGTGTGCTAAGATATGCCCCTCCATCGCCTTCAGAAGCTCTTCTTTTGTCGCCCCTGACGCGAGCGGGAGCACCGTATCGAGCGCGTAGAGCTTGAAGAAATATCTATGGGTTCCGCTGGGCGGGCACGGCCCTCCGTAGCCCAAGCGTCGCCAACTGTTGCGCCCTTGGCGGCTGCCATCAGGGAGATCAGCGTTCGCCGGGACGCCCTCCGGCAGCGCCCGCGCCGTCGCTGGGATGTTATAGATCACCCAGTGAACCCACGTCCCCATCGGGGCATCAGGATCGTCCATAATGAGCGCGAAGCTCTGGGTCTTCTCCGGCGGCTCGCTCCAGCTTAGGGGCGGTGAGATGTCTCTCCCATCGCACGTGTACTGTTTCGGGATCATCGCTCCGTGAGTGAACGCTGAGCTTGTCAGCATCATCGTTGACCCTCCTTTCTGCGCGGGAGTTTGCTCGCTCGATTTGGAACACCCTGTCAGAATCGCGCTGACGAGCGCGAGCACGATCACGCTTCTCATGGCTTGTGTCTCTCCAAGAAGATCTCGGTCGCAGTGCCAGCGACTCGGATCGCGTTCTGCTCAGCAACCTGAAGATTTTCTGCGCTGATTTCTTCTTGTGTGGGCGTGTCGACGACCCCGCAGACGCAGCCAGCTCGTAATCCCAGCGCGCTGCACATCACAAAGAGAGTCGCAGCTTCCATCTCGTAGTTGAGCACGCCCAAGCGCTGCCATTCGCGCTTTGTGCCCTTCAGCTCCCTGATCACGTACCGACCGAACGAGTCGGAACGCTCCTGACCCGGATAGAACGTCGCCGACGAGCACGTGATCCCAACGTGATAGGGAATTTTGAGTGTTCGAGCAGCCTCGACGAGCGCCCACACCAGCGCATAATCAGCAACAGCGGGGTACTCTATCGGCGCGTAATGCGCCGAAGCGCCATCGAGTCGGACTGCCCCCGTCGAGATCACGACGTCGCCGATATTCACAAAAGACTGAAGCGCGCCCGTCGTGCCGACTCTCAGAAACGTGTGCACGCCAAGCCGCGCTAACTCTTCGACAACAATTGTTGTCGAAGGCCCGCCGATCCCTGTAGACGTGATCACGATGGGAGTCCTTCTGATGTCCCCCAGCCATGTGCAAAATTCCCGATGAGATGCGATGAATCGTCCGTTCTTGATAGGCTCCGTCGTGGCGATCTTCTCGACCCGAGCGGGATCGCCGGGGAGGAGGGCGATCTGCGCCCCCGCAATCTCGTCCTCGCTCACGCTGAGATGGTAGACGCTGGACATAGCTTCTCTTTGCACCCTCACCCCAGTCCCCTCTCCCTTCCGCGGGAGAGGGGGGGGTGGGGGAGAATTCATCGGCCTTTGGAGACAAGCTGCTTGAACTTGCGGCCGGCCTTGAACTTGGGCACACGCTTGGCCGGAACATCTATGGGCTGGCGCGTGCGAGGATTGAAACGCCGCGCCGCCTTGCGCGTGACAGCTTGGAAGGTACCAAACCGCGCCAACGTCACCGAGTCTCCACGGGCGACTGCCTCCATGATAGCATTCAGGGCCGCTTCGAGAGCACGCTTGCCTGCAGCCTTCGAGGGCAACTTCGCCTGCGCCGCGATCAGCTCCGCCAGATCGCTCTTGTTCATCTCTTCTCACCCCCTTTCTCTTTTTGCTCTTGTGGCTTTCTATTATAAACGATCTCCCGCGTCGTTGACCAATTGCTCGCTGTACGCATGATGGGTATACTGATCGTATGGCACGCGTGCAATTTGTCACCGATCTCGAAGGCCCGCTGACACTTAACGACAACGCGTTTGAGATCGCAGCGCATTTTCTCCCTGACGGCGCGCGGTTTTTCGCGCTCATCAGCAAATACGATGACGTCCTCGCCGACATCCTCAAGCGTCCGGGCTACCGCGCCGGTGGCACTTTAACGCTCATTGTGCCCTTTCTGCTTGCGTTTGGCCTGTGTGACCGCGATCTCACAGAATTCTCTCGGAAGCGCATCAAGCCCGTCCCCAGTGCTCCTGAGGCGCTCCAGCGCATCCTTTCACAGATGCCCGCGTTCATCATCAGCACGAGCTATGAACCCTATGTGCGCGCCGTCTGTGAGATGTTTCGTTTCCCCTGCGAGAACGCCTATGGCACGAAAATCTCGCTCGATGCGCATGAGCTTCCCCAGCGAGAGCGCCAAGAGCTGCACGCACTCTACAGTCAAATTCTCAAGAAGTCAGGGGTCTGGGATCAGAAATCGGAGCTGTCTGGAGAGCTTGTCGCCTATCTCGATGAGGTCTTTTGGGAGAAGATCGCTCAGATGGGAGTCGGGCGTGTTCTGCGCGAGATTCAGCCTGTGGGCGGCCCAGAGAAGGCCCGCGCGCTGCGCGATGTCGCCCAGCGCACTCAAATCTCTCTTGCGCAGACGATCTACGTCGGCGACAGCATCACTGATGTCGAGGCGTTAGAATCAGTCCGACGCGAAGGGGGCTTAGCTGTCGCGTTCAACGGGAACAGTTATGCGCTGCGGGCTGCAGAACTTGGGTGTATCAGCTCAGATGCGTTGATCTTGGCGGAGATCGCAGAGGCGTTTGCGCAGGGCGGGCGCGAGCGCGTCTTGACTCTCACCCTGCCTCGCAGACCTGACTTACTCACCACCCAGATAGACGACGCATTTATCGCAAAGAGCGGGCAGATGCGGCGCCGCCTGCGCGGCGAAGCTATTGGGAGCTTGGGATGAAACGCTTTGGGATTCTCACGTCGTTGCACGATGATGACGCTGTGACACTCTTGCGCGCTCTCGACCGTGCTATCGCGTCGGGGCGCATCATAGCTGAGGTGCCGTGCGTGCTCTGCAACGTCCCGGAGCACCCTTCAGATAGAGCATTAGCACAGCGCATCGAGGCTGTGAAAGCTCTCACATCTCTGAAGAAGCTGATCTTCTTCCCGTCGCGGGAGTTTCAGAAAGAATTGCGCGAACAGGCCCGCACAGACCCAAAGCTCCTAGCTCGCTGGCGCACCGAGCATGATCGCGCGTTGCTGAAGCTCTTGCCTCAAGACGTGACGCTGTATCTCTCAGTTGGGTATATGCAGATTCTCAGCCCAGAGATTTTGAGCGCGCTCGATGTGCTCAACTTACATCCGGCGCTCCCGCAGATCGGCCCCATCGGGATGTGGCCCAAGGTGATGGAAGAGCAAGCCGAGCGCCCGCTGCCCTATCTCTTGGCTGTGCCTCAAGAACAATTAGCTCAAGAGATCCCCCAGATCATGAGCATAAGCTATCTCAGAGCCGGGGGGATGCTGCACATCGCGACGGAGCAAACAGACCGTGGGCCGGTCATCTCCTGGTACGAGTTCCCACTCAGCTCGGAGGGGCTGACGAAGCTCTGGATCGCAGTGACGGCGCTGGTGCGGGCGCAGGGTTTAGAGCGTGCCAAGCAAGAACCCGTATGGAGAGAGCTTGTCCAGCAGATTCGGCGGGAGCAATTTGCGGGCGAGACGCCGCTCATCGTGCTGACTCTCGAAAAGCTCTCGCAGGGGCTGTGGGAGATCCAAGAGCGAACGCTCTATATTGGGGGCCAGCCCTATCCCTCTGGCTACTGTCTCAATCGCGAGATCGCGGCGTTCAGCCGCCCGCCCATCTGACCGACGGCGAGCTTGGCAAGCTGCGCCCCCAGCTCCGCGCACTCGCGCAGCTCCCGCTCCTCAAAGAGTCCGTAGAGAAAGCCCGCAGCAAACGCATCCCCCGCCCCGGTCGTGTCAACGATTTTTCTCACTCGAGGCGCTTCGACTCTATAAGCGCGCTTGCCATCGGTGATGTAACTGCCCTCAGCCCCCAGCGTCACCGCGACGATGCAGGGGCCAGACTTCAGCAGTGTCCGTGTCCCGATCCCTGGATCGCCTGTGTGCACGAGCATCTCCAGCTCGCGCCGATTGAGAAAGAGCACGTGCGTTCTCTGCAACACGGGGGAGAGCGCCCGCACCCCTCGACGTGCGAGCAATGCCCCCGGCGCAAAGCTCACTAAAGTCTTTGGAGAGAGCGCGCGCACCAGCTCACACTGAATCGCCCACTGCTCCTCTCCCACAAACGATGATAAGTGCACAAACTGCGCGCGAGCGACGTAGCTGAAGTCTATCTCGGCTTTGCGCAAGAGACTGTTAGCCCCCGGCTCGATGTAGAGCGTGCGCCGTCCTCGAGAGTCTATAAATCCCAAAGCGCGCCCCGTCTTGGCCTTGGGCTTGATGACGATCCCAGACGTGTCCACGCCGACGTTGCGAAAGCTCTCCAGAATAATTCTCCCGGCGTCATCATCGCCCACGACACCGAGAAAGCCCGCGCGCAGCCCAAGCTGGGCTAGTGCATAGACAGTATTTGCAGCTGAGCCTCCCGGGTAGGCCCCGGCGAAGACGACCTCCCCTTCGTCGTCATCGAGTATTCGCTCGACGCGATAGAGTTCGTCGAGATTGAGCGCTCCAAAGCCGACGATATCAAAAGCGCGCATATCTTTATTGTACACACTTTGACACGACGCGCCGACTTGCGGTAAGCTAAACTGTGATCCCTATGAAACCGAGAGCACTCCTCTCCGTTAGCGATAAGGCGCATTTAGACGAATTCGCTCGTGGTCTTGTCGAGTTGGGCTGGGAGCTTATCTCCACAGGGGGCACGGCGAAGTTCTTACAAGAGCGCAAGATCCCCGTGACGCCCATTGAGTCTGTAACGGGATTTCCCGAGATTTTAAGCGGGCGCGTCAAGACCCTTCACCCCAAAATCTTCGGGGGGATTCTTGCTCTCCGAAGTGACCCCACACACCAGAGCGAGCTTGCTGCTCAAGCGATCCAAAAGATAGACTTAGTCTGTGTCAATTTCTATCCGTTCATCGAAGCCGCAAAGAAGCCGAATCTCTCTGAAGCGCAGCTCGTTGAGGAAATAGATATCGGTGGGCCGTCGTTGGTACGTGCCGCGGCGAAGAATTTCCAGCACGTCCTCGTGCTGACCGAGCCGTCAGATTATGCGAGCGTTTTGGAAGAGCTGCGAAGGGGCGGCGTCTCGGAGATGACAAAACGACGCTTGGCGCTGAAAGCGTTCGCGAAGGTCGCTGAGTTGGACATCGCGATCTATCAGACACTTCGAGAGCGATGGGGTATTGCGAGCGAAAGGCTCTTCTTGGCATACACGAAAGCGCATGAGCTGCGCTACGGCGAGAACCCCCATCAGAGAGCGGCGCTCTATCAGAATGCGCTCGCGCTGGGGCTTTCTTCACAAGTCGAAGTCCTGTGGGGCAAAGAACTCTCATATAACAATTGGCTCGATACAGAATCAGCATTGGCACTTCTGAGTGAGCTTGAGTCCCCGGCGTGTGTGATCATCAAGCACAATAACCCGTGCGGGGTCGCACGGGGCCAGACGCTCCAAGAAGCCTATGAGCGTGCTCTCGAATGCGATCCCGTCTCGGCGTTTGGGGGGATCGTCGCACTCAACCAGACGGTAGACCGACAGCTTGCTGAGAAGCTCAACGAGATATTCTTAGAGATCGTCGTCGCGCCGGACTTTGCGCCCGACGCTCTGCCCGTCTTACACCAAAAGAAAGATCGTCGGCTCTTGCGCTACCAAGAGCTGCGCTTTCCCAAAGAGACGTTGCGCTTTCTCTCTGGAGATCTGCTTGTCCAAGATGCCGACGGCATCGTCATTCAAGAGAGCAGCTGGAAGGTCCTCGACGACGCTAAGCTCTCGGAGGCGGAGAAGCGCGATCTGGTCTTTGCATTTACGGTCTGCAAGCACGTCAAGTCCAACGCGATTGTCGTCGCGAAAGACGAAGCGACGCTAGGGATTGGGCCGGGGCAGACGAATCGCGTCGGCTCAGCGAGAATCGCTCTATCGCAAGCGGGCGAGAAGGCCCGTGGCGCGGTGCTCGCGTCGGATGGGTTCTTCCCGTTCCCAGATACTGTAGAATTAGCTGCACAATACGGGATCGCGGCGATCATTCAGCCGGGCGGCTCAGTGCGCGACGAAGAAGCGTTTGCCGTCGCAAGAAAGCACAAGATCACGATGGTCATAACGGGGGTGCGGCACTTCCGCCATTGACGCTCAGAACGATCTTTTTCGATCTCGACGAGACGTTGTTAGACACGTCGGGCTGTCGGCCTCCGGCGGTCGAGGCGAGCTTTCGCGTCGCGGCACACAAGTATTCTCAGCTCGATGTAGAAGCGTGGCGCCAGGCTTCCGAAGCAGTCAAGGCTGAGATGCACGACTTATGGCTGAACTCGCCAAACTCCGGAGCGGAACTCTTGCGCGAGGGGTCGTATCGTATCTTAAAGAAGCTGGGCATAGACGACAAGGAGTTAGCGACGCACGTCAGTCAAGCGTACTATCAGACGTGGGTGAGCCATCTGAAGCTCTTCCCGGAAGCGCGAGCAGTGCTTGAAGCCCTGCGCGGGCGGTTTCGTCTGGGGATGATCAGCAATGGGCCGAGCGACGTGCAGCGATATAAAATAAAGCTTTTTGATCTGGAGCGCGAGTTCGACCCAATCGTGATCTCTGGAGAGATTGGGGTAGCCAAGCCCGATCCGGCAATCTTTCGTCGTGCGGTAGAGCTCGCGCGAGTCTTGCCGAGCGAGGCGCTTTACGTCGGGGATTCGCCGATTTATGATATCACGGGGGCCAAGAGTATAGGAATGAAGATGATCTGGGTGAATCGAAATAGTCTGCCCACCGAGAATCTGGAGATTAAACCAGATGGAGTGGTGCGGGATCTATGGGAACTTCTCGCGTTTGCTGAGAGTAAGAAATCTTGATTGTTTTCTAGAAAGACGCTATACTGATACTTCTATGAAGAGAACGGCGCGTCCGCGACGGCAGAAGATTGGCACAGTTTTAGATGAAAAGCTTTTGACAGCGGCCAAGGTCTTAGCCGCCAAGGAGCATAAGCGATTAGCCCAGGTCATTGAAGAAGCACTGCAAGAGCATCTGCGGCGCAAGCGCGCTCAGGGTGTGGTTGCCAGGACGTATGGGGCGATCAAGGCCCCCCTGAAAGTCGTTCAATCAGTTCTCGAAGAGGAGCCGGGAGTTCTTGAGAGCTAAGCCTTTAAGCAAACTCCCTACGGGTACGCGCGTCTTCATAGACGCCAATGTTTTCATCTATCACTTTACGGGGGTCTCTCAAGAGTGTAGAGAGTTCTTAGCACGATGCGAACACGGCGAGGTTTTCGGGGTCACGGGAGTCTTTATCTTGTTGGAAGTCCTACACCGACTGATGATGATTGAAGCTGAGACTAAGAGACTCGTCACACCGAGAAATGTAGCGAAGAAACTCAAAGAAAAGCCTGAAATTGTGCAACGCCTCACAGACTATCAAACACAGGTCGATGCGATCTTAGAAATGGGATTGGAGATTCTGCCACTAGATGCAGAGATTGTAGCCATGAGTGAGCGCTATCGTCACGAGTACGGCCTTTTGGTGAGCGATTCGGTCACAGTTGCGCTGGCGTTGAGCGTGGGGATCACGGCATTGGCCAGCGCGGATCGGGATTTCGAACGAGTTAGAGAATTGGCTCTTTATAAGCCAACGGATGTAGTAGTGCAAGCTGGCAAGTCGAAGAGGTGAACGAATGAAGGTTCTCTTAATCGGCTCTGGCGGACGTGAGCATGCTTTAGCGTGGGGATTGGCACAATCTCCCAAGCTCTCGAAGCTCTTTATCGCCCCGGGCAACGCCGGCACAGCTCAGCTCGGAGAGAACGTCCCCATCAGCGCCGAAAATCTCTCCGAGCTTGCCCAGTTCGCCCGAACAGAGAAGATTGACTTGACTGTCGTCGGCCCCGAAGCCCCCATCGTCGCCGGAATCAGGGATCTCTTCGAGAGAGAGAATCTCAAAATCATCGCACCTACTCAGAGGACATCGTTCCTCGAGGGCAGCAAGGTCCATGCGAAAGCATTCATGGAGAAGCACGGCATCCCCACGGCGCGACATGCGAGCTTTGAGAGCTTTGAGCGTGCTGTCACGTTCGCCCGCACGATGCAGCCCCCCATTGTGATCAAAGCTGACGGGCTCGCGGCAGGCAAGGGCGTCGCCATCGCGCAATCACACGCCGAAGCCGAACAGGTTCTCAGAGAGTTTATGATCGCGAAAAGATTCGGCGCAGCCTCCCAGCGCGTCGTCGTCGAAGAGTTTTTAGCCGGAAAAGAGTTCTCACTCTTTGTCGCTTCGGATGGAGTCTCTTGGAAATTGCTGGGCACAGCCCAAGATTATAAGAGACTGCTCGACGGCGACCGCGGCCCCAACACCGGCGGCATGGGCTCGATCTCCCCAGTGCCGTGGCTGACCGAACAGATGCTCGATGAGACCGTGAAAAAAATCGTCGCGCCGACGTTTGCAGCCCTCCGTCAAGAGAACCTCAGCTATGAAGGGGTTCTCTATTTTGGGTTGATCTGGACGGAGCGTGGCCCGTATGTCTTAGAATACAATGTGCGCTTCGGCGACCCGGAGACCCAAGTGCTCGTCCCCCGGTTCGACTTCGATCTCTTAGAGTTCTATCTCGCTATTGCTGAGCGTCAGCTTGAAAGATTTGAGACGACGCTCAAGCCCATCAGCGTTGTCTGCGTCGTCATAGCGTCGGGAGGATATCCGGAGCATTATGAGAAGGGCTTCGTGATCGAAGCCCTCACCCCTGGCCCCACTCCCCTCCGAGGGAGAGGGGAGTGGGGTGAGGGGGTGCTCATCTTCCACGCTGGCACGGCGCTCAAAGAGAACAAAATCGTGACCTCCGGAGGACGAGTGCTCAACGTCGTGGGGCTTGGAGTTTCCGTCTCAGAAGCCCGCGAGCGCGCCTACTCCGCTCTTGCCCAAGTCAGCTTTCAGGGGATGCACTATCGTCGGGATATTGGCTCTGGAATTTAGCTGCGTTGCAGCCTGGCCATGATCTCTAGAGCCAGCGCTTGGAATCGCTGTTTGAGGTGCTTGGGGTCTATGGGACGCACGAGTTCCACCGGCCAGCGCTCTAGCTCATCAGGGAAGTCTTGAGTCTTTTGCAAGGCTTGAGAGAGCCAGTAGAGATCGAAGCCGGGATCCTTCTTCATCGCTAGTTCTGTGAGTTCCCAAAAGTCTTCTGTTTCCAAGATAGCGAAGAGATCTATGGCATCGCGCGGCTCTGCCCGTCCAAAGAACGCGAGAAGTTTGTCTGTCACGAGGTCTTGGAAGTTGTTCACACGCCCTAGGGGGGTCTCGTGAGGAGGAGCAAAACGATAGGGAGAATCGTAAGCCAACTGCACCCGTACGGTTTCGCCTTGCCAGATCAGCTCAAGCTCGACAAAGCTCTCTAGGCGGCGAATGACGCGAACTGTAAAGCGTTGAGCCAAGTGTTGCTCGGCAACGCGCGAGAAGGGGAGAACAAGTCCGTGTTCGGCAGTGAAAAGATCGAGATCAAACGAACGACGATGCCCTAGATAAAACTCGGCCAGTGCTGTGCCGCCCGTCAAATAGAAGTGTTGGGCATCGGGCAACGATTGAAAGGCTTTCAGGATCTCTTGTTGAGCTTGGGTCAGCAGCCCTCTACTGTGGGGCATTCTGGCTTGCATACGCGAAGTATTCCTCCCACAGCCGCCGGACATGGGGAGGCAGCTCTAGGTGGGGGAGGAGTTGCCGCACCTCTTCCCAGTCGAGAGCGGCTATGTCTTCGGCGCGCCCGTACAGAAGAACTTGCTGAATCCACCAGCGGCGCTGCCACGGGTCGGTGAGATCTAGCGCATCTTTTGACCAAACGATATAACGCTTCACGCCTAAAGTCTATCACGGAACTGGTCATTGCTCAAGGGATTCGCGAGAAGCTCTCGTTATGGCTATAATAATACCAACACGAGGAGATGCCTATGGCCGAGATCGAGCTGAAAAAGATTTCAGACTATATCTGGGAGATCCCGCAGACGGGCGGGATGCGCGTGCCCGCGCGGGTCTTCGCCAGCGAGAAGCTGTTAGCGAAGATCAAAGAGGACGAGACGCTCCTCCAAGCGCGCAATATGACCCATCTGCCGGGGGTGCACAGTCCCGTCTGTGTCCTGCCCGACGCCCATCAGGGCTACGGCTTCCCCGTGGGCGGCGTAGCAGCCCTTGACGCCGAGAAGGGCGTCATCTCCCCTGGGGCTATCGGGTATGATATCAACTGCATTGCTGGGAGTTCTCTTGTAATCTGCAAAAATGGCTACACCCGTCCCATAGCCGAGATGGAGCAGGACTGGGCGCAAGCCGAGCTGCTCTGCCAAGATTTCTCTCAGAAAAAAGCCACGTGCACTCGCTCCGTTTACTTTCTGAAGCGTAAGCCGAAAACGACCGTCTATCGCGTCGTCACGCGTGCCGGAGACGAGATCATCGCTACGGCTGATCACCCCTTCTGGACACCACAGGGGATGGTCGAGCTGGCCCGGCTTCAGCCCGGAGATTGGGTAGCGATATATCCCTTCCAAGGCGTGCCTTATGAACGGCCTAGCGATGAGATCATCATCACCGAGGAACACATCCGCAAGGTCTGTCGTCAAGTCGGCAAGCACCACCAAGGCAACGCTCAAGCGCAGGTCATCAACCAACTCCGGACTCGCGGACTTCTTCCATTGCGCTTCAATTCACCACAGCTTCCGGTTCTGTTGAAGCTCCTCGGCTTTGTGCTTGGGGACGGGGCGATCTCCTTTGGAAATCGGCGCCGCCAGGCTCAACTATCCTTCTCTGGTAATCCCGAAGACTTAGAAGCGATCCGCGCTGACTTACAGTCTCTGGGCTATCGGCCGAACCGGCTCCGCATCCGGGATCGCTCTTATCACATCCGTACCCCTTATAAAGCATATCGCTTCCAACGCCGCGAGGCGAGTTTTCTCGTAAACAGCACCAGCTTGGCCGTATTACTCATTGCTTTAGGGGCTCCTTACGGCATCAAAGCTAGTCAAGAGTATCGGTTTCCTCGTTGGCTTTTCAAAGCACCACTCTGGCAAAAGCGGCTCTTCTTGGCAGCGCTCTTTGGCGCCGAACTGAGCAAGCCCCAAACGCTCACCGGCCATGGCTACAACTTCTACACCCCAATCCTATCGCTCAACAAGCATGAAGGGTTCGTTGAGAGCGGCCGCGCCTTCCTGGAGGCTATCCGTAGATTATTAAGGGAATTCGGCGTCGAGACCAGGACGATCAGTGAGCGCTGCGAACAACTCAATCGAGATGGGAGACGCTCATATCGTTTGCGCTTGGTCCTATCCTCAAAATCTGACAATCTCATCCAGCTGTGGGGTAGAGTGGGCTTTGAGTATAATCGAGAGCGTCATGCACTGGCGAACGCCGCTGTGCAGTATCTCAAGCTCAAAGAACGCCATCTCCAGCTCCGACGGCAGGCCGCCGAGTTGGTGGGGGCATTGAGCGGGAGCGGAGTCCAAGCCGCTACAGCCATTGTTGCAGCGTATCCCGTGAACCAGCGTTTTGTGGAACGCTCCCTTTACGGTGAGCGAGCCACAAGCCCACGTGTAGCTAAAAGCTTTCCAACGTTTGCAGAGTACCTCCGCCTAGCTACTGAGGGCTTAGGGGGCAGCGGCATGGTCTGGGAGCAGATCGAGACCCTTCAACCCGTTCCAGAGTTTGACGGCTACGTCTATGACTTCACTGTGGATCATCCAGATCATAACTTTATCGCTAACAACTTTGTCATCTCCAACTGCGGGGTGCGCATCTGCAAGACGAACTTACAGTACGACGACCTCAAGGGCAAAGAGCAGCTTTTGGTAGATACGCTCTTCAGCCAGATCCCCACCGGCATTGGGGAGGGGTCTATCGCGGGCAAGCTCTCCAAGGCCGAGATAGATAAAGTCGCGGTGCAGGGCGTCCAATGGGCGCTGCGCCACGGCTACGCCGTCGAAGAAGATTTAGAACACTGCGAGGACAACGGCGTCCGCCCCGGCGCCGATCCCAATGCTGTCTCCCATGAAGCCAAAGAACGCGCTCAGAATCAGCTCGGCTCTCTGGGATCGGGTAATCACTTTCTCGAAGTCCAGCGCGTCGCCGAGGTCTTCGACGAGAGAGTAGCTCAAGAGTTCGGGCTGTTCAAAGACCAGATCGTCGTCATGATTCACTGTGGCAGTCGCGGCTACGGGCATCAGATCTGCACGGACTATCTCAAACTGATTGAGAGAGAGCATCGCGATCTGTTGAATTCGCTGCCGGACAGACAGCTCGCGTGCGCGCCTGTACACAGCAAGCTCGCCCAAGATTATTACGCCGCGATGAACTGCGCGATTAACTTTGCGTGGTGCAACCGTCAGTTGATCATGCACAAAGCCCGTGAGTGCTTTGAGCACGTCTTTCGTGCGAGCTGGCGCGAGCTGGGGATGCACTTGCTCTATGATGTCGCTCATAACATCGGCAAGCGCGAGACGCATCGGATCAATAATAAAGAGATCGAAGTCTATGTGCATCGCAAGGGGGCGACGCGGGCCTTCCCTGCGGGGCGTCCGGAAGTCCCCGCAGCGTTCCGACATGTTGGGCAGCCGATTATCATACCGGGTTCGATGGGCACGGGCAGCTATATCTTAGTGGGCACCGAAGTCGCGATGCGCGAGACGTTCGGGAGCACGGCGCACGGCGCGGGGCGCGTGATGAGTCGCGCCAAGGCGACCAAGCAATACAGAGCGGACAATCTTGTTGCGGAGCTACGCGAGCGCGGGATTTACGTACGTGGGCAAAGCAGGGCTACGATCGCCGAAGAAGCCCCCGGCGCGTACAAAGACTTAGACGAAGTGGTGCACGTCAGCCACGAAGTGGGGATCGGGAGAAAAGTCGCCAAGCTCGTGCCCGTCTGCAATATCAAGGGGTGAACCCCCGACCCTTTAGACGCGGATCGAGCGCATCACGCAGGCCGTCACCAATAAAGTTAAAGCAGAGCACCGTCAAGAAGATAAACATCCCTGGGAAGAGCGCAATGTAAAACCCATTGGGATAGTAGAAAAACTCTTGGGCCCGCGAGAGCATATTGCCCCACGAGACCGCGGGGGGCTGAATCCCCAGCCCCAGAAACGACAGCCCAGACTCAATCAAGATCGCTTCACCGACCATCAGCGTCGCTTGAACGATGATCAAGTGCAACGTATTAGGCAATAGATGATTAAGAATGATGCGCGTATGCGAAGCCCCAAGGGCACGCGCAGCATCAGTGAATTCGCGCTCGCGCAAGCTCAGAATCTCACCCCGGACAAGACGCGTTGTTCCCATCCAGGAGAGGGCCACGATGACGAGAATAATAATGACGATGCTCTTGGCTGGGCCGAGTACATCGCTGAGATATGCTGAAAGCGGCAACTCACGGTTCGCTAACAAGCCCGTAAGGATCAGCAGGAGTGGGAAGGTGGGGATCGAGAGCATAATATCGGTAAAGCGCGAGATGATCGCATCGAGCTTGCCCCCAAAGTAAGCTGCCAATGCCCCAAGAAGACTCCCCAAAAGAGTTGACGCCAGCGCTGCGACAAACCCCACCAGGAGCGAGACGCGCCCCCCGTGTAGCACACGCGAGAGAATATCTCGGCCCAAATCGTCCGTTCCGAAGGGATGCATCCCGCACTTCCAGAACAAGACCGCGGGGCGAATGCACGGGCCTGCGAGCGCGGGATCATCGGGAACGGTCAAGCGGGGCGGCCCAAAGAGCTTTTGCAGATTATAGTCGGTCACGTCGTAGGGAGTTATCCACGGGGCGAGTACAGCTCCTAGAATCAAGACAAAGATGACTGAGCTGCCCACGATAGCGAGCTTGTGGCGCCGGAAGCGCCGCAGCGCCAGTACCCACGTCGAGGGGCTGCGCTCGACAATTACTTGCGCTCGCACTTGTTCTTTCTCTTGCAGCACCGGTTCACTCATAGCGAATTCGCGGGTCTACCAACGCATACGCAATGTCGGCCAACAGATTGAAGATCACGATCAAGAGCGAGATGAACATCAATGAGACCATCGCGACGTTGTAGTCGTTGCTCAAGATGGACTCGAAGATCGCCCGGCCCATGCCGGGCCAATTGAATACTGTTTCTGTGAGCACCGCACCGGACATCGCCGCGGGGATAGAGAGCGCGATGAGAGTAATAATCGGCGCGATGGCGTTGCGCAGCGCATGGCGAAATATGACGACTCGCTCTTGCAATCCCTTGGCTCGTGCCGTGCGCACGTAGTCGAGATGGATGACCTCGAGCATCGAGCTGCGCATGAAGCGCGTCCATGAAGCCATCTGGATGGACGAGAGTGCCGCAACGGGCAGAATCAAATGGCGCGCACGATCTGTGATGAACGGCCCCAACTGAGAGATATAGAGGCTGATCGCTTCAAAGAAATTACTCGTCTGTGCGGTAATAGCTGCCCAATCGGGAGCAGAGATGCCTGGGGTTGAAAGTCCGCCGGCGGGAAGTAGCTGTCGGAAATGCACGGCAAAGACATAAATCAAGATAAGCCCCAGCCAGAAGATGGGGATAGAGACCCCAATAAAATTGAAGAACGTCACGGTATAGTCCAATGGGGTGTGTTGGCGCAACGCTGAGATAATACCCGTAGGGATAGCAACGAGCAACGCGATGAAGAGGGCTGTGACCGACAAGAGCAATGTGTTGGGGAGACGGTAGCGAAAGACGTATTCGGCCGCGGGCATCCCGAAGCGCCGCGAGGGGCCGAAGTCGCCCTGCACCGCGCGGCTGAGCCAAACCCAATACCGTGTGTACCACGGTTGATCGAGGCCGTAGAACTTCACGAGTCTCTGAATATCTTCAGAAGTCAACCCCGGATTTCCTAAACGCAATTCGTCAATGGGATCACCGGGCTTGAGGGCGAGAAGAGCATAAACGACCACAGAGATGAAGAAGACCGTTGGGACGATCTGCAAGAGCCGGCGCACCAGATAGCTGAGCATGTCGCTATAGATTATACGAAACCGGGGGCGGGGCTTCTAACCCCACCCCCGGTTCACAACACTCGTGCGAAAGCCTAGCGGACCTTCCTGGCACCGTTCTGTTCCCAACCCCACTCCCAGGCGTTCCACATCGGAGTACGGGTCAGAGGCGTCCCCTTGGTGTAGTTCACCAAGCCCTTCTTGCTTAACAAGATCTCCACACGCTCGTAGAGCGGGATAGCCGGCAGCTCGTCACTGAAGATCTCCTGCATCTTCTTGAGGATCTCTGCGCGCTTTTGCGGGTCAATCTCGCTCAGCGCTTGGAAGTGCAGCTTGTCGTACTCACGGTTGACGTAGCCGTTGTGATTTTCGCCGGACATGCCGTTGGCCGGTCGTGCAACGTTGTCAAACGGTGCAGGCGTCTCTGGGTCGTCGGCCCAGATGTGGCTCGACACCTCATCAGCGGGGGCTTCGCCGATGCCACCGGCGCTGGCAAACTCAATGATGCCAGACCAGTTGCAGTTGGAGCCGTTGACGAAGTTGGTGCTGAAGAGCACTGAAGCCGGCTGGTTGCTCGGTTCTAGGGCAATGCCCACATCGCGTAGCTGGCGCTGCAGGATCTCCTGAGTGCGCACGCGGAAGGTCGCCGGCGTCGTCACGTGCGGCAATCTGAAGAAAACTGTGCGTCCGTCAGCGGTCTTTCTCTGCAAGACGCCGCCAGGCCCAGGTGTCCAGCCCAGCTCAGCCAAGAGCTTCTTGGCGTTCTCGACGTTGCGCGGCCACGGGTTCAACTTGTCATGGTAACCGATGTCGCCGCGAATGACGAACGAATTCGAGACGACCGCGCCGGGGAAGACCACCTTGATCGCCTCGCGATCAAGCGCCTGGATGATCGCTTGACGAGTGCGCTTGTCGCTCAAAAGCAAGTCATCGGCGGTCTGACAGACGGGCAAGTCAATGCCGGGGCGCCTGGTGAAGTGATTGAACCACAGCATTTCGAGGAAGCCCGAGGGCGAGACTTCGACACTGCCCCGGTCACCCAACTGTTGCTTGAGCACCGCGGGGTCTTGGCCAGCAAGCACAATATCATCGCTGGCATCCACTTCACCGGCGATCATCGCGGAGAGCGCGGTCTCGGTGGCCGTGAAGAAGCGCACGATCACCTCTTGGACGTAGTTCCTCGGATCGCCTGGCGGGCTAAGGAAGAAGTCCGGCCGGCGAGTGAAGCGCACGAACTGGTTGCGCTGCCACTCGACAAACTTGAACGGCCCGCTGCCCACGACTTTGCTGGGGTCTCTACCTGTGGCGGCATCGGCGCCCAAGAACTTGGACTTAATAATATCTGCAGCTTGGGCGGGGTTGGCCTCGGCTTCCCTGACCGCCTCGCGGAAGATCGGCTCCCAGATGTGCTTGGGCGCGAGGTCATAGTGTCGGGCGAGGCCGAGCCGCCCCGTCGGGCTGGCGTAGAAGAGATTTGGCTCCTTGTAGACAATCGTAAAGTTCTTCCTGTCCCTGACCCGGATCTCTTGGATCATGTTCGAGAAAGTCCGGAAGAGCGCCGGGATGAGCGGGTGTCTCTGCACTTCGAGAGTGAAGAGCACATCGTCTGTCGTGATGTCTCTCCCATCGCTCCACGTGGCATTGGGGCGGATTGTCCAGTCTACTTCCTGGCGCACGAACTTGCCTTGGGCGTCCCGGACGACCCGCACACGCCCGTTCTTCTCCGTGGGAACTTCCGTAGCCAAGCCAGGCTGCAAGTTGCCCTGGTTGTCAAAGTACGTGAACCCGATCATGAAGAGCCCCATGACGTTCTCTTTGGTGTCGGCGCCGCCCTCCCAGGGGTTGAACTGATCCGGCTCTTGGTTGGTGCCAATGATGAGATTATTCCTCTCAGGGCCAGCGAGCGTAGCCGTGACGGCTACTAACATAAGACAAACTGCCGTAAACAGCATCTTGCGCATAAAGAGTTCCTCCTTTGAGATGTTGGCTTACTAGGCTGATAGATATTTATTGTGCGCTAAACCCTGTACCACCTCCCTCTCGACAGATCTTTTGGAAATACTTCAAAGTTAAGTATAGACTGTTCACCATCGAAAAGTCAAGAGCGGTCTCTTTCCGCAATAATTCGAGCTTTAGAGCAACCAAGGTGATCTTCATTACCAAAGCCTCTTGTCTTTTGCTTTTGACTATACTATAATAAGCCCATCTTGCACACGGCAGGAGGTGGCAACAGTGATCATCATTGATCCGGTGTTGGTGCTGCTCTTCGCGTTCTGGTTCGTCTTCTTGATAGCGCTGATCATCTTCATCGCAGGCCCATAGTTGGAGTAGCCCGGGGTTTAGAAAGAAGGAGGCAGCGGTGCGTAAAGTCTCTATTCTTGCGTTCGTGCTCTTATTCAGCGTGATGCTCCCCGCCCTTGGGCAAAACGCCCTTGAAGAGCTGGCCAAACAGCAGATCGCCCAGAAGACCGGGCTTGACCCCAAGCTCTTAGCCACGCTCTTCGTCACCGACGGGGAGAATCAGTTTATCTTAGCGTTCGTCTACGTGAACGAACAGACAATGCAGAGCCAGCTCAAGCCCGAACTCAAGCAAGCGATCGCGCCATACGTTCATAAGCGCGCTCTCTTGACGGTGCTGGCTCCCGCGAAGACGTCGTTCTTCGATCCGTTCCGGATCAACTTCGAGCAGGGGCAGGCGCGCTTCTTACTGTCGGAGCACTCTATCGTCAAGGTGACGCCGGACTTCGGTGCAGGGCGATTCGAGTCGGGCACGGTGAGCGCAGGGATCTTATTGCTCAGCGATGGCCTTGACTTGGGCCAGCCGTTCCGCATCTATTATGGCCCACAATCAACGGTCTTCTCGCTAACGGGCCAGACGCTGCCAGCGCAGCCCAACCCCTTCGTGCAGTTGCTCTTATTCTTGCAGTTTCTGTTTTTCAATATTCTGTTGCTCTTCTTGATCCCGTTCCTGTTGGGGCTGTAAGAAGCGTGTGTTCAGCTTACGGCAGTCAGCCCTCAGCGCGCTGGCTGCTATTTTTTTTATTCATAACGCAGCGCCTCGACGGGTTCGAGCCGCGCCGCCCGCCACGCCGGCCATAACCCCGCTATCGTCCCTAAGAAGACTGAAAAGCCGAGTGACCCGAAAATCAGCGTCCCATCGAACGCTACGCTAAAAAGATCTGTCCGCAAAAACTGCTGTGCGGCTAAAACGACAGATTGCGCAATCGCCCCGCCCATGAGCAGTCCAGCCAGCCCTCCGAATAACCCCAACACGCTCGACTCCATCAGAAAGAGCGCGAGAATGTGCTCACGTCTCGCGCCGATAGCTTTGAGAATCCCGATCTCGTGCGTGCGCTCTAAGATCGCCATGAGCATCGTGTTTGTCAGCCCAATTCCTCCAACCAGCAGAGAGATCCCTGCAATCGCCCCCAGCGTCCAGCGCAGCACCGTCAACACCCCGCTGACGAGGTCACTGAGCTGCTTTGACGACTGCACGACAAAGTCGCGCTCGGCTACAGATTCTCGCAAGACCCTGTGGACCTCTTGCGCGAGCGTCGTTGGATCTACGCCGGGTGCCGCCCGCACGAACGCTCCCGAGATCAAGCCCTTTTCGTTGACGAACTCCTCGAGCTTCTCTAATGATAGATAGAGCGCGTAGTCGTCTTGGTCGTTCCCCGTGCGCTTCAGAAAACCGACGACCCGAAACGCGCGATTCTGAATAGTGACGCTCTCGCCGAGCGAGACTTTCAGATCGCGCGCGGCGCCCTCGCCGAGCACGACTTCATCTTCTGTGGGGAGAAAGAGCCGCCCTTGGGCAAGCTCCAGCCCACCGAAGAACCTCTCACCATCGTCAAAAGAGCGAACCCCTACGACAGTAAGAAACCCCGGAGTCGCCGCGCTCTTGACGGAGAGAATCTCGCGCCGCGCCGCCCCCACGCTCCTGACCCCAGGGATATTTTTGAGCATCAAGAGATCGAGCCGCGCCGGGCGCGGCTCTCCCAGACTTCCGGCGGGCACGACGAGAATGACGTCAGCGCCAAGCTTTGCGATCTGGCGCTCTATGGCACGCTGCGCGCCCAAGCTCAGCGAGATCAGCGCTACGACCGCCGTCATCCCGATAGCGATCCCGATCAGCGTCAGAGCGCTGCGCGCCTTGCGCGCCGCGAGATTGCGGAGAGCTAGCAGAACCAAATCGTGTAGCATCAATCAACCTGCTGTAAGGGCAGGTCCTGAAACCCACTCCTACTCATTACGGGCGCATCGCAAACTCTATTAACTCTAACGTAAACACCGTCACAAAGAGCAATCCCCGACGCTCGTCAATCCGTAATAACGGGGGAAACGGCACAGCTTTGTTGAGCGTCAACGCTAGAAGCGTGCGCTGCTCGGGTTTTTTCGGGTCGGTGAGCACGCCACGGATCACGTCCACACCGGCGATCCTGTCGCGCTCGCCCGCTTCAAAGCGCGCCCCATTGGGCAAGATATAAGTCGTATTGGGCTGAATGTCAGCTAAAAACTTGCGCAGCGCCGTGAGCGACTCGCTGTTGACCTCGAGCTGTGCGCGCGCCAGCCCTTCTAAGACGCCGCGCTCCAAATCTGTTCTTGTGCCCGTGACTTCGTTGGTCGTCTTGACCGTGAACGTATCAGGCGCTACGGGCTGAATCTCCATCGTCAAGAGAATGGGATAGGCTGACTTCTCTTGAGTGATCTTATAGACGGACTTGCTCGTGCCGCCGGGGTAACTCTGAAAGAAGCCGCCCTGTTGGGCCACAGCCCACAGGCCCATCGCTCCGAAGATCACGAGAAGAACTGGTATGCGTCTCATGGTGCCTCCTCTCTCTTTCTATTCTATGCTCTGACCTAACCCCCTAGCCCCTCACCCCTCCCCCTCTCCCTCGGAGGGGGAGAGGGGCCGGGGGAGAGGCCAAAAAGAAGAGGCCTTAACCCAAGCTGATGCATCCTTCCCCTGGGCCTGGGCGGGGTCTCCCTGAAGCAGCCTCTGGGGACGCGGTTCGATCACCGGGTTAAGGCCCTCTTTCATCTTAACGCAGAGCGCTGCGCTTGTCCACCACCTCAGTTCACCGTGAGAAAGATCACCAGACGGTTATTGGTCTCATCCGGCTCAGAGATGCGATTCTCCGGGTCTACCGTCACAGCGATCTCGTACGTCCCTGGGCTGAGCGAGATCGTGTTCAAACTCGCCGTGATCGTCGTGCGCGCAGAGCCATCAAGATTCGCAATCGTTTGACGGCTGAAGACCGGATCAGTCGCTGGCGAACTCAGCAGATTGCGATAGCTGAACTCCACGACAAACGGCCCCGACGGCGCGGTGCCCAGATTGGCGATCACGGCGGAGACGCGCACGATCTGCCCACGCGAGACGATCGCTTGATTGGGGAAGAGCGACACGGCCTGCACCGCCAAGTCCACCAGCCCTATAGGTGTCCCAATAGCGACACGAGCGACCGCACGGTTGTTCGTCTCATTCAGCTCCGGGATGAGATTCCCCGAGTCCAGCGTCACTTGGATCTCGTAGATGCCCGGAGCAAGAGTGCTCGTATCGAGTTCGGCCTTGACTTGCTTGGCCTTCTCCGGCCCGACCTCAAGCTCCGCGATAGTCGCCGTGGCGAAGACGCGAAACTCTGTGGGAGGTTGCCCAGGGTCTTCGACGCGCCGGAACGCGAACTCAACAGAAAACTCGCGAGTCGTCGGCCCCGCACCCAGGTTCTGAACATCAACGAAGACCCCCAGCTTGGTACCCACAGGGATAGGGCCGGTAGGCTGGAAGACCAACGGCTCACGGAAGGTCAGATCGGGCTTGCCCAAAACCCCCAGTTGGACGCCACGGGGAGCCCGAGGCCCTCCGATGAAGTTATTGCGCTCGCTCACTTCTTCGACGCGCCCGAACGGCTGATCTGTCGTAGGCGGATCCACGATGACGCCGATCTCGTAGATCTTCGGGGCAAGTATCTCGGTAGGCAGTTGCGTCCGTGCAACGAACTCGTCGGCCAACCCCAGACCCGTTGCTCGTGAGCGCGTCCCTATCTCGGTGCACGCTTGATCAGAGAAGTACTCGCGGATGCAGAAAGCGACTTCAAAGCCCCCGGCAGCGACCGCGCCGGTGTTTCTGATGGTCACTTCGAGTTCGAGCACCTCCCCTTGGGTGACGGTGAGGCTCGGCGGGGGCGCGATCGTCGGGGTCGTCTTGGGCCGCCGCACGGTCAGGGTCGCAGCAACGGGGACGAGATCGGGACCAAGTATTAAGAGCGCTTGGCCCTGGCCCGGTTGCCCCGGAATGCCCGTGCCGCTGGTTGCGACATTGTTCGCTTCATTCTGCTCGTCAATAGCGTTTCTGGGGTCGAGCGTGACAGTCAGCTCATAGAAGCCTGGGCGGGTTATGCTCGCGCGGCACTCCTTCGTCACTCGCTCCCCCGGCACGAGAGCCGGCACAGAGACCTGCTCGAAGATCGTCGGGGGCGCTGCGAAGTCTTCGAGACGCCGATACGCGCACTGCGCTTCCGAAGGCCCTACCGGAGCGTCACCGATGTTCTCAATCGTGAAGAGAATGCGCACGGGTTGCCCCGGATAAGCAGTAAGCGATGCCGGATCGAACGCCAATTGTGTAAGAGCCAGATCGGGTTTTCTCGGCGTGATCACGCGGAATCTCGTGACCATCTCGTTGTTCTCTTTATCGGACTCTTGAATCCGTCGTTGCGGATCAATGACGACGCGCACCTCATACGATCCAGGCGCGAGCACGGGCAGCTGCGCCTGCGCGGTCAACTCCCCATTGGGATTGAGCTTATTATTGACACAATTCGCGATACAAGAGATGGGATTCCAGCGGAGGCGTCCGGCCTCACGCACGGAGAACTCAACGTCGAATCCCTCAGCGGGGCGCGTACCGGTGTTGATGATCTCGGCTGTGACTGTGCCCTGGCCTTGCTCAATCGGCGACGCGGGCGTCACGATGAGGCTCTTGGGAGCCAGCTCCGGCAGTTGCGGGAGAGCAGCCAGCAGGGTCAACGCCGTCGTCAGGGCGTTATTCGATTCGTCGAGTTCACTGACTCTATCGTCGGGGTCAACGACGACGCGCAGCTCATGCACCCCTGGTGCCAGGGCTAACTCTGCTGTCTTCAGGCTCACTTGCACGGTCGCTCGCGCGGGGGTAACGGTAGCGCCCGTCTGCTCTGCTGCAGGCAGCGATGTCTCGACGAGCGCGAAGCGCCTCCCGTCCACAAAGAATGCGACCGGAACGTTCTCAGCCGGCGCTGCCCCAGCGTTGGCGATCTGCGCTGTGACAAGCACTTCATCACCAGCACGGACTGGCGTCGGGGTGAGCACAATACTTTCAGGGAAAAGCTCTGGCCCTTTGACGGTCAGCAAGGCCGTGAGAGAGTTATTGGCTTCGTCTTGTTCTTCGATGGTGCCAGTGGGCTGCTCTTTGCTTGTGGGGTCTATACGAACTTGGATGAGATATGTACCGGGATCGAGCTTGGCCATGCTGGGGTCTTTAGGACTAGGGAATTGGATCTCTTGGCCATGCAGATCGCGTCCGGATCGCTCTTCTCCGGCTTTTAAGCCTGTGGGCACGGCAGCTCGCGCAAATTCGACCAACTGATCTGGCGGGCAGGTGCCGCGCGGCGTTGGGAGCTTACAGAAGAGATACTGCACCTCGAACGGGCCGGCATCCACGGGGCCGCTGTTGCGAACGGTCGCAATGACCGTGACCGTCGTCTGGCTATCAATGGGGGACGGGGGATTGAACACGAGAGCCGTAGGCACGAGATCGGGCTTTGTCAGCCTCGAGGGGCGTACCTGCAAGCCCACAACTAAATCATTGTTGGTCTCGTCGTGCTCAGAGATTTGATTCCCAGAGTCCACAAGAACACGGATCTCGTAGCTGCCCGGCTCGATCTCGGCTTTGGCCGTGTCGAGTGTTCCCTCGACGGTGATCGCTTGATCGCGGGGGCTTAGCCCCTGGGGTAGGGTGACAAGCCCTTTGCCGTCGGGGAAGCTCAGCCACGGACGAGCCGGATCGCTCTTCAGTCTATAAAAGAACTCAATGGAGAAGCGCGATGCGGCGCTGTCCCCGGTGTTGACGATCTTGGCCCTGGCGACGACCGCGACGCCTTTATCTACAGGAGAGGCCGGATTGAGCACAAGACTGATGGGATGCAGCTCCGGCAGGGCGGGAGCACTTGCTTGGCTCCAGCCCACAAAGAGACTCGGCCCTACTCCCCACACGACAAGAGTTCCCATCACGATCACAAGTATCCCAAGATCGCGCGTGAGCGATCTTCCCCCGGCGCGGTAGCGGCTCATGGATGCCACCTCCTGAAGCTTTTCTATTGTAGTTATCTTGTCAAAATCTAGACCCCTACGGACGGCGCGTCACGACATAGAGGCCGCCATCGTCGGCTGCTACGTAGATATCGAGAAATGATCCTGGCCCGCGGACGTAGAGCGCCGGTGTTGTTCGAATAGCGGCGCGGGGATCAGTCCCTGCGCCGGGTACGGCGTGCACGAAGCGCGCCCGCCCGCTGTCGGGGTCAATCCCGTAGAGATTGCCGTCCACCGACCCGACGAGAATCGTCCCTGTGCCCGTTGATCCCAAACGACGATCAACAACTGGGGACGAGCGCGGCAGGTCGCCATCGAGGGGATTGGGGTTGCCTTCGGTGATGACCGAGAGCGCGAACTTCTGCTTGCCCCGCTCACGCCCTGGAACAGTTTGGCCCTTGCTATCTTTCTCGTCCTTGCGGAAGAGCGCGTAGAGCCTGCCGTCGTCGGAGACAAAGTAGACGGCGTTCTTGATGGGATCTACGGCAGCTCTGGTGCGCACCGGCCCGAAGGTCTCGAACTTATAGAGTTCGTTTTTGTCACGGTCAACTGCATAGAAGACGCCGTTGTCCGCGCCGAAGTAAATAGCAGCGCCTTCCGCTCCCAGAATATCTAAGAGAGGGGAGCCGCGGATCGGACTGCCGACCACCACTACGGAACTCTCCTTGGCAAAATCCTCCCGATCAATGATGTAGAACTTGCCGTCATCAGAACCGAAGTAGACAGCACTCTTGACGAAATCGATGATCGGCGCGGCGCGGATGGCTCCTTTAGCTTTATCAAACCTTCCATTTTCCACCAGTGAACCATTAGTCGCATTGATCGCCAGCACCCGCTGGTCATCAGCGCCCACGTAGAGCATCCCACGAGGCTGATCCAAGGCTGGAGGCACACGGATGGGAGCAGTCCGTGGAGGGGAGACATCAGGAGCAGGAGCGAAGCCTTCGACAAGCTGCCCCGTGTCCCGGTCCACGGCGTAGAGCTTGCCGTCGTCAGCCCCGATATAGACTCTATTGCGTGCCTCGTCAATGACTGGAGGGACACGCATGGGACGGCGCTTGGCCGGATCGGGATCGGGCGAGAAGACCCACTTGGGCCGCCGTGGCTGCTCCGCACTGATTAAGGGAATCGCGTAGAGATTCCCATCATCAGCCCCAAAATAGATGGCGTTCTTGGCAAGATCAATCACGGGCGAGGAGCGAATGGGGCTGCCATCGGGCACGCGAAAGACAAGCTGCAACAGACTGCTCTGCGCCACCCCCACTGATGTTGCGCTGAGCGCGCCCAACACGATAGCGATAGCCAGCACTCTCGCGATACGGTGCATCGTTGCCTCCTTGGGCTTTTGCTCGCTAGAAACTTCCAAGCTTCTGCACTCGGTTGTTGAGCAACTCTATGACGTAGATATTGCCTGCGCTCTCGACAGCGATGTCCTGAGGGGACCGAAACTCCCCTTCTTCGCTGCCTAAGCGGCCCCAATGGCGCTCAAAGCCTCCATCACTCCTGAATTCTTGCACCCGGTTGTTATCTTGGTCTACGACGAGGAGAATCCCCCCTCGCGTGAACGCGAGCCCACGGGGATAATCGAACTGCCCTGGGGCGAATCCCCGGCTTCCCCACTTGAGCAAAAATTTTCCACTAGCGTCGAACTTCTGAATCCGATGGTTTCCCGCATCGGAGATGTAGACGTTCCCCGCACCATCCACCGCTATCGCGTGGGGCTCGAAGAACTGCCCGTCCCCCGTCTGCAATGGCTCTCCCCCATCGGGATCGACACACCGCCCTGTTGGGGGTGTCACCGTGAGATTGCACTCGCCCCCCCATTTGCTCACAAACCGCACTGTTCTCACATCGACGATGTCAACTCTCTGAATGCGATGATTGCCCCTGTCGACGACGTAGGCGACCTTCCCTGCACTGTCGAGCGCTATGCTCAAG
>JAOAIA010000123.1:0-335 GCA_026414955.1 Candidatus Bipolaricaulota bacterium
AATTGACATCGCCCGGTCGGTTGTGCTTAAATACTGGGGGGTGGAGTTGAAGCTGGAGCTCGCCGTCGTTGGAACGTGCGGCGTGCAGTATTCTTAATAGTAGCGGTCATCGGGCTTGTGCTCGCGCTACCGTGGCACAAGTACCTAGCAATACGAGAGATCACCGTCGAGGGTGGTGAGAGGATCCAAGCCGAGACGGTCCTGCAGAGCTTGCCCATTACAAGGGGGATGAATTGGCTGACGGCCGATATCCAGGCCGCCAGAGAAGCCCTCTTACGCCTCCCCGACGTCCGTGATGCTCGCGTCAAGAAACGATTATGGATGCAGATAGGGGT
>JAOAIA010000123.1:345-744 GCA_026414955.1 Candidatus Bipolaricaulota bacterium
GTTCTCTTACAAGAGCGAGAGCCGTTGGCCTTGGCCCGCTTGGGCCAAACGCTCTTTTGGCTCGACACCGAGGGGTTCTTCTATGCCAAGGCCCAGGGGGCTTTGGGGCCAATCCTTCTCGAACCCCAGACCATCGAAACCGAACGTGGCCGACGCCTCGCCGATCTCTTCTATCTCGTCCCTTTACAAGCCCTGATGACTGCCCCTGGAAATCTCCTCAATCGCATTGCAACAGTACGATTTGAAGGGAGCTCTATGATTCTGTCTTTACGAGATGGTCCGGACGTCTTCTTACATATCTATGACGTTCGCAGAGAATTGCCGAAGCTCCAGCAGGTCCTAAGTCTCCTGGCGGGGCGCCGCCTGCACCGGATTGATCTGCGGTTTGAGCGCATGCTC
>JAOAIA010000124.1:0-356 GCA_026414955.1 Candidatus Bipolaricaulota bacterium
CCGCCCAGCTCTGTTGAGTGCGACGAAGAGATCTAAGATCGTCTTGCCCGTCTTCGTGTCGAGATTTCCCGTCGGTTCATCAGCCAAGAGGATCTTGGGGTCATTCGCTAACGCGCGGGCGATGGCGACCCGCTGGCGCTCGCCCCCCGACAGTTCGCTGGGCAGATGGTGCATTCTCTCCCCCAAGCCCACGCTCTCTAAAAGCTGCTGCGCGCGCACGCGGCGCTCTTTGGGCGAGAGTTTTCCCACGAACGTCATGGGGAGCATGACGTTGGCGAGCGCGTTGATTCGCGGGATGAGATTGAACGTTTGAAAGACGAAGCCGATCTGGGAGCCGCGCAAGCGGGCCAACTGCC
>JAOAIA010000124.1:366-723 GCA_026414955.1 Candidatus Bipolaricaulota bacterium
TCAAGCGCGCGATATCCGTCCCGTTGATCGCGATCGTCCCTGACGTGGGCTTATCTAAACATCCAATGAGATTCATCAGGGTGCTCTTGCCCGATCCCGACGGCCCCATGATCGCGACAAACTCTCCGTCTTCAATGGAGAAGCTCACGCCGTCGAGCGCGACGACGTGCACCTTCCCCATAGGATAGACTTTCGTGACGTTCTGTGCCGTGACGATGGCCCCCATACGTTATTTGAGCACCTCGAAGCCGTCGGGAAAGAGGTCCTGACGATAGCCGAGAAGACGACTCGTCGCCACTCCCCCATGAATCCCCACAGCACTCCATCGCCGGAGGAGAGCAGCTCAAGCTGAAAATC
>JAOAIA010000125.1 GCA_026414955.1 Candidatus Bipolaricaulota bacterium
ATATTCAGTTCCCCGGGGCGGATGGGCCGGCCCAGGGGATGCGTTAGGCGGTTCCTGAAAAGGCTAAGATTGCCCGCCGGGACTAAATATGCGCTACTGACCACGGAAGGGGCGCCCAGGCCCGACAAGAAGTCAGGTCGCATGCCCACCGAAGAAGAAATAGCCAGGTGGCAGAAAGTTCGGCCTAAGATGAATGAAATCCTGCAGGCCAAGGGCCTGGTCAAGGTCGCCGAGGAAAAATTCTACGTGACCGGCTTGAAAGGCCCCCTGGAAGAAGGCTGGCAGGCCAAGGTTGCCGCCTTCATCTCGACACTCACTCTCTGATCCGGGCCGGGGAAAGAGCTTGTAATCATATCCTTTGTTGTTTCGTCCCGGGCGGTTTTCTTAAGAGATATTCCGGCTCTCAACATATGTTTCTCGGGTCCCACAGATATACGCCGTCTATTAAAATATATTGCCGTGACCGGTATTGCCAAAAGGCGGATTTTTTGCTATAAATCAAGAAGCCTGCTCCTCGGTAGCTCAATCGGCAGAGCGGGTGGCTGTGGCTATCGCAGCTTCCACGGGAAACCGTGGTTGAAAAACCGGGTGAATTCAGGGAAGCCTGCCCTTCGCAGGTTGCGGAGAATGGTAACCCTGAGCCAAGCCCCTGGCAGCGATGCTCGGGGAAGGTGCAGAGACTAGGGCTGAGCCCGTACTCCGGAGAGATCCGGGG
>JAOAIA010000126.1 GCA_026414955.1 Candidatus Bipolaricaulota bacterium
CTCTTAGAGCGTGTTGGTCAAGGCGCGGTCGTCGGAGAACTGCTTCTAGGCATGGTCTTGGGGCCCTATCTGTTGGGATGGGTTGACCCGAAAGACCCTATATTAGCGTTCCTCGCAGAGATCGGGATCATCGTGCTCGCGTTCTATCTTGGACTGATCGCCGATTTGGATCAGCTCCTGCAATCCCGCAAGCCTGCTGTACGTGTAGCTCTTTTAGGGATGCTCTTGCCCCTAGTGCTAGCGGCTCTCTACGCTCGTGCGATCGGGCTGACGTGGGGAGTTGCCCTCTTCGTCGGTGCGGCCCTAACAGCGACGAGCTTAGCCAAGAGCGGTCGATTGCTTTTGGAAACCCAGATGCTCCACACGATCACCGGCTCAATTATTCTGGGTGCAGCGTTGCTCGATGATCTGATTGCCCTATGGATGCTCGCGGGGTTTCACGCATGGCTGACGGCGCGCCCGTTTGAATGGGGCAGGTTGATCCTCGAGGGCGTGCTCTCTCTTGCAGCTCTGAGCTTGAGTTTGGCTCTCGGGGTACGGTGGGCTCCGCGTCTGTTCCATATAATAGAGCGTCTGGAGACACGGGGCATGCTCATCGTAGCGGCGCTCGTCTTCTGTTTATCTTTGGCCATGCTTGCGGAGAGCTTAGGGCTTGCTGTTGTCGTCGGCGCGTTTGCCGCGGGCTTGATGCTCGAGTACGTCCCTCAAG
>JAOAIA010000127.1 GCA_026414955.1 Candidatus Bipolaricaulota bacterium
GCTGCTTGACGTGCTACAATAAAAGAGCGATGCACGAGAAACTCGCGCTGCTCCCGGCAGCTCCGGGCGTCTATCTCTTCAAAGACGCCCACGGGAAGATACTCTACATCGGCAAGGCGTCTCTGTTGCGCGAGCGCCTGCGCTCGTATTTTCAGACAGCAGCAGACTCCAAGACGCAGCGCTTAATGCAGGAGGCTCGCGATTTCGACTATATCGTAACCCCCGACGAGCGCGAAGCGCTCTTGCTCGAAGAGACGCTGATTAAAAAGCACAAGCCCAAATTTAATATTCGCCTCAAGGACGATAAACAGTATCCGTATATCAAGCTCACCGACGATCTCTTTCCAAGAGTAGAGCTGGTGCGGCGGGCAGTCGGCCCGCGAGATGATCAAGCTCCTTCAGAAGCTCTTTCGCTTGCGCACCTGTACGCTGAAGATCGAGCGCCCACCGGTGCGGCGGCGCCCCTGCTTGGATCACTACATCGGGCTGTGCGACGCCCCTTGCGTCGCCGCGATCTCTCCTAGCGACTACGCGAAGCTCGTCGAGAACGCGACGCTCTTTCTGCGCGGGAGACAGAACGAGCTGCTGCGCGAGCTGCGCGCTCAGATGGAGAGCGCTTCCGAGCGCCTGGAGTTTGAGCGCGCGGCCCATCTGCGCGATCAGATCCAAGCGGTAGAACGGCTGCACGCC
>JAOAIA010000128.1 GCA_026414955.1 Candidatus Bipolaricaulota bacterium
GCGCCTAGGAGAGCCAAAAATCTATAGCATCGAGAACACAAAATACTTTCGAGATACCGTCTCGCGGACGTTTCACGGGCGCGATATCTTCGCCCCCGTAGCAGCACACGTAGCCAACGGCCTCCCCATTACAGAGCTTGGGCCGCAGATCACAGAACATATAAAGCTCTCGTTCGGCGCTGGAATCCGACGCGGTCATCTCTTAGAAGGCGAGATCATCTATATTGATTCGTTCGGAAACGTCATCACCAACATCGCGGGAAGGCTCCTATACGAGCTGACCAAGCCCGGCACCTCGGTAGTCGTCGAGGTCTCGCGCAAGAGCGTCTCAGCTCGGTGCACGCACACGTATGGAGAAGCTGAGCCCAACGAGCTTGTCGTCACCGTGGGCAGCCACGGCCAAGTCGAGATCGCTATGAATTTAGGGAGTGCTGCGCAGCGGCTGCGCGCCCACATGGGCGAGACTATCACCCTCACCCCCGGCCCCTCTCCTCGCCGAGGGAGAGGGGAAAAACCGACACCCTCACCCCCAGCCCCTCTCCCCTCCGAGGGAGAGGGGAGTGGGGTGAGGGGGAAGGGGTAAGGGGAGAAACCGACTATGACTATAGATATAGAGAAGATCTTTCGCGCCCACCCCTTCGCCCGCACGATCTTGGAGAGACTGACTCAAGCGGGCTTTGAG
>JAOAIA010000129.1 GCA_026414955.1 Candidatus Bipolaricaulota bacterium
CTCGAGGCGCACTCCAACCACCCGCTCGCGCGTGCGATCGTCGAGGCCGTCGAAGACCCGGTCCCATCTGTGGAGATCTTCGAGTTCTCCGAGGAACCCGGACGCGGCGTCCGCGGCATCGTCGACGGGCGCGCGATCGAGGTGTGCTCGCCCCGATGCGCGCGGGAGACTGCGGGCTCCGTCCCTGAAGTCGAGCGCGCCGTGGCCGAGCTCGAGGACGCTGGGCTCACCGTGCTCGCTCTCATCATCGACGGGACGGTGGCCGGATGCATCGGCCTTGAGGACGCCATCAGGCCCGGGGTCATCGAAGCGCTCGAGCGTTTGCGCGCGGTGGGCATCGAGCACCTCGTCATGCTCACTGGCGACAACGAGCGGGTCGCTCGGGCGGTCGCCGCTCACGCTGGGCTGACCGAGTACCGGGCCCGGCTGCTCCCGGAGCACAAGGCCGAAGCCGTCGGAGAGCTGAAGCGCCGCTTCGGTATGGTCGCGATGGTCGGCGACGGTGTGAACGACGCTCCGGCTCTCGCGGCAGCAGACATCGGGATCGCAATGGGCGCGGCAGGGAGCGACATTGCGCTCGAAACAGCGGATGTGGCGCTCATGCGCGACGACCTCGGCGCGCTCGCGGGCTTCTTCCTGCTGGGCAAGCGGACCATGCGCATC
>JAOAIA010000130.1 GCA_026414955.1 Candidatus Bipolaricaulota bacterium
CGTCACTCTCGTACTGGATAAGCCCGGAGCTGTTCGCAATATGCCGCAAGGGGGGCAGGATCCCCTCTCGGTCGAGCTGAGCCAACAGATCATTGAAGATGTGAATCTGTCGGCGTGTATAGTGTTGGTCTTCTTCTTTTTCGCTGTAGGAGCATGCAAAGTGCGAGAAGATCCCGATGCATTCTAAGTTGGGCATCTGCGCGATGGCGCGGCAGATCTTCAGCGCATTCTGGGGGAGCGCGCCGTTGCGCCCCATCCCCGTGTCGACCTTCAGTTGGACACGAACTTGTCGCCCTTGGCGTTGTGCTTCAGCCGCGAGCGCCTGCGCAAACTCCAAGCTCGAGATCGTAATATCAACGTCGGTACGCACCAGCTCTGGAATATGTGCAAGCCGCGACGAAGAGAGAATTAAAATTGGGCTCTTGATCCCAGCTTCGCGTAGCTCCAAAGCTTCCCCAATATTCGCGACGCCGAAATAGTCAATGCCCGCGCGCTCGGCGGCTTGAGCAACTCTCACAGCCCCATGCCCATAAGCGTCGGCCTTGACGGGAAAGAGAACCTTTATGCGCTCCCCAACCCTCGCGCGCACCGTCGCGATGTTGCGCACGAGCTGGCCAAGATCTATGAGCGCTTCGGCCATATAC
>JAOAIA010000131.1 GCA_026414955.1 Candidatus Bipolaricaulota bacterium
TTGCCCTGTTGCTCTGTCTCTCGTGATGAGATGCCCGCTGAGGGTTTTCAAGCCGTTGGCCCATTCATCCCCAAAGGGGATAGCGAGAAAGGTCTGGCCGTCGGGCTGACGCAGTCTGATCTCTTTGGGATAGACGGGAGCAGAGTGCGCTTCCAGCCCGATCAAGCAGAGCCAGAGCACGATGAGCGATACCGCGAGTTGTGTGTGCATGAATCTCTGTCTGTTAGGGACAGGAGGCCCTCACCCCGCCCTGCGGGCACCCCTCTCCCGTCTTTACGGACGGGAGAGGGGCTGGGGGTGAGGGCCGCCACGCTGCGAAGGGGTGATCCATGATGATGCGCGCAGCGAAGCTGATCGGATTGAGCGCGGCGTTGGGGCTTTTAGCCCTAGCCGTGGGGAATAGCGGGCTGGCGCAAAAGACCCTCACCGTCTGCGCCAGCGGGTGTTCGTTCACAAGGATTCAGGACGCGATCAACGCCGCGGGCGAGGGCGATACCATCCAAGTCCGGGCCGGCACTTACACCGAGAACCTGCGGATCACCAAGGCCCTCAGTGTGATAGGCGAGGCCAAGGAGCGCGTGGTGCTGGTGGGCACGGTCGCCATCCTCGCCACGCGCCTGGTGAGCCTGAGCG
>JAOAIA010000132.1 GCA_026414955.1 Candidatus Bipolaricaulota bacterium
CCTGTAGCTCAATGGGAAGAGCAACGGCCTTCTAAGCCGTGGGTTGTGGGTTCGAGTCCCGCCGGGCGCGCCACCAGACTTCGTCTGGACTATTCGCCTTTGCTCGCCACAGGCGAGCGAAGATGAAGGCCACGCGAAGCGTGTGAGGGACGTAGCTCAGCCTGGCAGAGCATCGGCCTGTGGAGCCGACCGTCGCGGGTTCAAATCCCGTCGTCCCTCCAAATAATTAATCGCTTTTCTTTGTCTGTTTCTCCCACTCCCCAACGATCTCGCGGTTGGCCTTGACATTCAAAAAACTCTTACGGAGTTCAGCGTCCTGAATTTTCTCAGCCCGTTGTAGCACTTCTTTATGTGCTTTCTCCAAATACTTTAATGCTTCTTGAAGCGAGTTGCGGGCCAAGAGCACACGGTAATGATTGAAATACACTTCGTGCGGGTCGCTGCTAGACTGTCCCTCTTCAAGCATTCGCACCGCTTCTGATGAACTCGCCAACGCTTGATCCATTGATTTCAACTCCAAATGCGCAATGCTCTCTTTAGACAGAGTAGCTATCCGCTGGGATTTAGCTCCCAGCTTCTCGAAGATGGCCTTGGCCTCTGCATAAGTTTCTAAGGCTTCCGCGTACTGGCCCTGTTCTAAAC
>JAOAIA010000013.1 GCA_026414955.1 Candidatus Bipolaricaulota bacterium
GCTGGCTTCCGGCTCCGACGACGATACCATCAAACTGTGGTACGTCGGCGACTTGGTGGGGAGGTGAGGGAGGGGCTGTCAGGGCTGAGCTTGTCGCCGCGGCGGGCCGCGCGCGGCCTGCGGCCCGCTGCGGCGCCGTCTGGTATAATAGCTGAAGATCGCCGAGCGCATCGAGGTGAACACATGGCGAAGGTCGCAGTGGAACTCGAGCTGGAACAACTAGCCCAGGCCATCCTGAAGCTGCCTCGTCCTGACCGCCAACGGCTCTGGAACCTCCTGGCGACTCTCGAAGAGGCTCAAGACCCCGGTGCTCTCAAGGCCCTGCGCGAATCCGAAGCAGACGTCAAAGCCGGGCGCCTCTACACCCTCGCCGAGATCTTCGGCGATGAATGACCCTCAAGTTCACGAACCGGGCCAGAAAGGATTTACAGAAGCTGCCCCGGAAGGCTAAGGCCCAAGTGCGAGAAGCGATTCGCTTATTGGCTCGTGATCCCTACCGAGGAATCAAGCTGTCCGGCCCCTGGGAGGGGTATCGCCGCGTGCGCAGCGGGGATTATCGCATTATCTATCGCATCTACGACGACGAGCTGATCGTGCACTACGTGCGTCCTAGGAAGGCCGCCTATCGGCGGTGACCCGATCTATGGCGATCCGGTGGGAAGGTAAGGCCGGGAGCACGCGGCCTGCGGCCCGCTGCGGCACTGTCTGGTATAATAGCCCCCGGTGAGACCTATGAAGATCGCGGAGCGCCTTGATCCTGAGGAGTTCATCCTCTCCTCGCTCACGCCGCGAGAGCGCCTGGAGGCTGCCCTCAATCTGGCTCGCCACGCCTTCCAGGATACCACCTTGACGATGGAGGATATCCAAGCTGCCATTGAGAAAGTCCGCCGCCGCCTCACGCAGCGCCGCACCAAGAGTCGTCGTTGATACCAACGTCCTGATCTCGGCATTCGCCTTTGGCGGAACCCCGGCTGAAGCCATCCGCCGTGCGGCTCCTAACGTGTGGGTCTCGCCGCCACTGCTGCAAGAATATCGTGAAGTGCCCCAGGAGCTGTGGGCCTCCGGTAAGATCACGCGCGCCCAGCTTCAAGCGTTGCTGGCGGGGATCGCCAGCTTTGTCGCATACGCGCGCATGGTGCGCCCGCATAAGCGCTTGGCGATCTGCCGCGATCCTGAGGACAACAGGGTATTAGAATGCTGTCGTGCCGCGCGAGCGCGCTTCTTGATCACCGGAGATCGTGATCTGCTGGAGCTGGATCCACCAAGCGCTTCACGAGGTGAGCTTGAGGAGGCTGCGCATTCTCAGTCCGCGGGCTTTTATTGAAAGGGTGGGCGATCTGCCGCAAAGATGAGGGAGAAGCTCTCAGCAGCGGCAAGGCAGGCTAGGGGCACGCTGCGCGCGGCCTGCGGCCCCCTCGGGTATAATAAAACCAGAAAGGAGTCCCTGCGATGACGAAGATTAGGAAGCAATTCGTCGTCAATGAGCGCAACGAGCCTGTAGCTGTCTTGCTCGATCTTGAAACCTTTCGCCAGATCGAGCAGCTCCTCGAAGATTATGCCCTCGGGCAAAGTATAAGAGCCGTCGAGGATGAGCCAGCCCTCGCTCACGAAGCTGCCCGCCAGCGCTACGCGCGCTTGAAAAAAGCTCGGTGACAAATATTGAGCTGGCGAGTTGCCTATAAGCCCACGTTTCTTAGAGAGTTGGCCCGGCTCCCTACAGAGCTGCGCCAACGCATAGAAGTCTTCGCGTTTGAAGAGATGCCTAAGACGACAAATCCCTACGCCGTAGCCGAGAAGCTGCGGGGATACCGAGAATACTATAAAGTGAGCTTTGGAGACTATCGCGCGGGCAAGGTGTATTGAGTTCTGCCGCGTCTTGCATCGTCGTGAGATCTATCGCTATTTCCCTTGAGCCAGTCTCGTGATGAGCGATCAGCGCTGGGCGGGCTGGGGGCGTGCCGCGTGTGGCCCGCGTCTCACTGCGGTGCTGTCTGGTATAATAGCCCCGGTGAGACCTAGGAAGATCGCGGAGCGCATCGAGGTGGATCCCCATATCTGCCACGGCAAGCCCCGCTTCGCCGGCACACGAGTGCCGGTCCACATGGTGCTCGGCTTGCTCGCCAGCGGCCTCCCCCCAGAGGAGATCATCCGTGATTACTACGACCACCTCTCACGAAGGAGGACATCCTCACGCTCCATGAGGTTCCGTTGGCGATAACAGCGACATCCGCTGGCTTTACGAGGATGCTATAGCATTTGCAAGCTATGGCCTCACCATCAGCCAGATTACGCTGATCGCCATCGTCGCTATGGTCAGCGGCAGCCCAACTCTCAGATACGTCCAAAAACTTATGTGCACGCCACGCTGCGCCGCGATCTCTAAAACGATCAAATTCGCAGCCGACCCGATGATCGTCAAGTTGCCCGCCAGCGTCGAGGCCATCGCTAGCACCAGCCAGCTCTCGGAGCCTGCCCCCGCATGGACTAATATGGGCGCCAGCAGCAGCACCGCGGGAACGTTGCTGACAAGATTGCTGATAATCACCCTATGAGCGCGATGAGGTCGTCCATAGCTCGATGAGCGTTAACTTTAGAGCAAAATCTTTGGGGCGTCAAATTGACAGCGCCTGTGCTATCGCGTATAGTGAAGGGACTCTCTCCAAGGAGCTGATCGCTATGGACGTGCGCGAGACGGAGATCAAGCGCATCGAGAAGATCTCAGAGTTGCTGTTGAAAGCAGCGCGAGCGGTGCCCAAAGAGAAAGCAAATTGGAAGCCCATGCCTACGGGGAAATCGGCGCACGAGATCCTGGCCCATCTAGGGATGGCAAACTCGTTCTTTGCAGCCCTGCTGAAGGGTGCAGCGCCCGCTCAGATGAGCGAGCCGAAAACGTATGAGGAAGCCCTCAAGCTCTTTGAACAGTCCAAAGCCGAGCTGACCCAGACGATTCGCTCCATTGACCCAACACAGTTTAATGAGAAGCGCACCATGCCCTGGGGCGAAGAGCGCTCGATCAAAGACCTGATCACGAGTCCGATGCCTCATATGGCGTACCACTGGGGGCAGATCGCGTACTTGCAAACCCTGTGGGGGGACCAAGAGAATCGCTTTTAAAGTATTGGCTTTGTAGAAATCCTTGAGCGGGGGGATCACCGTCGAGAATGAGACGGTGATCCCCGATAAAGCATCCCTCCCAGCTCCACCCGGTTGCCTAAGTCTGCCTGCAGCGAGCAAGCCAGCGCGTCAAGCCCTACCCACGAGCTGGAGGAGCATCTTCGCGAGATGCCTCGCATCCGAGAGGCCTTGGGCTTGACGCAGGTGCCGTACTGCTACATCCAAACCCCTTCGTACTTGAAGGCTTCCGGCTATCACGTGGCGCTGCTGCTGAGCTTCGGCAGTCGTCAGTTGCAGACGAAGCGGTTGGTGTATAGAATCGTGGAAGGCGCGGAAGAGCACGGAGATCGCTGAAGGGAAGACTTTTTTCCGCGCTTTCCGTTCCTTCAGCGTCCTCCGCGATTCTATGACCCCGTGTATAGCTGTCGTCGGCCCCAGCGGCTCCGGCAAAACTACGCTCATGACCGGGCTTATAAAAGTTCTGACAGCCCGTGGCTATCGCGTCGGCGCGATCAAACACACCCATCACGACTTCGAGATAGACCATCCCGGCAAAGACTCGGTCGCGCTGAAAGCCGCGGGAGCCGTGACAGTTGCACTCGTCGCGCCGCACAAGCTCGCCCTCGTCAGCGATCTGGTGCAAGAGCCTTCCCTAGAAGAGCTTCTCTCTCGATATTTTAACGCTGTTCAGCTTGTGCTGGTAGAGGGCTTGAAGCACTCAGCGCTCCCCAAAATTCTCTTGGTAGAGGGCGCGTCTCCCTTCGCGGTCTCCAACGTGTTGACGAGCGTGCCCGCGCGACGCTTCGGCCCAGAAGAGATCGAACAGCTCGCTGATCTCTTAGAGAAGAGATTTCTGCGATGAGGACATTTCAAACAAAAAAACTCGATGAGGCGATCTCACTTGCTCTGGCGCACGTCGAGCCGATCACGGAGAGCGAGAGCATCCCGACGACCGATTCCTTCGGGCGTGTGCTCGCGGAAGATATCCTCTGCCCCGAAGATCTCCCCGGCTTTGCTCGGTCAGCGATGGACGGCTACGCCGTGCGCGCTCAAGACACAGCCGGGGCAAGTCGTGAGCACCCTGTCACCCTGAGGATAATCGGCTCGGTCGAGATGGGCCAGGACCCGCGCACGCTGCCCGATCTGCTTCCAGGAGAGGCGTGCGAGATTCCCACGGGCGGCCCCATGCCCCCCAGCGCAGATGCCGTCATCATGCTCGAAGAGACCGCGCGACAGAATAACGACGTCGTGCAGCTCTTCTCGGCAGTGACGCCGGGGACGCACGTGCTCGCAGCAGACTCCGACTTCCGACGCGGCGAGCTGGTCTTCAAAGCGGGGCACAAACTCCGCGCCGTAGACATCGGGGCGCTCTTAGCTATGGGGATTTTGTCAGTGAGAGTCTATCGGCGCGTGCGGGTAGGGATCATCAGCACCGGCTCGGAGCTTGTCGAAGCCCACGAAAAGATTCGTCTCGGGCAGGTGCGCCAGATCAACTCCCATATCTTGCGCGGGCTGATCGAATCGCAAAGCGCGCAGAGTCTCTTTTTTGGGATCGTGCCCGATGAGAGAGAAAAGATTCGTGCAGCGGTGCAGCACGCCGTGAGCGAGTCTGATATGGTGCTGCTCTCTGGGGGATCGTCGGTGGGAGCGCGCGACTGGACACTCCAAATCCTTCAAGACCTGGGTCAGGTCTTCGTGCATGGGCTGCAGATCAGGCCGGGCAAGCCCACGATCTGTGCGATCATAGAGAGAAAACCCGTGATGGGGCTGCCGGGCAACCCCGTCTCGTGTGCGCTTGTCTTTGAGAAATTTGTGCGGCCGGTGCTGGCGCGGCGCAGCGGACTCAAAGTCTTATTGCCGTCGCACAGATTAGCATCGGCGCAGCTTATCCAGACGGTGCGCTCCGCCGTCGGGAGAGAAGACTTTGTTGCCGTGCGCGTGAGAATAGACGAAGCAGACGGGACGCTCTACGCCGAACCGATCTTAGGGCATTCTCATAATATCTCGACGTTGGCGCGGGCTGACGGGATCGTGCGCATCCCTGCGGAGCTTGAGGAGATCCCTGAAGGGGCACAAGTCTGGGTGGAGTTGCTATGAAGCGAGCGCGTGCACAGCTCCAAGCCGTTCCCTTGGAAGAAGCCAAGCGCATCTTCTTCGCTGCGCTCACGGAGTTCTTTCACGCCCGCGAAGAGGAGATTCCAACAATCCAAGCTTTAGGGCGCGTCACCAGTCGCGCCGTCTTTGCCCAGCGCGATCTCCCGCATTATGCGAGTGCAGCTATGGACGGGATCGCCGTCACAGCCGAGCGCACGCGCGGAGCCAGCCCGCAAAACCCCGTGCGCCTCACCCGCAAGAGCCATTTTGAGTACGTAGACACCGGCGACCCTATTCCCCAAAAGTTCGACGCCGTCATCAAGATCGAGGACGTTCGCGAGATTGATACTGACACCGTCGAGATATATAAATCCGTACCGGCAGGCAAGCATATTCGCTTGGTAGGGGAAGATTTCGCGCGCGGCGCTCCCGTTGTGCCCCAAAGTTTTCAGCTCTCTCCCGAAGCGATTGCGGCGCTGCTGGGCACAGGAAATCTCACGGTCTGGGTGAAGCGCCGTCCAAAAGCGATTTTTATTCCCACAGGGTCTGAGCTGATCCCGCCCGATGAAAAACCTTCAGTGGGCCAGATCGTCGAGACGAACTCGCAGATCGTGAAGGGATACGTCGAGCAGTGGGGCGCGAGCATAACAGTGCACTCTCTTGTGCCTAACGATCTTGAGCAGATTCGTCATGCTGTCAAGCAATCTTTGCTTGAGCATGATCTGCTCTTGATTGGCGCGGGGACGAGCAAGGGGCGCGGGGACTTTGTGCCCCAGATCGTGGGAGAGCTGGGAGAGGTGCTGGTGCACGGGGTTGCGTACCATCCGGGGCATCCGGTTTTGCTGGGGGTGATCGAGAGAAAGCCCATCGTTGGGCTGCCGGGGTATCCGGTCGCGACATGGTTGGCGCTCCATCTCTTTGTCAAGCCCCTGTTAGAACGATATTATTGGGGGCACGAGCGCGAATTTTTTAAAGTGCCCGCGAGGCTGACAAAGTCTATCCAGTCCGTGCGAGGCTATCGAGAGTTCGTGCGGGCGAAGCTAGAGCGAGCTGAAGACGGCTTGTATCTCGTACACCCGTTGCAGGGCGGGGCGAGCAAGCTCTCCACGATTGTGGGGGCCGATGGCTGGATCGAGGTGCCAGAAGATATCGAACATTATGAGCAGGATACTATAGTAGAAGTATCACTTGTGCGCGAGATGCTGTAAACCCTGTGGGCTGTGTATATAATAGCAGACTAGTCCCCCTGCGGGGGCGAACTCGAGAGAGGAGCAAGCGTGGGGTCTACAGCAAAATCTCAAAAACAGAAAACAAAGCTCTCGCATCTGGACGCGCAAGGCCGCGCACGCATGGTGGACGTCAGCGATAAACCCGACACCAAGCGCGTCGCCGTCGCCCAAGGCTCTATTATAATGGCTCCTGAGACGCTCAAGCTCATTGTATCCGAGAGAGTCCCCAAGGGCGATGTCTTCACCGTCGCCAAGATCGCCGGCATTAACGGAGCGAAAAAGACCTCAGAGTTGATCCCCTTGTGTCACCCTCTCCCCCTCGATGCGCTAGATCTGGAGTTCCACCCCGATCTGAAGACGGGCCGCATCACAGTTACCGTGACGGCGAGCAGCACCGGCAAGACCGGCGTGGAGATGGAAGCCCTAACAGCGTGCGCCATTGCTCTGCTCACAGTCTATGATATGTGCAAGTCCGCCGAGCGCGGCATGACCATCGAAAAGATATTGTTAGTCGAGAAGCGCGGAGGACGATCGGGGCTTTGGCAGCGTAGGGCCAAATCGTCGCCCTAAGCTCGGGTTACACGAAAAATTCACCGGGTGCCGACCTTCTTTTCACCTTGACTCCGCCATAATCAAGCCGTTGTATAACCTTCGCCTAAGGAGGGAAGACCCATGCGTGTGCTCGTACGCGTTCTGGCTCTTATCGCGCTAGGTGCCGTGATGATGAGCGGCGCATCTCCGGCCCAAGTGACCCCAACGCTCTTCCCCGAGAATGTCCGATCGCCCTTCGGCATCAGCGGCGGCATCGGTGACATCCCTGAACCGCTTCAGCCGTCGTACACCCTTGATCGCTTTCTGACAGTCGTCCGTGAAGACGCGCAGCGCGCCACGGCGCTTGGCGCTCGATGGTATCGCATCCCGTCCACGCAATACGGCAATTTCACCATGTCCGCCGTGCAAGCCAACACCATCCCCTATGCCCTCCAGGATGCGCTGGTGCGGGGCATTCAGACCCAGTTGTTGCAGATTCTCCCCGTCATAGGCCCGCGGCCCAGCTCCCTGTCGTGCCGCGACGTGCCCCAGTATCTGCCCAGCGATCTGGAAGCCTATGCCCGATACGTGCGGCAGCTCGTGGAACGCTATGACATGGACGGCACGGGCGATATGCTCCACATGCGCTATCCCGTGCGCTACTGGCAGATAGACAGCGACGTGGACACGCGTTGGTGGGCATGTGAGAAGAGATTTGCGACCCCACAAGAGTATTTCACGGTGCTTAAGACAAGTTACGAAGCGATCAAGGCTGCTGATCCTCACGCCAAGGTGTTGCTAGGGCTAGGGCTGTTTGGCAGTCGCCCGGAGGGCGTGCAGTATCTCCGGGAGCTGTTAGCCCTGGGAGCGGCGAACTTCTTCGATATCGCTGCCTATCAAGACTTCACCTACGACATCGAAAACTTCGTTGGGCATATTATGCTCTTGCGCACGCTCACGCGCAAACCCGTGTGGGTCACAGCCGTCTCAGTGCCCAGCGATCCGCGAGCCAATCTCAACTTCAACTTGACCATCCATGCCCGGATGCTCTTCAAGTACTATGTCCGGGGCATCGCCGAGGTCGGAGCTGAAAAGATCTTCTGGGCATCACTGGACCAAGCGCCGGCTCAGCCGGACTCCGCGGCGTGGCGGGCCGTGGGGAGTAACGGCCTCTATACGTGTGAGAACATCCAAAACATAGGAGGCACTCTTGTCTGTGGCGCGTATGGGCTAACGCCGGCAGCGCGTACCTATCGGTTGGCCGCGCGCTGGCTGTCATCGTTTATAGCGGCTACCTCTGTATCTGATATAAGGACCATTCCGCCTTTTGCCCCCGTCAAGCTCTATCGGTTTCTCTTCCAGGCCGCACCGCTGGTCATCTTTATCACGTGGAGTGAGAGTGGCACAGCAGCTCTCTTCCTTGACGGGTCCGAGGCCCACATACTTGCTCTGCGCATTATCGAGAAGCCTGAAGAGACCGATCCAGTGGTCTCCTTGGAAAACTCGCGGTTCATCGAAGTCGGGCCAACTCCCATGCTTCTCTTCCTAAGTAAGTCGGAATGACCCCAGCAAGCCCCAGAGGGGAAATCCCCCTGTGGGGCTTTTTTGTTGTCCCTCGCCCGCGCTACTTGCATCACAATAGTCTTTTCGTGTACTTTTAAGGGCTATGAGCCACTATCTTCAGTGTCTTGAGAGCATCACGTGCTGGATTATCACGGTCAGTGACACCCGCACTGAGAGCACGGATACGTCGGGCAAACTCATTAGAGAGCAGTTAGAGAGCGCGGGGCATCGCGTCACCCTCTATCGTATCATCAAGAACGACCCAGCGCAGATCACGGAGATGGTTGAACAGCTCAAATCTGATCGTGACGCGCACGTCGCGATCTTTCACGGGGGGACGGGCATCTCGCGCAAGGACCAGACCGCGCGAACCCTGAAGAAGCTCTACGATGAGGAGCTGGACGGCTTCGGTGAACTCTTCCGAGTGTTGAGCTATCACGAGATCGGGCCGTATGCGCTCTTAAGCCGTGCGAGCGCCGGGATTATCGGCAAAAAGTTGGTCTTTTCGCTGCCGGGGTCGGAGCATGCCGTGCGCTTGGCTCTAGAAAAACTGATACTCCCCGTGCTCGGACACGCCGTCGAGCAGCTTTAAAAGGACTCTTCTAACACGGCTAGGATCGCCTGAGCGATTCTCTTTTGATGGGCAAGCTGCGCTAATTTTCGCGCCTCTTCGGGGTTGGTGATAAAGCCCAGAGAGAGCTGCACAGCGGGGATATTCAGCCGCCGCAGCCACAGGGGAGCGGTCTGTGTTCCCAGATCGGGAGCTTTAGTAACAGAGATGAGATGCGCGCGGAGCGCGTCCGCAAGGGCGCGCGTGCGCTGGGGAGCGTTAGTCGGCACGAACGCGGCGATGCCCCGCACGCGGGGGTCATGTGAAAAATTCAGGTGCAGACTGAGAAACGCTTGCGCGCCCCGCGCCCGCGCCAGGCGTTCGCCGGGGGCAAGATACTGATCGGCGCTTCGAGTTAACACGATCTTGATCTTGGGGGAATTCACAGACTCAATCGCGATCACATGGGCGATCTGGAGCACTATATCTTTCTCGATGAGATTATCAATGCCGATCCCGCCGGTGTCGTCGCCGCCGTGCCCCGCGTCTATAGCTACTATTATGAATGAGCGGGGTTGGCTGATACCCGCAGCGCTCAACAATACGCCTGCTAAACCAAGCCCCACCCAAATCGCACGCATCGCTTGACAGATCACCTCGTAAGGTTTATTATAGCAGAGCATCAAGCGTCCAAGGAAATCACTATTTCTCTATATTATTGCACAGAACACCCCGAGGTGAGAAGAGCATGCACACGATCCGCAGGTTTGTGGAAAAGTACGGGAAGTACGTGATCTGGACCGTTGTGATCAGCTTCGTCGCCGGGGCGCTGGTGATCTTTTCACCGGTGGCGCTCAACCCCACAGGGAGCAACGCCCCCAAAGAAGAGGACGTCGTCCTGATCGTCAACGGGGAGAAGATCGACAAGGACAAGTACGAGCAAGCGTATCTGGGAATCTTGAACGAGCAGCGCCAGTTCAACCCAGAGATCGAAAAGGCTCTCGAGGGGCCGGAGGGCGCCTATAGACAGTTACAATGGCGCGCCCAAGCGATTGACCGCCTCATCGAAAAAGCCATCAAAGATCAAGAGAGCCGCAAGCGCGGCATCAGCGTCCCTGCAAAAAAGCTCGACGAACGCTACAAGAGAGAGTACGAGAATTTCTTAATAATGTTGCGCCAACGCTACGGCATTGACGAGAAGGAGTTAGCACGTATTCTCAGTGAGCGCGGCAGTTCACTCCCCGCGTATCAGCGCCAGATGCGCGAGCAGATCGCGGCCCAACTGAAAGAAGAGCTGCTCGAAGAGGCCGTCGTCGGCCAGCTCGACGTCACCGACGCCCAATTAGTAGAGTTCATCGAGCAGAACAAAATCCGATATATCAACGATATTTTAGGATATCTTCAGCCTACGACCGCCGAGCTCCAGGCCTACTTTGACGCTCACCGTGAGAAGTACGCAACCCCCGAGGTCAAGGCGCGACATATCCTAGTGAGCGTCGCCCAAGATGCCTCGGAGGAGCAGGTCGCCGAAGCTCAAAAGAAGATCGAAGGGATCAAAGCGCAGCTCGACAAGGGCGCAGATTTTGCCGAGCTTGCCAAGCAATATTCTGACGACAAGAGCAACTCCGAGAACGGTGGCGATTTGGGGTGGTTTGGCAAGGGCGTCATGGTGAAGGAATTCGAAGACGCGGCATTCGCGCTCGATATTGGGAAAGTCAGCGCGCCGGTGCGCACCCGCTTTGGGTTCCATCTCGTGAAAGTCGAAGACAAGCGCGTGCGTACCTTCGAGCAAGCGCAATCCGATGTGCGCCGCGACTTGATGCGCGAGCGAGAAGACGCTCTGATGACTCAATGGCTCGACGCGGCGAAGCAAGGGAATTTCTTGGAGCGCGTTCGACTCAGTCGCATATTTGTCCCCATCGTGCCCGATGCCCCCGAAGACGAGCTTATCGCTGCCCGCAAGCGCCTCCAAGAAGCTAAAGACAAGCTCAAGGTCGAAGGCGCCAACTTCTCGGAGATCGTGAGAGAATACTCTCAAGACCCAGATTTCAAAGACCGCAACGGCGATATGGGCTATGTTACCGTGAGCGACCTGCCCCAAGAGCTCCAAGACGGCATAGCCCAGCTCAAAGTCGGCGAGGTGAGCGATCTCATCCAGACAGCCCAAGGGCTGTGGCTCGTTCGGGTCGAAGACCGCAAGAGCTTCGCTTCTGTCAGGGAGAGCATCGCGACGGATTATCGAGCGCGTCAGCGCGTCGAGAAGTTCGACGCATGGCTCAAGCAAGCGAAAGCATCTGCCCAGATCGAGCTGCGCCTGCCGTTGATCGCGGCGTACCAGCTCGAACAGCAGGAGAAGATTGATGAAGCCATAGCAGCGTATGAAAAGCTCTTGTACGAGGGCACGCTCTCCGACGACGAGCTTGGGAAGTATCTCGATTACTATATCGCACGGCTCTATCAAGTGAAGCTGCGTCAGGCCGAGCAGGAGAAGGCCGACTTAGAAAGACAAGAGAACGTCGAGAACAAAGAAGAGAAGCTGAAAGCACTCGAACAGAAGATCAAAGAGTACTCCCAGAAGGCCGTGCAGCACCTGCTGGAGATAGCGAAGACCGGCATAGCCGACAAGAGCTTTTACGATCAGTTGTTGGCACTCGATCCCGACAACCCTCAAGCATATTATCAGTACGGGCTTTTCCTCTTCACCGCGGGCGATCAAGAGAGCATTCAAAATTCGATTAAGATGACCAAGCGGGCTACGGAACTTGCCCCTAATGACCCCGGCCCGCTACGGCTCTACGGGCACTTGATGATGTCCATCAAGAACTATACGGCGGCGCTCGAGCACTATCGGAAAGCCCTGGAGAAGCTTGACCCGGAGAAAGACAAGGCTGCCATTCGCACGGTCAAGCAGAAGATGGCGGAAGCCTACTTTGGGTTGGAAGAGTGGGACAATGCTGAAGCCCTCTACACCGAGCTACGCGAACAGGAGCGGGCCGAGCGCGGCTACGACGATCCGCGATTAGTCACAGCCCTAGCAGACATTGCGGCGAAGAAGAACGATTACGAGCGCGCCGTCGCGCTCTATCTCGAATCGCTGAAGTTGCAGAATAACCCCAACGTGCGCCTCAAGCTCGGTCGCGCCTACGAAGGGTTAAACAATGTTGACGAAGCAGCGAAGCAATATACCCAAGTGTTGAAAGAGTCGCCCTATCTGGCTGAGGCGTATCTTGCGCTGGGAGACCTACAGCGCAAGCAGGGGCAGACCGAAGACGCCCTGAAGAACTATCGCGAGGGGTTCAAGCGCACCGCCGCCGTCGAGCTGCGTGAGCAGCTCGGTGAGCGCATCGTCGAGCTTGACCCCAAAGATTTCGAGACGCGCTTCCAGCTTGCAAAACAATACCAGAAGCAGCATATTTTTGAGTCCGCCGTGCGCCACTACACCGCGATCTTGGAGCACGGGCCGACCCCAGAACAAGCCCTCAATGCGTATATCGGGCTGGGCGATGTCGCCATAGGCCGTGTCGAGTACGAGCAAGCCAAGAGTCACTATAAGTCCGGATTGGCCGTGGCGACGACCGATGAGCAAAAGAAGAATCTGTACACGAAGATCCTCGAAGCCGAGCGCTCGTTGGTCGGCTCCGGCGCGAAGCTCGGCGAAGATGGTCTAGAGGCGATGTACCAGCTTGCGGTCATCGCGCGCAACCAACAGAAGCTCGCGGACATGCGCGAGCAGCTTGAGAAGCTCAAGCAGGAGAATCCCAATTACAAAGCGAACGAAGTCGCCCAGATGCTCTACGACGTGACGGGCAAGTGGAGCGACGACAAGCCGGGGATGCCCGTAGCCCTTCAAGATGCTCGCCCGATCTCGCCGGGGCAAGAGCATGAGCCGTATCACTCGACGCCGCCGACGTCCGGCCCGTATATCGAGCAAGCAGTACACTTCGGCGTGCAGAAAGAACAAATCGCCGAGGAGCTGCAAGTGCGGGCGTTGCGGGGCAGCGCCGTGCTCATCCAATACGGGCCGGAGACCGACGCGACGACCATCACACAGCTGGAAAATCTCGTGAAACGCCTGCGGAACGAGCACGCTGAAAAATACTGTCGGCTGATCGTGGCGCCGTATGACAAGCTTGAACCAAAACAGATCGCGCTCACAGCATGGGGGCGCCTAGACAAGCTCTCGTCGTATGACGAGAGTCGCATGAAGAGCTTCATTGACGAGTGGATCGGCAAGGGGCCGGAGCAACTGCCGTGTGCAAACGAGTGAATACAGCACAGAAACTATGTCTGAAGTCGCCGGTTCAGCAAGTGGAAGCGTGCTCCAGCACGCTCTGGGCAAGCTCAGCCCTCTTCAGTGGGCTTGCGGAGCCGGATGCTTCAGCATCCGGAAAGCTATGAAGCGCTCGGAGCTAGAGTTGCGTTCATTAGTAGAGCTAGTAGCGCACCTGCGCTCCGAGCGCGGCTGCCCCTGGGATCGTGCCCAGACCCACGACTCACTCAAGAATCTCTTGATCGAAGAAGCATACGAGACCGTCGCGGCCATCGAATCGCGCGATGCTGCTGAGCTGAAAGATGAGCTGGGTGATCTCTTGCTGCACGTGGCGTTTCATGTGCAGATCGCCCAAGAGCAGAACGAGTTTGCCCTCCAAGATGTGCTGCATAATATTTATGAGAAGATTGTGCGACGGCACCCGCACGTCTTCGGCTCGGAATCTACACGCGATATAGAACAGATCAAAGGGCGGTGGGAGGAGATCAAGCGTCGCGAGGGCAAGGGTTTTTCGGCGACCGCTCTGCCTGCCCTCATCGAGGCACGCAAGCTGCAAGAGCGCGCGGCCCAGGCAAACAGAGAACTCTCCGTGCAGCCCTCACCAGCTATAGCAGCGTTGTTGAGCGCGCCGAGCGAAGAGCGCCTGGGAGAGTTGCTCTTCGAGATCGTCGCGCTGGCGCGCCAGCTTCAGCTCGACCCAGAGTTAGCCCTCAAGCGCGCCACGGCGAGATTCGCCCAGAAGATCGAAAGCATCCTCAACTATGATAGACCTGAGTGATCTGCCCCCGCCGGTGCCGGAAGCGTTGGTGTTCTACGTCGAACTCCAAGAGAAAGACGTGCACTTCTTCGATAGTGCTCTTAAGGCATTCAATCATTGCGTCAACCCGCGCCGCGACGTCAAGCTCATCAACGGCAAGCTTTTTTATAAAAACTATGTCTCTCCTGACTTCTGGCCCGAAGTCCAGAATATTCTAGAAACGATACGCCAGTACATCCCCATCGGAGATATCGTGCTGGAGCGATGAAGTTCGTGAGTGCCCTTCGCCCTGATGAGATCGCTCGGTCTATCTATGAGATTGATTATGAGCATCTCTGGCACGCGGGGTATCGGGCGCTGATCTTCGATATAGATAATACGCTGGGGGAATGGGGCTGTCGCACGCTGCCAGAGTCGGCTCACGCCCTCGTGCATCAGTTAGAGGCTCGCGGCTTTGTCTTGGGGTTTCTCAGCAATGACGGCGGGGAGAATCGCTCGCACCTGAAAGCACAGCTTGGCTCGTACCCCGTGATCTGGCGCGCGGCGAAGCCGCGCATCGGTAGTTATCGCGCTCTGATCGCACTGCTCGCCACACAAGAGAGGGAGACGGCCATGATCGGGGATCAGCTCTTTACGGACATCTGGGGAGCCAAAAGATCCGGACTGTATGCGATCTTAGTCGCTCCCGTCAGCCCGGCGTCGGATTCAATCTGGGCGAAGCTGCGCCGCCCGCTCGAGCGGCTCGTTCTGCGCTTACTCGCCCGAAAAGATGCGGCCCACAAAGATCCCTATAAGAGTTAGAAAGAATATCGTGAGGCCGCCCCACCACACGGAGCGCAAGATAAATTCCGGTATCCCGATCTCGATGTTGGGCCAGTAGAGCGAGAGAAAGAGCGTGATCGTGCCCATGAGAGCGACCACAACCCCCAGCAACAGCCCCTCTTGCATCCCCTTCACTAAGAATCCCATCCCCAGCCCGATGAGCACGAGCAGCACATAGGCGAGATTACTGGGCACAGGGGAGAAGAGAAGAAACTCTTCAGCTAATAGAGCGGCGCTCGCGCCGGCCGCGATGCCCCCAGCTATTCCCAGAATGAGCAGCCGCACGACCTTCCTCACGCTCACCGCTCTCCCATAGCGCCCAGCGTAAACACGCCAACGACTGGGATGATCTTCGATACTTTGCCCCGCGGCGCGCGAAAGACCACGCGCGCCGCGCCATCAAAGCGCAACGGCACCGCCCCCCCAGGAGATTCCTCGCGCAAACGACGGAGCTTGGCAAAATTGTTCCCCTCGACCACAGCCTCAAGCGGGATTTCTACACCTGGTGCCAGCGCGACTTCGATCTCGCTCGTCGTATAGAATCCCAGATAGACGCTCCCATCGGCACTGCGCAGATGCCAGTCGAGAAGCTCCAGCGAGCTTGGGACTTTTGGGGCGGGGCCGCTGGCTCTCGCGTGCCAGCGCAGCAGTGCTCTCTGGGATTCGATCTGCTGAAACTCCACAAGACGGATCTCGAATTGGATATGGCGCAGCGTCTCGCGGAACGCCGCATAGTTTCTTTCGGTCAATCCGAGCAAGACCACCGACAGCAGCAGACTCGCTGCGAGTAAGCTGCGGCCGGTAAGCTGGCGCCATGAGAGTATCTCAGATTTCATAGCACGCGACGAAATGCCCCCTGCCCTTATCTTCCAAAGGAGGATGGTCACTCTGAGCACAGCGCTCCGTAGCGATGGGGCAGCGGTCATAGAATCGGCAGCGCGGCGGGGGATCTATAGGCTTGCTCACGCCGCCCTTGATCTCGATGGGCTGGCGCTCCACGGCGGGGTCGGGAATGGGCACGGCAGAGATCAAGGCCCGCGTGTAAGGGTGAAGCGGATTCTGAATGACTTCTTCGGTGGGGCCAAGCTCGACGATCTTGCCCAAGTACATCACGGCGATGCGGTCACACATATAGCGAGCGACCGCGAGATCGTGGGTGATATAGAGATAGCTGATCCCAAATTCCTCACGGAGATCGAGCATCAGGTTCATGACGCCGGTGCGGATCGAGACGTCGAGCATTGAAGTCGGCTCGTCGGCGACGATGAAGCTGGGGTTCAGAATCATCGCTCTGGCGATGGCGACGCGCTGGCGCTGCCCGCCCGATAGCTCATGGGGATAGCGAAAGAGGAAGCTCTCTGGGGGCGTCAGGCCCACTAAGCTCAAGAGTTCTGCGACGCGCTCCTCGCGCTCGTAGACGTTGCCGATCCCGTGAATACCCAACGGCTCCGCGACGATGTCGAAGACCGTCATGCGCGGGTTGAGCGACTCATAGGGGTCTTGGAAGATCATCTGAACATTCCGACGGAACTCCTTGAGGGCGCGCCCCTCTAACGTCGCGATGTCTACGTATTGCTCTTCCTGGGAGTTCGTCTCAGGGTGGGAGGGGACGCGCATATAGATATGCCCCGATGTGGGGTCAAGCAGGCGCACCAGTAACGATCCCGTCGTGGTTTTGCCGCAGCCGGACTCGCCGATCAGCCCAAAGATTTCGCCGCGCTTGATCTCGAAGCTCACGTCGTCCACGGCGTGGATGAAGCTGCGCGCTCGTGCGAAGACCCCTGTCCGCAGAGGGAAGAGCTTGCGCAGGTGCTCCACGCGCACCAGGGTCTCTGTCCGTGTCTGTGTTTGTAATGCCACCGTGATCACCTATCGCCCTTACTGAGCGGGTTCCAGCACGCTGCATATTGGCTGGGCTTGTGCTCTCGAAATTCGGGGACTTCGCGCTCGCAGATTTCCGTCGCAAACGGGCACCGGGGATGGAACCGACACCCGGAGGGCGGCTTGATCAAATCCGGGGGTTCTCCGGGCAAGGCCGCGAGTTTCACTTTCTCACCCTTAATAGAAGGAAACGCTGACATCAACGCTTTGGTGTAGGGGTGAATCGGGTTCTTAAAGATCGCGTCGGACGGGCCGAACTCGACCAGCCCTCCGCCGTACATCACCCCGACTTTATCGGCGACTTCGGCGATGACCGCGATGTCGTGCGAGATATAGATCATGCTCATATTGAGTTTTTTCTGAATCTGACGCATCTCTCTGAGAATCTTATCTTGGACGATGACGTCGAGGGCTGTCGTCGGCTCATCGGCGATGATCATATCGGGTTCGCACGCCAGAGCCATCGCGATCACAGCGCGCTGCTTCATGCCCCCGGAGTACTCGTGTGGGTAGCGATCCATCAATTGGCGATCCAGCCCGACCAGCTGAAACAGCTCGGCGACGCGCTCGCGGGCTTCGGGGACGGAGATGGGCAGGTGCGTCTGCAGGGCTTCGATGATCTGGTCGCCGACTTTGTAGACGGGGTTGAGCGAGTTCATTGCTGCTTGAAAGATCATTGAGATGCCCTTCCAGCGGATGGGGCGCATCTCCTCGTCGCTGAGGGCTGTCAAATCAACCCCAAGGCGAGCGACGTCTTGGCGATTCAGACGGAGCTGCTCCCGCCGCCCGTTGGCGGACGCATCGAGCACGAGATGGGATCTGGTGGCTTCGAGCAATCGGCCTTGGTGCTCCTGGCCGTCCAATAGAATCTTGACGGGCTTGCCCACAGCGCGGCGCGCGTGGGCTTCATCGGTGCTGTCACGGAAGAAATAGACGTGCCCTCCCAGGAAGCGCGCGTTCTCCGGGAGCAATCTCAAGAGCGTCAACGCGACCGACGTCTTGCCGCACCCGGACTCGCCCACCAAGCCCAACGCTTCGCCCTTATCAAGCGAGAAGCTCACGTTCTCCACGGCTTTCACTTCCCCCTTGCGGGTGAGGTAGTGCATGGTCAAATTTTCGACGTGCAAAACGGGATATCTCTTGGTCACGCTCTCACCTCTTGCGCAGGCGCGGGTTGACCACTTCGTCCAGCCCGCGGCCCACAAGATAGAACGCAGAACACAGCAAGGTAATCGCGACCCCCGGTGGCACCCACAGCCACCAGTTCTGGAACGACCGTCCGCCCAGAATATAGCCGTCGCTATGCGCCGCGTCAATCATAATGCCCCAACTGATCTTGATCCCCGGCAGCAGCCCGAAGAACGAGAGCGCCGCCTCGGAGAAGATCGCGCTGGTGACGTTAAACATCATATACAGAAACGCCAAGGGCAACAAGTTGGGAATGATATGCCGGAAGATCACGTGAAAGTGTCCACCGCCGGCGACTTTGGCAGCTTCAATATAGGGCTTGACTTTTACGGCTAATGCTTGCGACTTCAAAATCACGGTGATCTGCCCAAATCCGAAGAAGATCCCCAAAATGAACGCCAGCTTGATGAGCGTCAGCTCGATCATCGAGCCGAGCACGATCAAGAACGAGACCAAGGGGAAGAGAATGAAGACGTCAGCTAAGCGCATGAAGAACGTGTCTACGAAGCCCCCATAGTATGCGGTAATGGCGCCCACGAGCGTGCCGATCACGACCGTGATGAACGCCGCCAGCACGCCCAGCATGAATTCCGAGCTGGTGCTGGCCATCAGTTGGGCTAGGATATCGCGCCCGTACTGATTCGTGCCCAAGGGATGGCGGCGCGAGGGCGGGCTGGGGTTCTCGATCCCCGGAATGAGCGGGTCGTACCCGACAACCGGATGGTAGACTTGTTCGATGCTGCTGATCGCGCCATAGGGCACATTGCGCGCGGCTTCCAGCTCCTCGGGTGTCCAGGCAAAGCGTTCCATCAGCCACGGGTAGATGGGCCACAGGACGAAGCCAAAGATCGCGAAGAACACGATAATTCCTAAGCCGGTCAAGCCGATCTTGCTCTCCGCAAACATCGCCCAGGTGCCCTTCAGCCCGCGCCAGAGCAAGTGCAGCCGCACGCGCCAGAGCGCCTCTGTAGGTTTAAACGTTGATGTCGCTTGCATAGTCTCCCTTTTCACTCTCAGTGCCCTTAATCATAGCGAATGCGTGGATCGAGAAACGCGTAGAGTATATCGGCGATCAAGTGGGCGATCAATGCGAAGATCCCGGTGAAGACGAGTGAGCCGATGGCCACGGGGTAGTCTTGTTCCAGGGCGCTCAAGAGCAAGAGCTGGCCCATCCCTGGCCAGGAGAAGATCGTCTCGGTGAAGACCCCGCCGTCTACGGAGAACGCGATGGCGAAGATCAAGCTCGTTACGACGGGCAGCAAAGCATTACGGGCGGCGTGCTTGTCGCGCACTATATGGTCGGGCAGGCCCTTGGCCTTGGCGGCCATCACGTAGTCTTCACGCATCGTCTCCAGCATAGTGTTTCTCATGAGCAACATAGTTCCGGCAAACGAGATCAGCGTGAGCGTCAAGATGGGCAGGGCCAGGTGTTGCACGAAGTCGAGCGCCAAAGGGAAGAGCGGGATTGTCCCGGCAGGGAACTCAAAGTACCAGACGAAGAATTGGAACCTGGTATCGCGCGCCAGCGTCACCCGATCCACCTCGCCGAGCCAGCCGCCGCCAAAGAAGAGACCAGCCAAGATTAAACCGAAAGCCACGGCTCCCCAGCGCGCTGCGTGCTTCTGCCACGCATAGGGGAAGTGCCGGCTCCAGAGATAGACAATCCCCCAGAAGAGCGACAACCCCCCAAGCCACATCAACAGATGGGTGAAGACGATATTGGAGCAACTGATGCCGATGCTGCAATCGGTCGTCCCGATCTGGCGGACGTTTGTCCAGCTATCGGGGTTGATAAATCCCCCGATGGGCACAACCCCGGCATTGACGGCGAAGAGCCAGACTAATAAGAGCGCAAACCACGGGGTGAAGATCGTGAAGAGCACGACGCCCACCACTGTCGAAAGATACTCGATGACGGCCCCGCGACGCCACGCGATGAGCTTCCCCAAGAAGAACCCAATATAGAACGAGACGATCGTATATGTCAAGAAGAGCACGATAGTCCGGGGCAGGCGTTCTTTGATCAGATCCCACGTCGGGCGCTGCTCGCGGCAGACCGGGTCGGGAACGTCTCGAATATTGCCCCACTTGAACGAGCACCCCAGATGCCCAGTCACGAAGTTTCGCAAATAGTTCAGATAGCGTTCGTGAATGGGTTTATCCAAGCCGAGCTGCTTCACGATCGCCTCTTTGGCCTCTGGGGTGATCTTGGGGTTGGCTGTGTAAATGTCCGTGATGTCCCCCGGCTGGGCTTCCAAGATGATAAAGACCAAGGTCATGTACAGATAGAGCACGAGGATGATCTGGAAGACGCGGACGATGATAAACTTGCCCATGCCGCTGGTCAGCGCGTGCCAGATCCGTATGGACATAGCCGACTGGCTCCTTTCTGAGCGTGGGAGCGGGGGGATGAGGGCCAGATGGCCCCCATCCCCACACCGGTGTTACTTAAGTTGGACATACCCCATGAGGCCGTTGACGCCCTGGATGCCGTCGAAGACTTTCTCGTAGGGCATGTGCTCGCCCACCAAGGCATCGGCGCGGAAGGCCTCAAAGAGCGGGGCGTTGAAGAGCGGCACATAGGGCAGCTCGTCGGAGAGGATCTCCTGCATCTTGAACGCCAGCTCCTTGAGCTTGGCTTGGTCACACGCGGCGCGGAACTCGTCGGCGATCTTGTCGAAGTCCGGGTTGTTGTACCCCTGGGGATTCTGACCGCCAAGCCCGGAGTTCTCGCTGTGGAAGAAGCTGACCAAGTAGCTGGGGAACTTGCCGCCCAGGCCCCATCCCAAGATCCACGCGTCGAACTTCTGCTCATCGAAGACGCGGCTGGCAATCGTGTTAAAGCCCGTCAAGTTGACTTTCACAGGGATGCCGATCTTGTTGAGGCGTTCCTCGATGTGCAGGGCGAACGTAGCCCGCAAGGGGTCATAGCCCTGGTGTGGCGCCAGCAGCTCAAACGGGGCTACGGCCCGGCCCTTATATTTGAGGCCGCGTCCTGGTGTCACCCTATTGGCAGCGAGGTCCACGCGAGGCTCGACGTCCCACGTGAAGCCGGCCTGCTTCAGGAGCTTGATGGCCATATCGGCCTTCTCAGCCTCTTTGAGGCCCTTGCCGTAGGTCTTGACGTTGGGGTTGTACCAACCGGTGTTGGCCGCGGGGACGATCGAATACGTGGGGATGGCTAGGCCTGCCAAGATCTGATTGATCACGAATTCGCGATCAATCATGATCGAGACTGCTTGACGGAACTCCTTCACATTGAACGGCTCGCGGCGCAGGTTGAAGGACATATAGTACAAGCCGTTGCCGGCGTTCTCCGCGATGCCCACGCCCTTGGTCTCCCGTAGCTGCTTGCGGAAGCCCGCGGCTACCCCCAAGGGGTTCAAGATGAAGTGCACGTCGCCCTTGATGAGCGCGGCGACGGCGGTGGCTTGGTCGCCGTAGATGCGCCACTGCGTTGCCTCTACAAACGGGCCGCTGGTCAGCTCTAATCTCACGGTGGGCTTATCTTTATCAAGAATCGCTGTGCCCTGGTCGCCATCGTAGGGAAAGCTCACTTTGGTCGTGTGGGTGTACGTATAGACGCCGGGCTTAGACTCGGTGTAGCCGCCGGAGTAGGGCCGGACGCTCTTGGCTCCAGCGAAATAGTGATTCTTATTGGCTGTGGACTCAGCGAAAGCTCCCGGCTCCCACTTCTGGAAGAGCCACGCGCCGATGACCGGCTCATCATCGCCCTTGTTCTCGTAGAGGGCCTTGACGGGGTCAGCCGCTTTGGCTGCGGCTTCGAACTTCGGCTCCCAGTAGGCCTTGCTGAAGATGGGCGCAAACAGCAAGCCCTCGTCCCAGCCGTCGTAGCTGCACTGGGCCTTCAGATAGAACTTGACCGTATATTTATCAACGACCTCGGCCTTGTCGAAGAAGTCCGGGTTGATGATCCCTGGCCAGTTGCCGCCGAGCTTCACGGGATCAATCCCCTTATAGGCCGGCTCGCCCTTGACGTTCTTGCCCATAATGGCGTTGAAGCTGAACGCCACGTCTTCGGCGGTCAGCTCGCCGATCTCCTTGCCGGTCTTGGGGTCGAACCACTTGATGCCCCTCTTAATCCTGATCGTTGCTGTCTTGTCCGCACCAATGGTCTTCATCTTGTTGGCTTCGTCTTCGGTGCTGACGTCGGCAAGCCCCGGAATATAGTCATCGAACTTGTCTGAGAAGCCGAACAGGCTCCCGCCCCAGCCGTTGAGCCGGACGTAGAAGTTCCAGACCGTGGCCTTGGGGCCGAGAATCGCTAAGCTGTTCAAGCTCGACAGGTCTTCAAAGATCGCCAATTTATAGATCTTCTGGGCTTGAGCCTGCACGACCGAATGGGACTGGCTGGAGAGCACAGCCCCCACAAAGAGAGCGAGCAGGACGACAAGAGCGATAAATTTCACGCGTTTGAACATGGCATAACCTCCCTTTTCTATCTAGTGTTAAATTTGGTGTAGCTCCCAAAAACACGACACGGCATCCCCCATGCCTGGCATCACCTCCTTCAAAATCTTCCCGGTGTTGCCTGGTAGATCATGAGAACACTGCCCTTGGTCGGGCTGTTGTGCACGACTTCTTTCCAACATTCTTGCTCAATAGAGCACGAGGGAGGCGTGCTCGAAGGCCAGAGCCAGAGTGCCGCGACAATCGCGGCCACAGCCGCGCTCGCCAAAGCCCCCAACGCCAAGCGCCGATACCATCTCTGGTCTTCCTGGGGATGTTGTCGAGCGGAGGCCAACAGGCTCCAGCGGCTCGCCCGCAGCCGCGCAACGCTCTGCTGACAGAGGACACACGTCAAAATATGCATCGAGACGTCAGAGCGCGTCCAACGCGAGACGCGCCCGCGCAAGAACTTCTCAAACGCCTGCGCATCACGGAAGGTCGGCCCGACGCGCCCCGCCCCAGGGCCGTCGAGCAGCCTGTTCGCTACATACGCCCGCAGGACCTCCTCGCTGGGATGGCCCTCGTACTCTCTCGGCTCGAAACCCCTGAGAAGATCGGAAAACTCCGCGAGATTCTCGAACTCGTTCTCCGAATACTCAGTGTTCATAGGAGACCTCCACAGGGGTAGGGGCAGGGACTGGGGCGTAGAGCTGCGTGTACAGCTCTTTAATCTTCTCCTTCTCGCGGGTCGGATTGAACTGACGGCCCACTAAGCGAAAGATGTGCTCCCAGCTGAGTCGCGTGCCGGCCAGGCGCTCTATGGTTAAGTCGCGCATACGCACACGCCCCTGGGTGATCTCGCGCACAAGAATCTCGCGCTTGCGCGGGTCGAACTCCGCACTCGTGTAGTGACTGAAGAGATAGACCAACAGTCCTCGGACGATATTGGGGTCAAAGCGTCGCTTCGCCTCCGCAAATGTGAACCACCGGCGCGCCTTCTCTAATTCACCGTCCAGAGAGAGCAAGTCTTCGACCATCTCCGGCGGCTCGTTCGTACACCGCAAGATGTTCTCAGCATATGCCAGGCGCGCCAACTCGATCCGAACCTCACTCATTCTATCCCACCTCGGCTATGTCATGACATCTACAGCCCCTCTTTGTCTTAGATTTCCGATGGTATCAGGATTTTGTAGGTCTTGACTCATCTTTTTCTCATTGCCTAGCGGCGTTCGTTCATCAAGACCGAGACGGAACCATCCCCTTGGTTGGCGACGACCAGATCGGGATCGCCGTCATTATCGAGATCTCCGGCAGCTAAGGAGACCGGCAGCGATCCCACCGGAACGGCGATCGCTCGGTTGGACTGCACGGGCTTGTCGCGCGGAGGCTCAAGCAAGGGGATAGAGCCGAAGCCGCCCAAGCCGTCGTTCAGGTGAACCGTGACGAGATTGCTCGATGCATTGGCGGCCGCGAGGTCGAGCCAGCCGTCGCGGTTGAAGTCGGCAGCGATGACCGCGCGCGGGTCTAAAGCCCCTGTCGCCCACGCTCTCGGCTCATCGAGCTGCCCCCTGCCGTCCCCAGGGAAGACGAGCAGGCGGTCGCTCTCCGGGTTGGCCGTGACCAAGTCACTGAGATCGTCGCCGTTGATATCGGCAATCTCGATCCAAGCTGGTGAATCCCCTGAATACAGCCCCACGGATAAACGCTGCGCGAGAGCAAAATTTCCCGTGCCGTCTCCCAAGAGAGTTGCTGCTCGGCCGATGCTGCTGACGATAACGTCCAGCTTGCCGTCGCGGTTGAGATCGTTGATGGCTATAGATTGGAGGCTGCCGCCAACGAATATCTCGCGCAGAGGCCAACGGTCTACTTGTTCCGTCCCGTTATTGATGAAGACGTAGACGTTCCCCTGCAAGTTCGTGCACACGAGATCGAGACGGCCATCGTTGGTGAAGTCAGCGACAGCGACGGCGCTGACGTCACGAAGACCACGGGGGAGATCGCGGCTTGGTGAAGGCCGCAGCATCCGTTCTGAATCCCCCCAGAACGTCCAGAAATTGCCCCCTGTGGGATAGGCGAGCACGGCGTCGAGCAGGCCATCGCCGTTGAGATCGCCCAGGGCAAGGACCTTGCCGCGGGTCGTCTTCACGGTCTCTTCGAGTTTGATCGAGTGGAACTCGATCAATGTGGGTGGGGAGAATCGGCCCCCTACGCTTCCTCTCACCGCAGCGAGATTGAGGGTGTTGATCCCCCGCTCTTCATGGGGAACGACAATAAGCGAAGTCACGATATCTAAGAAGCCATCGTGATTGAGATCACCGAGGGCAAGGGCAGTGGTGCCGGAACCCGTTGAGATACGCTGGGTCGGCTGCACGCTCACGACCGAATCGCTCACTGCGCAGACACCGAGCAGTGCCACAAGACAAGGCACTATACCCAGTTCTCTTCGTCGCGCGTATGTGTATCTTCGCATCGTTGAAAAAATTGTATCATCTCTGAGCGGGAATTTCCAATGGGCTGTGCTGTTTGACAACTGTTGCCCTTTCGTGCTAATCTTTAAAAGAATAAAGAATATTGAGAGCTAGTGAGATGTTGGGGAGGTGATGTCGGGAGGGAAGTCGATGCAGGTGGAGCCAGTGTTACGGGGGATAGTACCTGAAATATAACTTCTTATAAGGAGGTTGCGCGACGATGCTTCCCAGATATAAAGCTTTCGCGATAGTAACGGGCCTTGCTGCGCTATTTGGCGTCGTATCGCTCTCTGAATTTCCCGGCGTGCTCACGCGCGCGCAGGAGCAGCAAGTGTTAGCGCCTAGTGCCAAGCTCGACCTTGGCGGGTCCAAAGTCAACGGTTTTCTCTTCACGGCAGACGGGAAATTCGTCTTCGTCTCCGTCAGCGTTGGGCGTGATAGCTCGGTCTTCCTCATAGCTGCTAGCACAGCAGATGTCACGAAGTTCTATGGCCGGAGGATTCGCGGCTGCCCCGTCACGGGTGAGGTTTGTCTGGCGCAGATCCGCGGGACTATCAACCCCCAAGACTTGGCCTATAACGAGGCGAAGAAAGTGCTCTTCGTGCCGGGCTACGATGACGATACGCTCTATATCTCCCAAGTCGCTTTTGACAGGGATGGCAATCCTACCGAAGCCAAAGCTGCCAAGAGAGTCGCCGTGGGAGCCGGCCCACGGGCCGTCGCCGTCAACGCTGAGGGCACTCGTGCCTTCACGGTGAACGAGCGCGAGCACACCGTCAGCGTCGTGGATATTCTGTACAAGGACAATGCTCCAGATAAGGGCGAAGTGATAGCGACGATCAAGCTCGACCCCAGCGAGGAGAACCCGACCTATCCCAGCCCGGCTGATATCATGCTCAAGGGCGATAAAGCCTACGTCGTCAACACCGACACCTGGAAGGTCTGCGAGATCAAGAACATCAACGCTGACAGCGAGAAAGTGAAGAAAGGCGAAGAGAAGATCGAGCTGGGAGACTGCGTTGACACCGGAGCCTATCCCCGTGCTATGACCATGCTTGAGGATAAAGCGTATGTTGTGAACAGCTCTGGGGACAGCGTCAGCCCGCTCCTGCTCGATCCCTTGAAGCCCGTCGTCAAGGGCGACCAGCCCGTCGAGATCCCCGTGGGCGACGCACCACGCGGCATTGCCACCGATGGCCAATGCTGGATCGCCGTGACGAACACGGGTGTGGACAACGCGGAAGGGCCACAGGCGAGCCTCTCCTTCATTCATAAGGGGCTGGAACAGATGGCGACCTGTCTCTTATAC
>JAOAIA010000133.1 GCA_026414955.1 Candidatus Bipolaricaulota bacterium
GAGACCCGCGCCACGATAAAGTCTAAAATCCGTCGCTGTTTCTCTGTGAGTTCCGTCCTCATAGCAGTCAAAAGTATAGCATACTTTTGTATGCTTGTCAAGTGTTGCCCTCAAAGCCGGGATTTATTTGAAGGGATTTGACTTTAAATCGAATTTCTGCTATAGCGATACTAATTCTTGAGTTAGAGAGGGGCTTGAGAGCGATGCTCAAAACCGGCAGAGAATATGTAGCAAGCTTGCGCAAGAGAAAGATCAAAGTCTATCTTTTGGGGGAGGAGATTAAAAATCCGGTTGACCACCCGATTATAAAGCCATCGGTCAACGCTGCTGCGGTAACCTACGATATAGCCCATGAACCTCAGTATGAAGAGCTCGCGAGAGCTAACTCTCATCTAACAGGGGAGAAAATTAATAGATTTAATCACATACATCAGAGCGTGGAGGACTTGGTCAAGAAAGTGAAGCTCTTGCGGGTCTTGGGTCAAAAGACCGGTACGTGTTTTCAAAGATGTGTCGGGATGGATGCTCTCAATACCCTCTCCAGCGTAACATATGAGATGGACCAAAAGCTTGGGACGGAATACTATAAAAGATTCCTAGAGTTTTTGAAATACGTTCAGAAAAATGATCTGTTCTGCTG
>JAOAIA010000134.1 GCA_026414955.1 Candidatus Bipolaricaulota bacterium
ATTATAGCCAGTGAGGGCTTGGATTGCCAAGTAGAGTAACTTTTGGGGATCAACTGGCGCAATGGCGGACAGGCGCGAGTAGATTGTGAATGGATTCTGATCTCTTGACACTATATAATTGTCCACACAATGTCCACACATTAAGAAGGTGGTTTTAGAATGACCAAGAAGATTTCGGCCAGATTTCCTCAGGAGATGCTGGAAGAGATTGACACCATTGCTTTGGTAGAACAGAGAGATAGGACAGATTTAATGAAGCAAGCCATTCAGGAATTTCTAAAAAAGCGAGAAAAGACCGGGCATTAAAAGAAAAAGTAATAGAACTTTACTTGGCTGGGAAGCTTTCAATAAAGAAGCTTGAACTGTTGATAGGGAAGGAAGATGCCCTTGCTGTGAAGGCTTCAAAAGAGTTGATAGAGCAAGGTGAGAGGCTTGCCCGAAAGCTTGCGTAAGATCGTGATTGATACTTCTGCGCTCATCTCTCTGGTTCATGGGGGATTGTTCGATCTGATAACTGACCGATTTCGACTGGTCATTTCTGATTTTATATTAGAGGAGTTGGCTTTGTAGAAATCCTTGAGCTGGGAGGAGTCACCGCCTATCATAAGGCGGTGACCAAAGATGAAGAACTCCTCC
>JAOAIA010000135.1 GCA_026414955.1 Candidatus Bipolaricaulota bacterium
GAGTACGACCCCGTCGCGGCAACGCAAGCGATCGCTACGTTTGTCGACGAGGTGAGCAATTGGTACGTACGCAACTCGCGCCCACGCTTTTGGGGCAACGCCTGGACGACTGATAAGAAGGCCGCGTTCATGACGCTCTATGAGGTCTTGCTCGCCCTTGCGAAGTTGCTCGCGCCGTTTGTGCCATTCTTAGCTGAAGCAATCTATCAGAATCTGAAGACAGAGCAGATGCCAGAGAGCGTCCACCTCTGTGATTGGCCATCGGCAGAGGAGCAGCTCCGCGATCTTCGGCTGGAGGCCCAGATGCAACAGACGCGACAAATCGTCAGTGCAGGACTGCAAGCTCGCAACAAGGCCCAGATCAAAGTGCGCCAGCCGTTGGCGCTGGCTGCCGTGTTGACCCACAATGCTCCATTGGATTTCGAGTACCGACAGCTCATCTGCCAAGAGTTGAACGTGAAGAAGCTTGAATGGCTCAGCCAAGATCAACCCTTTGCGCTTTACACGCCCAAGTTCGAGTACGAAAAAGCTGCTCTTGGTAGGGATTTGCGCGGTCTAGCCCCCAAGGCTATGCAGATCCTGGAAGAACTCAATCGTGCTCATCACGAGAGGCGTGTCCAGGTAGCTCAAGAACTCG
>JAOAIA010000136.1 GCA_026414955.1 Candidatus Bipolaricaulota bacterium
GGGCTTCAAGAGCTTCAGTCCCTGGCGGACGGCTTCGTGATCAAACGTGAGCGGAACGTCAACGCGAGCCTCTGTGCCAAACGAGACTAAGCCAGCACGATCTGATGGCGAGAGGGCTTCGACGATCGCTGAGCCGATCTTCTCCATTTCGCGGACGTTGACAGTCGCGGAGCGATCTATAACGAGAAAGAGATCGGTTGGGGCACGCTCTCCAACCTGTCCGGCGGACAATCGTAGAGTGATCATGCCCTCTTGGTTGACAAAGAGCGCCGGTGGAGAGATACTGAGCGTGAGCTGCACTGGCGACGCGGTCACTTGTGCCAGCCCGGTCAGTGCTAGGAGCCCAAGCACACTTGCTGCGCAGAGTATCCGTCTCATTATCTTGCTCCTTTGCAAGCCCTCACCCTGCCTGACGGCTCCCCTCTCCCCTAGGTGAGGAGAGGAGCCGGGAGTGAGGGCCTTCACTTATCGCGTCGAGGCCGGCAGCGGTTGATCCACCGGCGTGTCCGTCAACCAATACGAGACCAATGTTTGCAGCATGCGGAAGTCTATGGTCTTCCCGCATGTCCCGACCACCTCTTCGTCTTCAAGCCAGAGTGCGATAGCCGTCTGAATCTGGGGGAAGCTGATC
>JAOAIA010000137.1:0-340 GCA_026414955.1 Candidatus Bipolaricaulota bacterium
CCTTTTCAGTCCTCAGCCCACAGACCCCCATGTTGTTGCACTGCTCCCTTAAACAGCCCGCTGCCAAAGTCCACCTGCGCTACTGGTAGCCCTAAGGCTGACTGCTGACAGCTGATCGCTTCAAGCTCACCTCCTGAACCCCGGCGGCCAGGGGTAGTCGGGAGGACAGAGATCAGCTTTGCCGTTCTCTCGAATCTCGTTGTCCCACCCTATAAAAACAGTACTCTCAAGCGAAGCTTCCTCCAATACTGCTAAGGGTAAAGGGAAGAGCCACTCCAATATCTTGCTGAGGATCTCATCCTCGCACTCCTTGCGCTGGAGGGCTAGGCCATAGTATAAG
>JAOAIA010000137.1:350-618 GCA_026414955.1 Candidatus Bipolaricaulota bacterium
CTACCAACCGAGGGATCGGCCTTTGAAATTTCTTCTGGTTCTCTTGGTAGAAATCGTAGCCCAGATAGACCCCTACCCCATTGGCGCTGATCTCATTATTGGATAAATATGTTACCAATACCCCACCCCATGAGCCGATCACCGCTATAGCTGCAAGCCTGTTTGCGGAGAGTGAATTGCGGAATATGTCCAATTTGCCCCTTCCTCCCAAGATCCCAATGAGGGCAGCTATACCTATATCATTCTCCTTGATGATCGAGTCGTAAAC
>JAOAIA010000138.1 GCA_026414955.1 Candidatus Bipolaricaulota bacterium
ATGTAGAGGGTTCGGTCTCCCCCGCTTCTGCACCCAGCCTAACCAATCCGGCGTGATAAGGAGCTAAAAGCGTTTCTTGCTCCAAAGCTTCCGTAAGAATAGACGCTAAGGGTACATAAGTAAACGTCATTCCAGCCTCCCCATGACCCTATGAAATGCGATGGTGTCAGGCGGTCAGTATATCCCATTTTTACCCCCGGATATGAGGAAATGCAAGCCACCCTGGCCATTGGTCAAAACAAATGTCGTGGTCGGCGCACGGCTTCACGCCGTGATAGTGTCATACAGAAACCGCACCGGACAACACGCCATGGCTCTCTGGATGCAGAGCCAATTCCTGCGGGAAAACACCATGAACTAGGGATGCTTTGCCCGCTCCATAAAAAAAAACCGCCATCCCCTACGAGATGGCGGTTGCGGGAGCGACGGGATTTGAACCCGCGATCTCGGCCTTGACAGGGCCGCATGTTAGGCCACTACACCACGCCCCCTTGACGCCGTAGATAATACCACAGCTCGAAAATTTGTCAAATAACGCGCGTGTCATGCTCCGTGCAGGAGCCAATAGGTTGATGAACACAAAGGCCCGCGTTGACACACGCCTGTCTCTTATACA
>JAOAIA010000139.1 GCA_026414955.1 Candidatus Bipolaricaulota bacterium
CTATGCACTCACAGGGGATCGGGCCGCGGCGTTGCGGCAGTATCAAGAATACGCTGATACTGTCCAGCGCGAGCTGCACGCCGCGCCCCTGCCGGAGATGCGCCTGCTCGCTGAGCAGCTTGCGCGAGGAAGCTTCGCACTTCCAAGGCCGGAGCAGACTCTCGTGCGCGAGATGCCGTTTGTGGGCCGCGAGCGCGAGTTCGCCCAGCTTTGCACGCTATGGGAACAAGTCCTGCGCGAGAGCAGCCAAGCGGTCTTCATCGGCGGCGAAGTCGGCGTGGGCAAGACGACGCTGGTGCAGAGGTTTTTAGAAAACCTCTCCCCCGGCCCCTCCCCTCACCCCTCCGAGGGAGAGGGGGGCAGGGGTGAGGGAAAGAGGGAAGGAGGCCAGGGGGTGAGGTTCTATCTCTTCCACGGAGCGTCCTACGCCTCCGGCAGCGAGCTGCCCTACCAGCCCCTGCTGCACGCCATGCGCCCTATTATTGAGAGCATCCCGACAGAGACACTGGCGCAGTTGACTGCTGTCTCGCGCCGCGAGCTGGCTCAGCTCATCCCCGAGATTCACGAGAGATTTCCCGATCTGGAGCCAAATCCCAAGCTCCCCCCCGCTCAGGGC
>JAOAIA010000140.1 GCA_026414955.1 Candidatus Bipolaricaulota bacterium
GGGAACAGTTTTTCCTTCGACAATTTTCGTAAAGGTGACGAAGCCCTCTGTGACAAGCGTGCGCTCATTTGTTAAAGGCGCGAGGGTAAAGCACTGCACGTAGACGGCGATGCTGCTGCGTCCCAAATGCGCAACACGTCCTTCCATCAATACGGTTGCGCCGTTTTCCGCACTGCGAGTAAAATCCATACCATGCAAACGCACACAAACGATGTTGCGCGGGTCGCAGGCCAAAGCTTGCCGTGCCGTGAGAAAACCCACTTCCACGAGCCACTCGGCCATACGGCCGGCGAAAAGCGTACCGTGGTGGTTCAAATCTACCGATTTTACAAGTCGTGTGGTGACAATGCGAGGCAGGTCTTCAATGCGCATAGGTTTTTCCTCCTTGAATGAACGTAAGCGCGTCCAACCGATAAACGCGCGCTTTGTGACGCAAACGGAAAACAAAAACCACCTCCCGTAGGAGGTGGTCAAGTGGCCCCAAGGGAATTCGAATCCCTGTTTCCGGCTTGAGAGGCCAGCGTCCTAGGCCACTAGACGATGGGGCCATGCGCGCTCTATTGTACCAGAGGCACGAATTTTGTCAATCAACCAAGCCTTTTCCTCTC
>JAOAIA010000141.1 GCA_026414955.1 Candidatus Bipolaricaulota bacterium
ATGTCCTTCATGGTGATCAGCCCGCAGAGCCTGAACTTTTCGTCCACCAGCGGCAATTTTTCAATGCGATGCTCTTGCAGCAGTCTCTTCGCTTCGGCGAACGAGATGGTGGGCGGTGCGGTGATCAGCTTGTGGCGTGGGGTCATTCTCTTCTTAATTGGCTCATCGAGGTCTTCTTGCAGTTGCAGATCGCGCACGGTGATCAGGCCCTCCAGAACGCCCGTCTTGGGGTCAACGATGGGCACCCCGGAGATATTGTGCTCGGCCATCAGTCTGAGGGCGCGTTCGACGGGTTCGTCCTTGGTGAGGGTGAGGGGGTCTTTGATAATACCCGCTTCGTAGCGCTTGACTTTGCGGACTTCGTCGGCTTGGCGTTCGGGAGAGAGATTTCTGTGAATAATCCCCAAGCCGCCCTCTTTGGCCATCGCAATCGCCATATTCGCTTCGGTGACCGTGTCCATCGCCGCGCTTAAGATGGGGATCTTCAGGGTGATGGTGGGGGTCAGTCGTGTGGAGACGTCGGCTTCGTGGGGCAAGATCTCGGAGTACTTGGGCACGAGCAAGACATCGTCAAACGTGAGCGCGAGCTTCACGGCGATCCCTCCCC
>JAOAIA010000142.1 GCA_026414955.1 Candidatus Bipolaricaulota bacterium
GCTGCGAGCGATCGGGATTCAACCCGACGTGATCATCGGGCGCAGCACCGTCCCGCTCAAGGATGGGATTCGCCGGAAGATCGCGCTCTTTTGTGATGTGCCCTTTGAAGCCGTGATCAGCGCGCCCGATGCCCCTTCGATCTATCAGGTGCCGTTGTTATTTGAAGAGCAAGGGCTGACGGACTTGCTCCTACGACGCCTCAAGCTTCCCGCTAAGGGGCAAGACCTGACTGAGTGGAAACGCTTTACGGACGCCGTGCTCCATCCCACGGCGCGCGTGCGCATCGCCATCGTCGGGAAATACACAGACCTGCGCGACAGCTACGTGAGCTACGTCGAGGCGCTCACCCACGCCGGCGCGGCGCTGAAGACGGGCATCGAGGTCGTCTGGATCGAAGCCGAAGATTTTACTGAGTCCCAGATGGAAGGAGTAGATGGGATGATCGTCCCTGTAGGGTTTGGGCACCGTGGGGCTGAGGGCAAGATCAGGGCGATTCGCTACGCGCGCACACAGAACGTGCCGTTTGTGGGGATCTGTTACGGTTTTCAGCTTGCTGTGATCGAATTTGCTCGCTCGGTGCTGGGGTTAGAG
>JAOAIA010000014.1 GCA_026414955.1 Candidatus Bipolaricaulota bacterium
GATTTACACGGGAATGCTCTGCGGCAAGATCGCTGGAGAGATCGCGGCGCGCTGCGCACTCTCTCGGAAGACCCAAGCTCGGGCTCTCGCAGAGTACGAGAGACGCTGGCGCGCGAAGCTCGCGCGCGAGCTTTCGTTGGGTCTGCGCGCTCATCAGATAGTAACTCAACTGAGCGACGAGCAGATCGCACGCGCCCTGAAACCCTTGAATCTTCCGGCATTGCGAAAGTTAATAGAGCGCTTCGGGGATATAGACTATCCCAGCAAGATCGCGCGGGAGCTTGTGCGGCGACCTGGGCTGTGGAGCGCGGTCTGGCCCATCGTTCCAACAGGATTGGTCCAGTACCTCAAAAGTGTCGCAACGACGGCGAGAATGTGATATACTCAAAGCCTAACTCCCTGTCCCCTTCCCCGTGCCGGGGAGGGGGCGGGGGAGAGGTCAATCCAAAGGGGGAATGCACTCATTATGACCGATCCGTCTTCGTGGACATTAGCCGAGCGCGAGCAGAAGAGCTTAGAGATTCTGCGTCAAGCGCTCGAGGAGTTTGGGCCAACTCAGATGGCGTTGGCCTTCACCGGCGGCAAAGACTCTCTGGTGATTCTCGACCTGGTGCGCCGCGCCGGTGGTGGGCACATCCCCATCCCCGTCTTGCACATAGACACGACCGTGGACTTCCCCGAAGTCTATGAATATCGCGACCGATTGGCGCGCGAGTGGGGCTTCCAGCTCGTTATATATCAGAACGCAGAAGCCTTAGCCGAAGCCCCGCCGACTGACGATCCCCAATTCTGTCTCTTCTGCACCACGCGCCTCAAGACCGAAGCCCTCCATCAAGCGATCAACAAATACCGATGGCGCGCTTTGATTACGGGCGTGCGCTGGGACGAACACCAGGCGCGCTCGCACGAGCTGTATTTTTCGCCCAGACCCGATCACGTGCGCGTGCATCCGATCTTGCACTTCCGCGAGCGCGACGTCTGGGAGTACATCAGAAAATATCAACTACCGTACTGCCCGCTCTACGACAAGGGCTATCGCAGTCTGGGCTGTGTGCCGTGCACCAAGCCCGTCGCGGATTTCAGTGTGCCGGAGCGGGCCGGGCGCGGCACCGACAAAGAAGGGCTGATGGAACGGCTAAGAGCATTAGGGTACTTTTGAATCGCGGAAAGCACGGAGAGAATGAAAGCACGGAAGGCACGGAAACAGCCTCAACCCAAGCGTGTAAGCATTTGGCAAGAGCAGAGGGAGCGCCTGAGTCAGCGACTTCAGTCGTCGATCTCTTTGGGGCGTCTGCGCTTCTGGGTGCTCGTCGCGCTCGTCTTTGCTATCCCCATCGTGATCTATCTGCCCAACACCGAGTACGGCTACACAAAAAGCGCCGTGCTCTATTGGGGCGTCTCGCTCTTAGTCGTCCTCTGGGCACTTGAGCTGTTTGTACGCTCACCGATACAGATCAATCTGACGCGACTCGCCTGGCCGGCGCTGGGCGTGCTGGGCGCGGCCGCGCTCTCGCTCGTCAACGCTGAAAATCTTGCTCTGAGTCTTCTCAGCTTTGTTGGGCTGATCTACTTTGGGCTGTTGGGCTTGCTCATCGTCAACTCGGTCGAGAGCGAGCGCGACATCACAATTCTTTTGGGCGCTGTGGTGCTGTCAGCGGGCATCGCGTCTGGGTATGGGCTGTTGCAGTATTACGGGAGACTCCCTGGGCCGCCGGGCTTTCTCGGGGGCAGCTCGGCGATGATCTCGACCTTGGGGAACCCCAACTATCTTGCGGGGTTTCTCGCGCACTTGCTCGTGCCGGGGGTCGTGCTCGCGTTGGCCACGCAGCGCTGGTGGATACGGCTTGTACTCTTGGTGATTCTCATGCTGATGACCGCGGCGCTCGTCGCGGCCAGCTCTGTGGGCGCGTGGCTCGCCGCGCTCTTCTCAGCGATCTTCTTCTTCGCGGGGATGCTGATCTTCCGTTTGGGAAGGGCACTCTCTGCGCAGCGCCGCTGGGCGCTCGCCGTCGTCATTCTGTTGGCAGTAACTATCTGGCTGCAAGCACCGCCGGGGCCGCTCCATGCTCTGCTCGGGCGCGCCGCCACCCCTGCTGATGGCCCCATCGAGAAAGTCGTTCAGTTCTTGCAGCGCCTGTGGGAGGAGAATTCGGGGATCGCGCGCAGTTGGAACTGGTGGATCGCGTATGAAATGCTGAAAGCGCACCCGTTCGTGGGTGTCGGGCTTGGAGACTACAAAGTCGAGTTTTTAGAATACAAAGCGCGCTTCAAAGAGACCCCGCGGGGCCAGCACTATAACTTCTATCTGCCCAGGGCGATCCAAGCGCATAATGACTATGTGCAGCTCCTCGCTGAGCTGGGACTGATCGGGCTGCTCGCGGTGGGGTTCTTCGCCGGGACGCTCATCACGAGCGCGCAGGGCTTTGTGCGCTCTTCTGAAAGCCCCGAACGACGCCTGTGGGTGGTCGCACTCTCTGCGGGCATAGTCGCGTTTTTGACGGACGCGCTCTTCAGCTTCCCGTTGCACCTGCCGGCGTCGGAGCTGAATCTCGTGCTCTTGATAAGCGCGCTCTTCACGCGCCCGCTGTTTGGCTCAGCGCCCACAATCACGCTCGGTGCCAAAACAAAGATTGCTATGGGCGCGACGGCCCTCGCTCTGGCGCTCGTCGTCTCTCTCTTCACGTATCGGGATTGGCAGGCCGATCTCGCCCTGGACGAGGGCGAGACCGAGATGAACAACCTGCGCTACGAGACAGCGCGCAGTGCTCTCGAGCGCAGCGTCGCGTTGGGAATCGCACCGGGGAAGGCTTTGTACTATCTTGGGATCGTCTACGCTGAGCGTGAGGAGCTCCGCCGCGCCCGCGAATATTTTGAGCGCTCGCTCAAGACATATCCGATAGAGAACGCATATATTCATTTGGCTGAGCTGGACCTACGCTTGGGGGAGACCCAGCGCGCTCGCGAGCGCCTTCAGACGCTCTTACGGCTTGACCCGGAGCCAACGATGCGCTTGGAAGCCGCATTTATGCAGCGCGTGCTCATCTTGCTCGCTGAAGGAGATCGCACGTTCGTATGGGCGGAGCTTGCCAAATTTTTGCGAGAGCACCCCGACTATCCGAGGGGATATTTGGTGCGCGGAGTGCTCCACAACGAGCGTGGCGAAAAAGAAGCGGCGCGCGCGCAGTTTGAGCAGGGCCTCCAGGTGATCGAAAAGCTCAAAGCAGAAATTCTCAAACGTTTCGAGGAGATCGAGCGCAGCCGACGCCTCGTAGACGTTGATGAGCTGAACCGGCTGCGCGCGCACGCCGCGGCGCTCGCCCAGTTGGAAGCCCAGCTGCAACAGCTTCTCGCCCACGTGCGTTAGCGCCGGACGCTTGCTGAATACCCTCGGCTCTCTTACAATAGAAACGCTATGGAATTCCTCAAACGCGCCGTCGACTGGGTCTTCGGCGAGACCAACGAACAGAGATTGCGCAGGCTTCAGCCCATCGTTGACGAGATCAATAGACTAGAACCGGAGATGCAAAAGCTCTCCGACGATCAGTTGCACGCCAAGACCGACGAATTTAAAGACAGACTCGCCCACGGCGAGACGCTCGACGATATTCTTCCCGAGGCGTTCGCGGTCGTGCGTGAGACCGCCAAGCGCAGGGTTGGACTGCGCCCCTACGACGTCCAGCTCATCGGCGGCATCGTCATCCACAAGAGCAAGATCGCGGAGATGCGCACCGGCGAGGGCAAGACCCTCGTCGCGACCATGCCCGCGTACTTGAACGCCCTGGTCGGCAAAGTCCATATCGTCACGGTGAACGACTACTTAGCGAAGCGCGACCGCGAATGGATGGGCCCGATCTACGAGGCTTTAGGGCTGAAAGTCGGGCTACTCCAAGAGACCAGCACCCAAGAAGAGCGTAAACACGCGTATCAGTGCGACATCATCTACGGGACGAACACCCAGTTCGGCTTCGACTATCTCAGAGACAATCTGGTGATCTCGCGCGAGCAGCGGGTGCAGACGGGGCTGGATTTCGCGATCGTAGACGAGATAGATAATATCTTGATTGACGAAGCGCGCACGCCGTTAATAATCTCCGGGAGCACCTCCGAGACTATAAAGCTATACAAAAAATTTGCAGCGATTGCGCCGCGCTTCCAGAAGGGCATTGACTTCGAGATCGACGAGAAGGCCCGACGGGTGCATCTCACTCCCGAAGCCGGCGTCAAAAAAGCCGAAGAGATCTTAAAGATAGACAATCTCTACGCCCCAGAGCACGTTGACATATTGAAGCATCTGGAGACGGCCCTACGCGCGCTCCATCTCTACAAGAGAGAGCGGGACTACATCGTCAAAGATGGGCGCGTGATCATCGTGGACGAGTTCACCGGGCGCTTGATGCCCGACCGCCGCTGGAGCGACGGACTGCACCAAGCCATCGAAGCCAAAGAAGGCCTCGAGATCAGAAAGGAGCAGCAGACTTTAGCAACGATCACCCTGCAGCACTACTTTAAGCTCTATAAGAAGCTCGCGGGCATGACCGGCACGGCTAAGACCGAAGAAGAAGAATTTCAGCAGATCTACGGGCTGAGCGTCGTCGTCATCCCCACGCATAAACCGATGATCCGCCAAGACCTGCCCGATAAGCTCTTCACCACCGAGAAAGCGAAGTTCAACGCCATCGTCGAAGAGATCTATCGCTTGCATGAGATCGGGCGTCCCGTGCTCATCGGCACGACGTCTATAGAGAAATCCGAGTATCTGAGCGCGCTCTTGAATCGTCGCGGGCTGCCCCATAATGTCTTGAACGCCAAGCACCATGAGCGCGAAGCCGAGATTATTAAAGACGCGGGGCAGAAGGGCGCGATTACAGTTGCGACGAACATGGCCGGGCGCGGCGTAGACATTAAGCTTGGCCCCGGCGTGACTGAGCTTGGAGGCTTGCATATCATCGGGGCGCAGCGCCACGAGAGCCGTCGCATTGACGATCAGCTCCGTGGGCGCGCGGGCCGCCAAGGCGACCCCGGTAGCTCCCAGTTCTACGTCTCCCTCGAAGATGATTTAATTCGACTCTTTGGCGACAGCAAGCTGCTCTCGTTCGTGAAGAAGAGCATGGTCGAGGGCGAAGCACTGGAGCACGAGATGCTGACGCGGGCGATCCGCAACGCGCAGAAGCGCGTCGAAGTGCACTACTTCGGCATCAGAAAGAGATTGATCGAATACGACCAAGTGATGGCGCGGCAGCGCGAAGCGATCTATAGCCTGCGCGACAGGTTCTTGATCGGCGGCGAGCAGACCGCTGAAGAGAGCGCCCAAGACTTAGACGACTATCTCACGGGGCTGATCGAGGGCTATACGGAGACGCTGATCGCGCGCTATCTCTCCGGAGCGGAACGGGACGATGAGGGCTTGCAGAGAGAGCTAGCGTCCTTCCGGAACGCGCCGCTTGATTTTTCTGTGACGGGGCTGTCTGCCGATGACGCGCGTGCGAAGATCCTCGATTTTCTGCTCAAAAACTATCATGCCCAAGCAGCACGACTTGGGGGGGCGTTCCCGCATCTAGCTCGGTATATGATCTTGAACCTCATTGACGAGGGGTGGCGGCAGCATCTCTTCGCCCTGGACGAATTGCAAGATGTGATCGGCTGGCGCGCCTACGCCGGGCGCGACCCGTTGATCGAATTCAAGCGCGAGTCGTTCCTGCTCTTCCAAGAGTTGCTCGGTCGGATCGAGGAGCAGATCATCGGTTATTTGATTAAGCCTCAGTTGAAGATCGTCGCGGCGCAGCCGGGGCACCCCGCCCGCATCGAGCGCGTCGAATCTCTCAGCTATCGCCACGACGAGATCACGGCGACAGCGGGCAATTCTCCGTCGGAGAAGCCCAAGGCGCAGCCACGCCGCGTCCAACAAAAAGTCGGGCGCAACGACCCCTGCCCCTGCGGGTCAGGCAAGAAATACAAACACTGCTGCATGAAAAAAGCGTAGCTAACGCGATATGCGAGTTTTGGATTTTCTCTTTTGGACCGGATGCTGAAGCATCCGGCCAGACTTCGTCTGGGCTATTTGCCGTGCCGCCTGCGGCGGCACGATGTACAGTGCAGGCGAAGCCTGCTATAATATTAGGAGAACCGGAGGGATGGCCGAGCGGACGAAGGCGACGGTCTTGAAAACCGTAGCGCGATGAGCGCCGGGGGTTCGAATCCCTCTCCCTCCGCACGCTGCGCGTGGGCTTCATCTTCGTCGGCCTATGGCTGGCGAAGGCGTATGGCTCAGGCGAAGCCTGGTTGCACATGTGAGCGTTTCGCAGTAAAATCTTGTCGGAGCTGGGAACTCCAAACTGAGAACTGGTTCTCGGAGGGGTACTCAAGCGGTCGAAGAGGACGGATTGCTAATCCGTTGTAGGGGCTAAACCTCTACCGTGGGTTCGAATCCCACCCCCTCCGCCAGCAGGGGCAGGTTTCAAACCTGCCCCTACTGCTGATCTCTCCCCGATAGCGCGCGATCTTGAGACCCTCAGCTTGAGCAGGTTAAATGTAAGTGTGGAGAAAGATGAGACAAGCAATGAAGCAGCGTCTCGATCTCTTACTCGTAGATCGTAGACTTTTCAGCTCGCGCGCTCAGGCGCAACGTGCCATCTCCGCGGGGCTGGTGCTCGTCAACGGACAGATAATTGATAAAGCCGGCGCTCAAGTTTCCCCTGATGCACAGATCGAGATCAAGGAGCAGCCACGCTACGTCAGCCAGGGCGGCCTCAAACTCGAACACGCGCTGCGCGTCTTTCACATAGGTGTCACCGGGAAGGTCTGCGTAGACATCGGCGCTTCGACCGGGGGGTTCACCGACTGCCTGCTCCAGCACGGTGCGCAAAGAGTCTACGCTGTAGATGTCGGCAAGGGCCAACTCCATTGGAAGCTGCGCACCGACCCTAGAGTCACGGTGTTAGAAGAGATCAACGCTCGGCACTTAAAGCCCGAACAGATCGGCGAACTCGTTGACATCGCAACTATTGATGTCTCGTTCATCTCGCTCAAGCTCATCCTGCCCCCACTCACAAAGATCGTCAAGCCCACGGGCGATCTGATCTGTCTGGTCAAGCCCCAATTTGAAGCCGGAAGAGAGCATGTCACTCGCGGCGGCGTCGTCAAGGATTCTCTCACTCACCAGCGCGTCTTGGAAGATCTCGCGCGCTTCGCGCAAGAGCAATTACAGCTCTCGGTCGTCAATGCAACGTTCTCCCCCATTAGAGGGCCAGCGGGAAATATCGAGTTCTTCATGCATATTCGGAACGCATCGTCTCACGGTGTGCCCCTAGACTGGGCGCGACTGGTCGAACACGCTCATAAAGAATTATAATAGCTCTATGGCCCAACTCGTCCTCGACATCGAAACCGTGGGATTACCCTTGGAGTCTTTCGATGAAGCCCAGCAGCAATATCTCTTAAAGCTCGCTGAACGTGAAGAAACTCCAGAACGCCAAGAGCGCAAGCGCGAAGAACTCATCGCTCAGCTCAATCTGTATCCGTTCACCGCTCAAGTCGTCGCCATCGGGATGCTCAACGTCGAGAGCCAGAGGGGTCGAGTCTACTACCAAGCTCCGACGAAGGAGTCCTGGCGCTCTGACGATAATCTCATCGAGTACGAGTCGGGCAGCGAACCAGAGATTCTCAAAAAGTTCTGGGAGGACGTGCGTCTCTATAAACAGTTCATTAGCTTTAACGGGCGCGGCTTCGACTGCCCGTTTCTCATGCTGCGCTCAACGCTGTTGGGCATCAAGCCCACTCGAAACTTGATGCCCTCACGCTTCGACAGCGAGCATATAGATCTGTTAGAGCAACTGACGTTCTTCGGCGCGACTCGACGGTTCAGTCTCGATTTCTACTGCAGAGCGTTCGGCATACCCAGCCCCAAGGGGCGCCTCTCCGGGCCGCAAATGAACCAACTTTTTGCTGAAGGGAAGTATCGCGAGATCGCCCAGTACTGCTTTGACGACGTGCGCGCGACCGCCGAACTCTACCGGCGCTGGCGCGAGTTTTTAAGCTTTGAAGGCTAAGCGAGCTACCAGAATGTTGATCGTCGGTTTAGCCGGGGGCATCGCCACGGGCAAGAGCCTGATCGCTCAAGAAGCCGCCAAACTCCCCGGCGTCGCTGTTGTTGACGCCGACAAGATCGCCTGGGAGACTTACAGAAAAAATACTGAGACGTACCGAAAGCTCGTCAAGCGCTTTGGCGAAACGATTCTCGCACAAGACGGCGAAATTGACCGAAAGAAGCTGGGCGCGCTTGTCTTCGCTGATTCAGAAGCGCGGGAGTTTGTGAACGCGACGGTGCATCCGGCTGTCCAAGCAGCTCTTGAGAAGATCGCTGAGACCCATCGTGTTCAGGGCACCAAGCTCTTAGTCATCGAAGCAGCTCTTGTGCTCGAATCGCCCCACGTGCGGCGCGATTTCTTTGATTATATTATCTTAGTGAACGCCCCGCGCGAGGTGCAGATTCAAAGACTGATCGAGCGCAGCGGGCTTGCGCCCGAGGAAGCGCGTCATCGCGTTGAGTCTCAGACACCCCCAGAATTGCTTGCTCCCAAGGCTGACTTCGTGCTCGACACGTCGGGAACCGTCGAAGAGACGAGAGAGCGCGCGCGAACGCTCTTTCGGGAACTGCTTGCCCGCGCTGGGTGATCCCCGTTACGCGCCCCTGTCCCTAGAAAACGTTCTCGGTTCAAGCGCCGGAAGCAGACATGGCTCCTCTCTTTTGGCTTGCGAGACCCTTATACTGGAGCCATCTTCTAAACATTGGCGGAAACCTCCGATCAGCAGCCCCCTGGCTCACGCACGGCCGGGGGGTCGCTCTTTTTTGGCCCTCACCCCGGCCTCTCTCCCCTCGGAAGGCGAGGGGAGTCAGAAGTGAGGGCTTTTGTCCCTCAGCAGAGTGCCGGACTTCGTCACACAAGAGGGCCTTGCTCATTTCAGCTCAACCGCGCTTCCCATAAGATGAGCACGCTATGGGGTACACAAAGCGGGCACAACGCTGGAGCGTCCTGCTGCTCATCATCGGGACGACTGTGATCATGGGGCAGGCTTCGCCCCGCCCTATGCCGCCCCAGCACGCCTTGCCGCCAAGGATCGCTCTGGCCCCACATTCACTCGACTTTGGGGATGGCTCGGACTTCATCGACCCGCTGCGCTTCCCCGCTCGACCCCCGGCCGAAAGACCAGTTCCGCGTTCGAAGTTCCCAGTTCAAAGTTCAAAGACAATCGAGACTCCCGCTATTATCCCCGGGCGCGCCGTCCGGCTAGAGCCATTGGGATCGCTCACCGTCCCCGTCTCAGGGCGCATCGAGTTCGCCGCAACTTTAGTGAACATTCAAACAAGCGACTGGCGGGTCATCGGCGAGCTGTATATCACCAAAGGGGACGGCACAACCGAAAAGCTCTTCGGCCCGCGAGCGATTCGCCTAGGACGCGCTCAAACGCTGCGCCTGCCCGTGGGCTTTACTGTTAACCCTCAACGCTTTCCCCCTGGCCCTACCCAATTCATCGCCATCTTGAAAGATCAAGCTGGCCAGGTCATTGACCGAGCCGTGCTCACCTTCACCATCGAGCTTGGACAGTGACGCTTAGCCCTTTTGCGCAGCTTTTTCCAGCTCCGGGTCGGCTTTAGAGACCAATCCCCATGCTGCAGCTTGCTGGGACCACGGGCGCGCCCGTACCCCTTCGACCGGGCTGCACGTCGTAGAAAGCCCGCACAACGGCGATGCCTCCATCTCATAGTGTAAGACGTGCTTGAGCGCCCGCTCCAAGCGCCTCTTCAATTCCGGCGTCGCCGGCCCATACTGCCGCTCGATCTCTTCGAGAGCTGCTTCGGTCAAGCGCTGCAAGAAAAGCTCGATCCCGATTCCGTCACGCAACCGAAAGCCCGCCATCGTCGCCTCCTTTCTCTGCTCTCGGTAGCTACTGTAGCGGCGCTGGTGAGGAGCAACAATGGCGCGCGTCATATTCACATCTGCTTCAGATCATATATTCCCCCGTAATGTGACGAAGAGCAGTTTTTCGGCTGGCTGAGATCATTGAGTCTCTCGACTGAGCGATGCTAGGATGGATGCGACGGGAGTGATCGCAATGATCGAAGTGCGGTTTCACGGACGGGGCGGGCAGGGCGCGGTTGTCGCCTCCGAAATTCTTGCGACAGCCCTCTTCAAAGAGGGCAAATTTGTCCAAGCATTCCCGGCGTTCGGCGTGGAGCGGCGCGGCGCACCGGTGATGGCCTTCTTGCGCTTCGATTCGGTTCCCATCCGACGACGCTGCCAGATCTACGAGCCGGATCACGTCGTCGTCCTCGACCCGACCCTGCTCTTAGCCGTGGACGTCACCGCAGGGCTGAAGCCCGATGGCACTATTCTCATCAACAGCGACTCTCCCCCGGAGAACTTTGCGGCGTTGCAGAAATTCTTGGTCGCCACCGTGCCCGCCGGGGAGATCGCCGTCGCCCATAATCTGGGGACGCGCACCAACCCCATCGTGAATACGGCGATCTTGGGAGCGTTTGCGCGGCTGACGGGGTTTGTCAGTCTGGAGACACTGCTCGACGCCATCGCTGAAAAGATCCCGGAGCGCCAGCGCGAGCGCAACCAAGCGGCTGCTCGCGCGGCGTATGAGCGCGTCCAAATCGCGAAGGTTTTTGAAGGGAGCAGACTATGAGAAAGCCCATCGTCTTCACAAGCGAACATGAGATGCCGCCGATGGCCGTCTCGCTCGCCGACATGGGACATAACCGAACGGGAGGCTGGCGCTATCTGCGCCCGATCTATAGCGAAAAGCTCGCGCCGTGCAAGAGCGCCTGCCCCGTGGGCAACGACATCCCCAGAATTCTCTCTTTGGTCTCAGAAGGGCACTATGAAGACGCCTGGCGGCTCTTCCGCGAGACGTCGCCCTTGCCGGGGGTCTGCGGGAGAGTCTGCTATCACCCCTGCGAGAGCTTTTGCAACCGAAAGAATTTTGATGAGGCGCTCTCGATTGCTTCTATCGAGCGTTTTGTCGCCGATGCGTGCTTTGGCCTCGAAGACAGAATTTCAGAGCGCCCGAGACGATCAGAGAAGATCGCGATTGTTGGCTCTGGGCCGGCAGGGCTGACATGTGCGTATTTCTTGGCCAAAGACGGCTACGCCGTGACGGTCTTCGAGGCTGCCAGCCAGCCCGGCGGGATGCTCCGCTTAGGGATTCCGTCATATCGCCTGCCTAGAGAAGTCTTAGATCGCGAGATCGAGCTGATCGCCCGCTGGGGGGTTGAGTTTCGCACCAACATCAGAGTTGGGCAAGAGATAGATATCGAGAAGCTCTGGGAGCAGCATGATGCCGTCTTCATTGCTACTGGGGCACACCGCGGTCGCGCGCTCAACATCCCCGGCGAAGAGTTTGCTCTTCAAGGGCTGGAGTTTCTCAAAGCCGTCAACCTCTCCCCCAACCCCTCCCCAACTCGCAGGGGAGAAGGAAGCCAGGGGGTTAGGTTGGGCAAGAAAGTCTTAGTTATCGGCGGGGGCAACACCGCGATGGACTGCGCGCGCACCGCGCTGAGACTGGGCGCTCAGCCCATTGTCGTCTACCGGCGCACCCGCGAGGAGATGCCGGCTATCACTGAAGAGATCGAAGAAGCCGAGCACGAAGGGGTGCAGTTTGAGTTCCTCGCCGCTCCCGTAGCTATTCACAAGCTGAACGACAAGCTCGAGGTGCAGTGTATCCGGATGAAGCTCGGCGAACCGGATAAGAGCGGGCGGCGGCGCCCCGTTCCCATCCCCGGGTCGGATTTCATCCTGCGCGCCGATTCCGTGCTCAAAGCCGTAGGGGAAGAGCCGGACCTCTCGTTCATCTCCGAGAGCCTTGAGACGAGCGAAGGCATCGTCATGGATCGCTCGCACGAGCTTCTGGAGCGCGCCGGGGTCTTCATCGGCGGCGATGCCCAAACTGGCCCCAGCACCGTCGCCCAAGCGATGCGCTCCGGCAAAGAGACGGCTCAAGCTATCATGCGATTCCTGCGCGGCGAACGCACGCCAAAGCCGAAGAAACTCGAAGAAGCGTTGCGCGTCAACTTCGCCTACTTTGCGCATATGCCCAGGGTCCCCACGCCCCAACTCCCAGTCTCGGAGAGAATCGCGAACTTCGCCGAGACCAAGCGCGCTCTCTCACCGGAGCAAGCGCGCGCCGAAGCAACTCGCTGCTTCTCCTGCGGGGTGTGCAACAATTGTGATAATTGCTGGGTCTTCTGCCCCGACGTGGCGATCACGCGCATGAATGGCACCTACGAGGTAAACTACGACTTCTGCAAAGGCTGTGGCGTCTGCGTTGAAGAGTGTCCGCGCAGCGTCATCTCACTGGTCGAGGAGGAGCTATGACGCCCACGCTCACCGGAACGAAGAAAGTCGTGACAGGCAATCACGCGGTTTCTTACGGCGCGATGCTCGCGCGCGTCCAAGTCATCTCAGCGTACCCCATCACCCCGCAGACGCAAGTCGTCGAGCTGTTGAGCGAGTTCTGCGCCAATGGGACGCTGCGCGCCAAATTTATCAAGGTCGAATCGGAGCACTCGGCGATGGCCGCGCTCATCGGTGCGGCGAACGCCGGAGCGCGCACATTTACAGCCACGAGTGCCCACGGCTTGGCGCTCATGCACGAGATGCTCCACTGGGCCGCCGGAGCGCGACTGCCCATCGTCATGGCCGATATCAACCGAGCGATGGGGCCGCCCTGGTCCGTCTGGACCGACCAGAACGATAGTCTCTCGCAGCGCGACACCGGCTGGATGCAGGTCTACTGCGAGAGCAACCAAGAGGTCTTGGATACCGTGATCCACGCGTACAAGGTCGCCGAAAGAGTTCTGATGCCCGCGATGCTCGTGCTGGACGCGTTCGTGCTCTCGCACACGGCTGAGCAGATCGAAATCCCCGATCAAGCGTTAGTAGATCAGTATCTGCCGCCGTATCAGCCCATCTATAAATTAGACGTGAACGACCCGCACTCGTTTGGGGCGCTCGCGCCGCCCGATGTCTATATGGAATTGCGCTACAAGATGCACACAGCGATGGAAGATTCTTTAGCCGAGTGGGCGCGAGCTGACGAAGAGTACTATGGACTCTTTGGGCGACGCTACGGGCTGATCGAACCCTATCGCACTGACGACGCTACATTGATTCTCGTGACATCAGGGACGGTCACGAGCACCGCCCGCGAAGTGATTGACGAGCTGCGCGCGGAGGGCCATCGCGTCGGGCTGCTCAAGATTCGAGTATTCAGACCATTCCCGGCTCAGCTCGTTCGGGAGGCTTTAGCAAACGCTCAGAAGGTCGCGGTCATAGACAGAAATATCAGTTTCGGCATGGGCGGGATCTTTGCCCAAGAGATCAAGTCCACACTCTATAACGCCCCAGATCGCCCGCCGATCTTCGGGTTTGTCGCAGGCTTAGGCGGGCGCGACATCACCCCGAAAGTTATCAAAGAGATCATCGAATATACCGAGAGCCACGATGAGCCTGAAGACTTGATCTGGGTGGGGGTGAAGCGATGAGAAATTTTACGCTGCCGTCTGAAGAGCTGATGGGATCGGGGCACTTGGGGTGCCAAGGGTGCGGCGGCGCTCTGGCGATGCGCTACGCGCTCAAAGCCGCAGGAGAGAATACGATCGTCGTCATCCCTGCGTGCTGCTGGACAATCATCGCTGGGCCGTTCCCCTATTCGTCTCTCAAAGTCCCGGTGCTGCACACGGCGTTCGAGACCGCAGCCGTAGCGGCTGCGGGGGTGCGCGCCGCTCTCGATATTCAGGGCAATACCGAGACGACGGTCTTAGCCTGGGCCGGCGACGGCGGCACGTTCGATATCGGGCTGCAGGCGCTCTCCGGAGCTGCTGAGCGCAACGAGAATATCATCTATATCTGCTACGACAACGAAGCGTACATGAACACGGGCATCCAGCGCAGCGGCGCCACCCCGTACTTAGCGTGGACGACGACCACCCCGGAGAAGACCCCAAAGACCGAACCCAAGAAAGACATCATGGCGATCATGGTCGCCCATCGCATTCCGTACGCGGCGACAGCGACGATTGCGTACCCTGATGACTTCATTCGCAAGGTCCAGAAGGCGAAGAGCATCTACGGCACGAAGTTTTTGCACGTGCTGGCGCCGTGCCCGCCGGGGTGGAAAGCCCCCTCGGAATTAGCTATCACGCTCTCACGCCTGGCCGTGCAGACACGGGTCTTCCCGCTCTATGAGGTCGAAGACGGCGAGCGCTACATCCTCAACAGACCCAAGGAAGAGACGGCGCTCCCGGTGAGCGAATATCTCAAACTCCAAGGGCGATTTAGTCATCTGACAGAGCAGGAGATTCAGGAGATCCAAAAGATCATAGATACGCGATGGCAGAGACTCCTGCGCCTAGTGAGCGAGTCGTCTTGATGTCGGGCAACGAAGCGATTGCCCGCGGGGCCTGGGAGGCCGGCGTGCGCGTCGGTTGCGGGTATCCCGGCACCCCCAGCACCGAGATCTTAGAAGCCCTCGCCCGTTACCCCGACGTTGATTGCGAATGGTCTACCAACGAGAAAGTCGCGTTAGAAGTCGCCGTCGGCGCAGCGCTCGCGGGGGGAAGAGCCATCGCCACGATGAAGCACGTGGGACTCAATGTCGCAGCAGATCCGTTCTTCTCTGTCGCATACATGGGGGTCAATGCTGGGCTGGTCGTCGTCTCCGCCGACGATCCGGGAATGCACTCGTCTCAGAACGAGCAAGACAATAGACTGCTCGCGCGTGCCGCGCGTGTTGCCCTGCTGGAGCCTTCGACCCCCCAAGAGTGCAAAGATTTCACTCTCGCAGCATTTGAGATCTCCGAACGCTATGATACGCCCGTCTTGTTACGAACAACGACGCGCATCTCCCACGGCAAGAGTTCCGTCACGTTGGGGCAACGCCACGAGATTCCTCGTAAGCCCTATCGCAAGAACGTCCAGAAAAACGTCGTGCTCCCTGCCCACGGGCGCGCCCGACATGTCCTCATCGAGACCCAGCGCATCCCCGCTTTAGAGAAGGAAGCCGAGCGCTGGGCGCAGGTCTTCCAAGGTTCCGATGACCTCGCTATTATCACCGCTGGGGCAGCGTTCCTCTACGCCCGCGAAGCGTTTCCCCATGCGACTATCTTAAAGCTGGGCATGACGCATCCCTTGCCGAGGGAGCTGATCAAGAAATTCTGCGCGGGCAAGCAGCGCGTGATCGTCATCGAAGAGTTGGAGCCGTACTTGACCGAGCAAGTGCGCGCCTTGGGGATCGCTACGGAAGAGATTCACCTCCCGCGTTTTGGCGAACTATCGGTTGGGCTGGTGCGGCAGGCGGTGGAGCGCGCCCGCGACGGGGCCACCCCTCCCCCCGTCGAGCTACCCCTCCTGCCGCCACGCCCACCGATTCTCTGCGCCGGCTGTATGCACCGGGGAATTTTTTACGTGCTCAAACAACTTGACGCTATTGTATCGGGAGACATCGGGTGCTACACGCTCGGCGCGCTCGCCCCCTTGGACGCGATGGACACGTGCATGAACATGGGCGCGTCGCTCGCGATGGCCCACGGCATGGCCAAAATTTTTTCCGAAGAAGAGAAGAAAAGACTGGTCGCGGTCATCGGGGATTCGACGTTCTATCACTCCGGCGTCCCAGCCCTGATAGATATTCTCTACAATGGCGGCCAGACCGTCACTGTGATTTTAGATAATCACACGACAGCCATGACCGGCCACCAAGAGCACCCCGGCACCGGGCGCACCATCACGGGCAAGCCAACACCAGTGATCGAGATCGAGTCGCTCGCCAAGGGCTTAGGAATTAAGCACGTCCAGCGCGTTGATCCCTATGATCTCTTGACGGCCTGGCGCGCCGTAGATACGGCGCTCCATCGCCCAGAGCCGTCGGTGATCGTCGCCGATGCGCCGTGCGTCTTGAAAGAGAAGCGTCGCTTCGGCGAGATCGTTTCAGTAGATAAGAAGAAGTGTACAGAGTGCTTCGCGTGCACGGAGCTGGGCTGCCCCGCGGTTGAAATCCAAGACGGGCACATCGAGATCAATAAATTACTGTGTATCGCGTGCACGCACTGTCAGCAAGTCTGCGCCGACTGCAATGCCGGGATTGACATTCCCCAAGTTTTAGAACTTGTCCATCAGAAGCGCTATGCTGACGCTTTCAGGGTTTTACTGCGAGCGAACCCCTTCCCAGCGGTCGCTGGGCGCGTTTGTCCGCATCCGTGCGATCATGAGATAAACGCGCTGGGCTGGCCCCAAGAGAGACTCTACGCTGAACGCTACCCCGATTTGGTGAAAGAGTTTGCGACGCCGGGGCACCCGGCGAAGCTCTCGGTGCGCGACGTCGAGCGATTTTTGGGCGACTACGGCATGGAAAACTTCACCGGCGCGGAGTTTGCACCCGTAGCAGAGCGTTCTGAAAAGATCGCGATCATCGGTGCTGGGCCAGCGGGGCTGTCCGCAGCGTTCTATCTGCGACGACGTGGTTTTCACGTGACGGTCTTCGAGGCGTTCGAGAAGCCCGGCGGCATGATGCGCTACGGCATCCCCGCGTTCCGCCTGAACAAAGAGATTCTAGATCGTGAAATAGACAGACTCTTGATGATGGGCGTCGAGATTCGCTGCCATGTGACCGTCGGGCGCGAGGTGAGCTTCGCGGAACTCCAGAAAGAGCACGACGCTGTTGTCATCGCTGTAGGCGATTCAGCACCGCAAGAGTTAGAACTCGAGGGCACGAGTGACGTTCGCGACGGATTGCTCTATGGGGTTGACTTTCTCCGACGACTCAATCGCGGGCAAGACATAAAAGTCGGGCGCAGGGTCGCAGTCATCGGTGGGGGCAACACAGCCATAGATTGCGCGCGTTCAGCCAAACGCTTAGGAGCTGAAGTCACGGTCTATTATCGCCGCACAGCCCAAGAGATGCCCGCGATACGTGACGAGATTGATGAAGCGATCCTCGAAGGAGTGCGCTTTGAGTTCCAGACGAACCCCATCAGAGTGCTCGCGCAAGCGAGCCGTGTCTGCGGGCTAGAGCTGATTCGGATGCAGCCAGGCCCGCTCGATAAAGACGGGCGCCGTCGGCCTGTCCCCGTCCCCAAGAGCGAGTTTTCCGTCCCGGTAGACACGGTCATTCTCGCTGTCGGCGAACGCGCTGATTTAGACTTTCTCAAAGAGACCGGCGTGCGGTTCGCTCAGAAGATCCACACAGCGTTTACAGGGGCAGCGTCGCAGCCGGGGGTCTTCGCGTGCGGCGATGTCGCGTTCGGCTACGGCACCGTGACGCAGAGCATCGCCACGGGGCGGCGTGTCGCTGGTGCCGTTGCCACATATCTGCAACGAAAAAGCGTAAAACGATGAGCACATATAATATCACCAACATTGTCGTCGTGGGGGTAGGCGGGCAAGGCTCGGTGCTCGCGGGACAGATCATCGCGCGGGTGGCGGCGCTTGCGGGGTTGTCAGTAGCGACTTCAGAAGTCCACGGCATGGCCCAACGCGGCGGTTCCGTCTTCTCCACGGTGCGCTACGGCACAGATGTGCTCTCCCCGGCTGTGCCCGAAGGGGCTGCCGACGTCTTGCTCGCCTTTGAAAAACTCGAAGCCCTGCGCTACTTGAACTATCTCAAAGTGGACGGCTTGGCATTAGTGAACGATCAGCGTATTCTGCCCAGCGTCGAGTCGCTCAAGCTCGCTCCCTATCCCAATGACAAAACACTAGAAGAGACGCTGCGCCGCCGCACCGAGCACGTGCTGATCGTGCCGGGGCTGACCATCGCCCAAGAGCTGGGGCACGCGGCGCTTGCCAACACGGTCATGCTCGGCGCGCTCTCCCAGTTTCTCGATCTGCCCCACGCCGAGTGGCGCCAGGCGATCACCGAGCTTGTCCCCCCACAGACGCGCGAACTCAATCTCATAGCGTTTGACGAAGGGGTCACCTGGGCCAGGCGCCACGCCCGCGTCACGATCTAGCTGGACACTGGCGCTCCCATCTGCTAAGATCAAGCAATCTTAGGCTGTGTGAAAGGAGGCTCTATGCCGTTCTCGTTACCACCGTTGCCGTACCCCTACGACGCGTTGGAACCGCACATTGACAAGCTCACGATGGAGATCCATCACACGAAGCATCATGCTACGTATGTGAACAATCTCAACAAAGCGTTGGAGTCCGCCCCAGAGCTGGCCAATAAGAGTCTAGAAGAGCTCTTAGCTCATAATTGCGCTATCGTCCCAGAGCAGATTAGAACAGCCGTGCGCAACCACGGCGGCGGGCATATCAATCACTCGTTCTTCTGGGAGATCATGGGCCCCAACGCCGGCGGCCAGCCTGGGGGAAAGCTCGCCGATGCGATCACTCAGGCTTTTGGAAGCTTCGAGAAGTTCAAAGAGAAGTTTACGGAAGCCGCGTTAGGGCGCTTCGGCTCCGGCTGGGCCTGGCTCGTGCGCACTCCTGATAAGAAGCTCGAAGTCTACTCGACGGCCAACCAAGACAGTCCCCTCATGGAGGGCAAGACCCCGATCTTGGGGATAGACGTCTGGGAGCACGCGTACTATCTGAAATATCAGAATCGCCGCGCCGACTACGTCCAGGCGTGGTGGAACGTGGTCAACTGGGCTGCCGTCGAGAGACGCTTCACTTCCATTTGATAGTACAGCCCACGGGCTGGGTATCTTTCAGCCCAGGGTCTTTCCCGGCGAGCACGGCGTCGAGCGCGTCTTTGAAATATCGCTTCGTGACCTTGCTGGGGTCTTCGTAGTGATCGTCAATCGTGCCGTGGTAGCGCAGCTTCATCGCTGCGTCGAAGAGAAAGACCTCCGGGGTGCGCTGGGCGCTATACGCTTTGGCGACTTGCTGGGTCTCGTCGTGCAGATAGGGGAAGGGATAGCCCTTCTCTTTCGCCCGTTTTATCATATTGTCGAAGCTGTCTTCGGGGTATTTTGTCGGGTCGTTGGAGTTAATGACGAGAAACTGCACGCCCTTGGGTTCGTACTCTCTGGCGAGCGCGATCATGCGGTCTTCGTAGGCTTTGACATACGGGCAATGATTGCAGCTAAAGATCACCGCGACGGCTTTTTTGTTCTTGTAATCGCAGAGCTTGTAGAGCTTGCCGTCCACGCCTTTGAGTTGGAAGTCCGGGGCTGGGTCGCCGTATTTGAGCATCAGAGATCACCTCATTGGGGTAATTATAACTGTAATTACGAGCTCGCTCAATTATTGGCTTTGAATCTTGTTTCGAGGATCTTCTGAATGAGTGGCTTTACTTTAGGCAAATCTTCTTTGATCGTCTTCCACACCAAACGATGATTCACGCCAAAGTAAACGTGTATAAGTCTATCACGCATTCCGGCCATCTCCTTCCAAGGCACTTCAGGATGCGCTTGACGAACCTCTTGAGGGAGTTGCTTCACAGCTTCACCCATAATCTCAAACTTTCGGATGACCGCACTGGATGTCTTGTCATCAGCTTTGAACGCTCGTAAGTCCATCCCCTCCACAAATTGCTCAATGCTCTCTATCGCTGCGAGAATGTCTTTGAGATAGAGCCGATAGTCTCTCATATCGTTACGGTTTCTCTTAAAACAGACTCGCGAAGCTCGACACGTAGCGAGTCTTTAGTGACGATATCTACCCGGCGTTGAAGTTTCTCTTCTAGAAAGTCCGCAAGCCTTACCAAGTCAAACAGACTCGCATCTTCTGTAAAGTCCACGAGAATATCAACATCGCTCGCTTCATGCTGCTCCCCGCGCACGAACGAGCCGAATAGCCCAAGCTCGCGTACCTTGTAATGAACTTGAAGCTCTGGCTTGAGAGCCTTCAGCTTTTCTAGAATCTCTTCCTTGGCGCTCATGGCTTCTCAGTTTACTCGCGGTGAGGGCTTTCGGCAAATCCCGCTGGACGAGCCAGCGCCCGCGCTGTAGAATATCTTGCTATGCCCAAGCCCACGATCACCATCGAATACTGCGACGAGTGCATGTATCTGAAGCCAGCCCTCGAGGCTGCCCAGAAAATCCTAGAAAGCTATGCTGCCAGAGTCGAAGCTGTAACCCTGAAGCCCGGACACGACGGGGTCTTCCGCGTCACAGCTAACAATACTCTCGTGATTCAGATGGGCGACGAGGGCCTGCCCAACGCCGAAACAGTTGCTCACGCTGTCAAGGAGTTCTTAAGCGCCCCTCCCCGCGTCGGGGAGGGGCCAGGGGAGAGGTCCCAATGAAGACGACCAAGCGCGGCTTATTTCTCGGACGCTTCCAGCCCTACCACAACGGCCATCATGCCGTCATTAAACAGATCGTCGAGAGCAGAGAGATAGACGAACTCATTATCGCCATCGGCTCTGCCCAGGAGAGCCACACGCTCAAAGACCCCTTCACCGCCGGCGAGAGAATCATGATGATCACCAAAGCGTTAGAAGATTTAAAGCCCCCGATCACAACGTATGTGCTTCCCATCGAAGACATCGAGCGCAACTCGCTCTACGTCGCGCATATCCGCAGCTTGACCCCGCCGTTCGAGATCGTCTACTCCAATAACTCTTTGGTGCAGCAGCTCTTTGCCGAGCGAGGGATCCCCGTGCGCCCGCTGCCCTACATCGAGCGCGCCCAGTGGGACGGCACGAAGATCCGCGAGCTGATGCTCCACAGCGACGCCTGGAGGTCCTGCGTGCCTGCGGCAGTCGCTCGCGTTATCGAAGAGATCAAGGGCGTGGAGCGCCTGCGCCATATCCACAAGACCGATAAAGACTCTGCACCATGACGCTCAATATCCCCGTCAAAGAGAACAAGAAGCTCGAGGCCGTCGTCGCCCGCGTCAACGAGAGCGTCACGCTAAATACGTATTGGTACTGCTCGAACATCATCGCGATTGACAGATTGGGGATCAACGATCACGGCCCGGTGCACATTCGCATTGTCGCCAATCTTGCTCTGAAAATCTTGCGCATGCTCATCGAAGCCGGCGTGCAGCCCAGCGTCGAAAAAGACCATAAGCTCGCGAAAGACGATGCCGAAGTCATAGTAGTTCTCGCGGCGTGTCTGCACGATATTGGGCATATCGTCCATCGCACCAATCATGAACCGTTTTCGGTTGCCCTGGCAGCAGACTTGTTGCCGGATCTTCTGAAAGATATCTATTCAGAGCGCGAGCGCGCTATTATTACTTCAGAAGTCTTACACGCGGTCTACGCGCACGAGACCGAAGTCGAGCCATTAACAGTCGAAGCTGGGGTCGTCAAGATCGCCGATGCGTTAGACATGGAGGAGGGCCGGGCGCGCATCCCGTTCAAGGCCGGCTCGACGACGATCCACGCCGTCTCAGCGTTAGCGATAGAAGACGTACAGCTCCGTAAGGGCGAGAAGCGCCCCATCTGCATCGCGATAAAGATGTCCAACTCAGCGGGCATTTTTCAGATTGACAATCTTCTCAAAGAGAAACTAAAACACTCTGGGCTTGCGGAGTACTTTGAGATTCGCGCCGAGATCACAGGAGAAGAGAAGAAGCTCATCGAGCGCTACGAGCTTTGATCAGGCTTCATCAGCCCTATGTCTAATCGCTCCGGCGCTAAGATCCCCCCGGAGACGACCATCTTCAGGGCTTCGTCAACCGGAATCGAGGTGAACTGCACGTTTTCTTTGGGCAGAAATTGGAGATAGCCCGATGTTGGGTTGGGCGTCGTCGGCACATAGACTCTCACCCATTCGCGCCCGTCGCTCGTCTGGATCATGCCCACCTGAAACCCTATCGTCCACAAGCCCTTGGAGGGGAACTCAATCAACACGACCCGTTGGAATGACCGCTCTTGCGGCCCAGAGAGCGTGCGCACCACTTGTCGGGCCGCGTTGTAGACGCTGTTGACGATGGGCATCCTCTGAAGCACTGATTCCCAGAACTCCAGAAATCTTCGTCCCAGCATATTCGTCGCTAGGATGCCTGTCACATAAAGTGCCAGCAGCGTCAGCACCAGCCCCACACCCGACGGCAACTCGATTCTCACTGTATACCGTAATACCGTGTTGAGCAACGAGCGCAGCGGGCCATCTAGAAGATTATAGAGCACCTGCAAGACCCAGATCGTCAATATCACGGGCACGACGAAGACCACACCCGTCAGCATCCGTGAATAGATATGATGCCAGATGCGCCGACCAAGCGATGGGGTGTTCATAGTGTCTCTATTTTACCCGTGGGCTGGATCGCCGTGCCAAGACTTGCTAATATAGCAAGCAGGAGCGTGAGCCATGCAGCATCGGATCGTTGGGCTGGAGACGGAATTCGGGTGTTTAGTGCGCGACCCTCGGCTCGGCCCCTACGAGGAGATCGTGGAGCGCGTCAAGGACGCAGTCTTCTATAGAAAACGCTGGGGCTTGCTCGATCTGCACACCCGCGACATGTACTTTGAGCCTGCCGAAGCCGGCGGGTTTTTGATTAACGGGGGTCGGCTCTACATTGACGCCGTCGGCTCGCACCTAGAGTACGCGACCCCCGAGTGTCGCTCATTGCGCGACTTGATCGCCTATGAGCGCGCCGGCCAACGGCTCATTCTGAAAGTCCTGCGCGAACTGAACCTCCACGAAAGAGTGAGTTTTTATAATAACAGCGTGGATCACTTTGCCGGGCACACGTTCGGCTGTCACGAAAACTATTCGGTGAACCCGGAGTCGCTCTCGTGGCGCCATGCGTTAGATAAGCTGGTCCCGTTTCTGGTGACGCGCCAGATCTTCGCTGGGGCGGGCCGAGTCGGCGGCCATCGGCTCACAACTACGTGGCAGGCCAAATCCCCAAGCCGCCATACGGCAGATTCTGTCTTTGTCGACTCAGCCTACGGCGTCGAACCCGACCCGACTGTAGACTTTCAGCTCTCCCAGCGCGCCGATCACATTCTGCACACGGTCTCCGGGCGGGTGCGCTTCAGCCGCGCGCTCATCAACCCCAAATGGGACCAGATGTACGAGCTGTCGCGCAGCCCACGGTTGCATCTGCTCTTTGGCGAAGCGAACCCTTCAGAATATGCGACGTTTCTGAAGCTGGGTACGACGATCTTAGTCTTAGACCTGCTTGAGGAGCAAGCCGTCCCGTCAGGGGTGGAGCTTGCCGCCCCGCTGCGCGCGCTCAAAGAGATCTCACGCGATCCGACTTATCGCTGGTTGATCAAGCGCGAGAACGGCGCGACGATCCCAGCTATAGACCTGCAGCGTCTCTATCTGCAAGCCGCCCAACGGAGATTTTTCGGGCGCGATGCCGAGACCGACGAAATCCTGCGCGAGTGGGAAGCGACTCTTGACACGCTGGAGCGCGACCCCTTCGAGCTGGCCGACCGGCTCGATTGGGTCGCAAAACTGAAGATGCTCCGGCTCTTCCAAGAGAGCGAGGGGCGAGCGTGGCACGATGAAGCCCTGTACAGCTTGGACTTGGAGTATCACAATATTGACCCGGAGCAGGGGCTGTACTACGCGCTCGCTGAGCGGCGGCGGCTCGTCAGTGAAAGAGAGATCGAGCGGGCTATAGAAGCAGCCCCGACAGATACGCGCGCCTATGGGCGCGCCGTGATCGTGCGGGGGTTGCGCCAGCGCGCCGTAGGCGAGTATATGATCGAATGGGACGGGATCTTCGTCGAGCCTAAGCGCACCCTCGTCCTCGCCGATCCCTTCCATCCCTATGGGGAAGAGGCCGAACAGTTCCTGCGGCGGCTTTAATTCTCCCGTGGGCGAACGGTCAAGCGCCCGCTGGGCAGCTGAACGACCATGAGCCTGTCAGCGATGAACTTCTTGAGGTTATTACCCGGATAGAAGCGCGGCATGACCTTGCTCGGGATCGTGATGATCTGATGGGTATAGCGATGGCTGCGCTGGGTAGCATGGCGCGGCAGGGCGCGAAACGTTCCGAATCGCTTCAGCCGTACTTCTTCGCCGCGCGCCATCGTCTCGGCGATCACGGCTAACGCCGCGTTCAGCGATTTTAAGACCGTCTCCTTGGGCACGCCCGTCCGTTGCGATACCTGAGCGACCAACTCGATTTTCCTCATATTTCCCCCCAAGAAGATTTTCTGCATTGTATACGAAATCGCCCAACCAATGCAAGGGGCGGGGCGCGGACCTTCGGGAAGTCTGGGGGGGATAGACGAGCAGGGGGAGAGTGATCAACGTCACGCGTGCCTGTGCACCGGAGGGGTCTTCTGCTGTGCTCTCTTCATGTACTCTAAGCTCATGTGCGAGTTTGAATTCACCGGCTCAGCAGATGGAAGCGTGCTGAAGCACGCTAGCCCGCTTCAGCGGGCTTCTCTCTGCTGAGCCAAGCGAGACTCCAAAACTCGCACGACTCTAAGCTCAGAATGGAGTTGAGAGGAGGAAGCTCTATGAAGCCTTGGAAGTTCGGCATGTTCGCGCTCATACTCGCACTGCTCCCCGGCTGCACACAGCCGATCCAGATCGGAGAGAAGCCCGACCGCCCACCCGTTGCTGCGATCTCTCTCGAGTGTTCCGCATGTCAGGGCGAGCGTTCGGGGGTTGCCCCGTTAGCGCTCACGCTCGACGCCTCGTCTTCCACCGACGATTACGGCATCGTGCTGGCCCACTGGAAGGTGAGCGATGGCCGCGAGTTCACGGGATTGCAGGTCGAACTGACGCTGGAAAAGCCGGGGCAGTATACGATTCAGCTCACCATCTACGACAAAGCGGGCCAGACGGCGACGGCGCGCACGGAGATCACGGTGCTGGCGCCGCCGCCCGCGGAGTTCCGCGTCGAGCGCGCGGAGAGCGAGCTTGTTATCGTCGAGCGCGTGCTTCCCAACAGGCCGTTACAAGTCGGCGAGACGATTCAGATCACACTGCGGGTGACGGCCCAGCACGACCTCGAGTATGTCTATTGGCGCGAGATTCTCCCGTATGCCCTCAGCTCGTATGAAGACTTGGAGTTCATGCTGCTACGGCTGCCCGCGGGCAGCTCCCACGAGTGGGTCTACACCGTGACGGTGGAGCAATCGGGGTCGAGCAAGCTGGAGGGCAGGGGCCAAGCGGCTTATCTGGCGCACTCGACGGAGTTAACATTAAGCACGGTCTTGGAGGTGCCGTAAGTAGCCCTATCATCTCGATGCAAGTCCCGCAACCATACGTGAGCAAGCTCTTTGAAACTTGCTTCAAGCTTGCTAAGGCGATCCACAACTTCTTCTTTGTCCCCCACTAGCTTACCTCCTATTCGACCACCGCGCGACGACTTGTCCGCAGTGTGGGCAGTATGTCACTTCACCGCGATAGAAGCTTTTACAGTGCGGACATTGATGATATTCGTCACTTCTGAGCCGCGAGAGTATAAAATAGCGCGCCCCTAAGAGCAATATCCCGCCCAAGATCAGCAAGAGCAACAGAAAGCGCCAGTTCATACTCACTCTATCATACGGCAACGAGCAGCCCTGGCGCAAACAAGAGAGCCAAGGGAGTACCCTCGGCTTTTTGCTCTAAGGAGGCCCCTTGCCTGTCTTAACG
>JAOAIA010000143.1:0-302 GCA_026414955.1 Candidatus Bipolaricaulota bacterium
TTCGACGGTCTTCTGCACGGTCGCCAGCTGGCGACGGGCAGCCGTGTGGGCGATTTCAGCCTGTTTGAGCTTTAAATCTTGTCTGGCAAAGAGATTATAACTGACGTTGAGGCCCAGCCCCCAGCCCAGTTTCTCGTCATAGCTCATGCTCAGCCCCAGATGGGGCCAGAGATCGCGTTGGGTCGTGTTCAGTAAAAGCTGGGTTTCTGAAAGTTCTCTCTGGGCGCGGCGCACGCGCCCATCTTGAGCGATGATCTCCGGGGTGATAGCGACAGCGAGCAGCTTGGCGACCAACTCTTCTA
>JAOAIA010000143.1:312-587 GCA_026414955.1 Candidatus Bipolaricaulota bacterium
CAGCTCTTTCTCTAGGCCGAACGTGTGAGCGAATCTCTCTTGGCTGAGGGCGAAGTCGTGCTGTAATTTGGTCAGAGCTAGCTCGCTCTGGCGCAGCTCGATCTGAGCTGCTAAGAGATCCAAAGGCAGCGCTTGTCCTCGCTCCACGCGACCGCGTAGCTCTGCAAGCTGTTCTTGCTTGGAGCGCACCCGCGTCTGAGCGATCTCCACCGACTCTTGCAGAACCGATAACTGCATCGCGCTGTGCAGGGCTTCTAGGGTGACTTGCCGTTGGG
>JAOAIA010000144.1 GCA_026414955.1 Candidatus Bipolaricaulota bacterium
TGTATAAGAGACAGGTCCCACGCTAGCCCAACGGGCCTGGGGAAGATCTCCGGGTCGAGCTTGAGCTCTTTGACGGTGCGCCCATCGGTCGGATCGAGCGCATACAGGGTCGAAGCTATTCCGTCTATCACCCAGAGGAGCCTCCCATCCCAAGCCAAGTCAGCGGGAATGGTGCCAAGATACGCCCATTGCGAGAGGATCTCAAAGTTTTCCGGGGAGAGCCGGTAGATAGACATTGTTGCACTATCGGCGAGCCAAAAACTTTGCCCGTCCCACTCGATCCCCACAGGCCATTGGATCTCCTGAGGGAGAGCATAATATGTCCAGCTTGAGCCCACATGGGAGTAGAGCGCCTTCCTCTGAGCATCAACGATCCAGAGCTGAGAGCCATCCCAGGACATCCCAGAGATATCTTGAGGGAACGTCGCCACGGTCTCGAAGCCCGATTCGCCTTGCACGGTGATGAAGAGCCTGTACGCCGTGCTCACCTCTCCGCGCTCATCGGTGACTCTTAGCGTCACTTCGTACTGGCCGGGCTCGTAGTAGATGTGGGTCACGCGAGTGCCGTCAGGGGCCTGTCTC
>JAOAIA010000145.1 GCA_026414955.1 Candidatus Bipolaricaulota bacterium
GATCAGGGTCTTGCCGCAGCCCGGCGGCCCGTAGAGCAACAGCCCTTTTAAGTGTTGCTTGCCGAACTTCTTATAGAGTTCGGGATAGAGCAGCGGGCGCTCAATGGCGTCTCGAATGACTTTGATCGCTTCGGCCTGTCCGCCGATCTTCTCCCAAGGGATTTCGGGGATTTGCTCTAAGAAATAGCTGCGCGTCTCGGCCTTGCGGAAATGCTCTAAGGCCACGCGCATCGTTGGCTCTAAGCGAACTTCATCCCCGACTTTGAGGGGCTTGTCTAGAAGATCCGACGAGCGCAGTACGATTCTGCCGGAGAGCATCTGGGCGTCCATCGAGATGCGCAGCCGTCCGTCGGGCAGGACCTCCGAGACCTTGACCACCGGGCCTTCGGGATGATACCCCAGATCGCCGATCACCGCGAAGGCTTCGTTGATCTTGACGCGTGTGCCGATATGGAGTTTTTTCAGATCCAATTTGGGGTCGGCGTTGGCGTAGTATTCGGCGTCACCCACGGCGATATACGCGATCTGATCTTGGGGATTTCCCAAGAAAGTGCCGATGCGGTTGGCGGGTGACGTG
>JAOAIA010000146.1 GCA_026414955.1 Candidatus Bipolaricaulota bacterium
GAGCTGCTACTTTTGCGTCTTCTCAGGTCATAGCTCTCACCTCCTTGTGGAGTCTTGGGCGAGGTGCGGGGCTCCCTTGCAGGCCATCCCCGGTACTTAGGCACCCCGCCCTGCTCGCTTTCGCTCCCTGTCATGGATCGCACGCTGCGCCTTCACTCTAGCATGGCTCCTCTGCCCTGACCATAAGCTGGATTAAGAAAAAACTTGGGCTTGCTTAAGCTTGAACTTAAGCTAGATTAAGAAAAACCTTAAGCAAGATTAAGGAAAAGTTTAAGCGAGCTTAAGGTCGAGCCAGGACTTCTCAAGTAGACTTAATTGGAGTATAATGAGGTGGGACGGTGAGACGGAGCAACGGCGAGACGCCCTGGCAACTCACAGTCTATATCCCCAAAGAGAAGCGCCACGAACAGTTGCTGGAGCGCCTCAGAAAAATCGCGCAAGAGCAGAAACGATCGCTGAACTTCTTGGTTCTTGAGGCCGTCGAAATTAAGCTAAAAAAGAGTCGAGGGGAGCTAGAAGCGCTCCCGCTCGACCCGGCCTTGCCAAGATCCCCCGAGAGCTTCTGGCTCTCGCT
>JAOAIA010000147.1 GCA_026414955.1 Candidatus Bipolaricaulota bacterium
GTCGTAGTCGTGCTTCTCTGCGCCGACCACCAGGTATGGTTCGTTGGGCCAGGAGACAGGGCGTCCGACGCGGTAGGAGATATTCCCGGCCGGGCCGCTGGCACTGCGCGCGAGCGCCCCGTTGACGAAGATGCGCATCTCGCCGTTCGTCCGGCGCGTCACGGCGATGTGGTGCCACTGGCTGGCCGCCAGCGTCCCGTTGCCACAAATGGTGTAGCCACTGGCGCCGTTGTGCACACCGAAGGCGACCCGCCCGCCGTAAAGGGAGATGCCGAAATCGCCATAGTCGGGCGTGCCAAAGATGTCCCGATCAAAAATGATGTTGCCGTAAATCCAGGTGTCCTCGCCCTCGGTGCAGGAACCGCTGGTGTTCTCGCCTGGCATAAAGCGCATCCAGAATTCTATCGTGAAGTCGGTCGCGCCGACATTGACAGGCAGGGAGGCGCCGTGGGCGCTGCGGATGGGGATTTTCACGCGGTCAATGTCGCCGCTGCCGGTGCCGTAGAAGCGCAACGAGTAGGTAGCGGTGCCGGGGGGCGTGGGGGTGCTGGTGGGGCCAGGGGTTGGC
>JAOAIA010000148.1 GCA_026414955.1 Candidatus Bipolaricaulota bacterium
GTACTCGTTGACCGGTTGCCCCATGTCGTTGGTGAAGCGCAGCTTCTTGTCAAAGCCCGCCAGATCGGACTCGCGGATCGTGGCCGTGACGGCGATGACGTCGTAGGCGTCTTGGGCGCGCTTGATCTCGTCGCGTCCCTCGATGACCTCGACGCGCTTGTCGTCGTAGATCGCGTAGATCGTGTCGTCGCCGGCCACGGCGATCACGCCGGGCTGATCGTTGAAGACATCGGGATGGGTGGTGAAGACGACCGTGCCGCCCTCGGCGCACTCCGCGGTCGCCTTGGGGACGAGCTTGAGCGGGCCGGTGTTTCGGAAGACGCCCGTGTTGATGCCCGTCTCGACCAAGATGAGATCGACCTCGCGGCCGCCGTTGACGTCGTAGACGCTCACGGCGATCTTCTCGACCCGATCGGAGTCGGCGTTCTGATCGGCGTCGCGCACCTCGACGAAGAGGCTCTCGCCGATGCGGAAGTCGCGGCGCTCCGCGCCGGTGGCATCGGTGAACCGAATCGTCGCCGGGTTGCGTTCCGCCACTTTGACCTGCGCGATGGCGCAGTCATGGGG
>JAOAIA010000149.1 GCA_026414955.1 Candidatus Bipolaricaulota bacterium
GATATAGTGCGCTCGGTCTTCACACGCGTGACGGAATGACCATCGCGATCGGATCCGATCATAATGGCGTCGCTCTCAAGGAGGCCCTAAAGCAAGGCGCATTACAGGGCCATATAGTGCGGGATTTTGGGGTCTTTACGAGCGAGTCGGTGGACTATCCCGACATCGCGTTTGCGGTCGCCCGTGCCGTAGCCTCGGGGGAGTGCGAGCGAGGGATCTTAATCTGTGGCACGGGGATTGGGATGTCTATAGCGGCGAATAAGGTGCAGGGGATTCGCGCGGCGGCGTGCAGCGATGTCTACTCAGCCAAGATGAGTCGTCGCGATAACGACGCGAATATTCTCTGTCTGGGGGGCCGCGTGGTCGGCCCTGGGCTTGCCGCAGAGATCGTTACTGTCTGGTTAAATGAGCCCTTTGCCGGAGGACGTCATGCACGCCGCCTCGAGAAGATCCATGCCCAGGAGGGTCAACGATGAGTGAGAGTGAGCTGTCCCGTGTAGATCCTGAGGTCTATCAAGCTATTCAGAAGGAGCTGGAGCGTCAGCGTTTCTCGCTCGAGCTG
>JAOAIA010000150.1 GCA_026414955.1 Candidatus Bipolaricaulota bacterium
TCGATGTCGGAGTCGGCACGCAGCTCGCCAGATTTATAGCGTGCCAACAGCGCGATCAAGAGATAGTGATACCGCACGCGCCCGTCGGCGTCACAAAAGATTCTGTCTAAGACGTCCAAGATTTTTACGATCTCGATCTCGATGTGACATTCTTCGCGGATCTCTCTGAGGGCGGCGTCACGGACGGTCTCGCCCAGCTCGACGACTCCGCCGGGGAGACTCCAGCGGCCCTTGCTGGGAGCGTGCCCACGCCGCACCAACAAAATCTTATTATCTTTGAAGACCAGGACACTCACCCCGACGATGGGATGTGCGGGATATTCGCGATGCATTTGTTCTTTCATAGAGTTCACTGAGTTAGCTGCTATATCGTTTTAAGGGTAGCGCTCGAATGCGCAGAGCTGCGTCTTCTAAGACCACGATTGCTCCATCCTGCAGAGGTCTCTCAATCTCAGGCCAGACGTTCATCAATCGAGCATAGAGATTATCTGGGTGCGTGTTGCGAAGGCGAAAGATAATTACAGAAGGGCTGGGCGCACTAGAAAAAGCTAATAG
>JAOAIA010000151.1 GCA_026414955.1 Candidatus Bipolaricaulota bacterium
AGAGTATTCGAATCAAAAGTATTGAGTAAAATTGAAGAAATCTTAAATCATTTTAGCCAGAGTGAGAATTTAGAATTAGCATTTAAGAAACATCACACTATTTCGAAAAATGGTAAAAATAAGGAACTAGATGGTGCTATCTTTTATTTAAACAAATTAATAATTGGTATAGAGATAAATTTTTATACAACTTCTGGTTCGAAAGTAACTGAATTATTTGAGCGGGCTTATCCAGATTTACAAAATACACTCGTTAGCATGGGTGCAAATCTTTTAATTGTTACTGATGGCAAGGGTTGGAGAATAATGAGAAAGACGATAAGAAACGCTTTTTATAGGCTTGAAAATATCTGTAATTATTATCAGTTAGAAGAGAAACTAACTTCTTTACTACAAAAAATATTAAAATAGCTCCTTGATCTGGTCGGGATGGCCGGATTTGAACCGGCGACCTCACGGTCCCGAACCGTGCGCTCTTACCAAGCTGAGCCACATCCCGTTTAAAAGAATCTCTAAAGATTCAATTGCAAATATCTAATATTAAATT
>JAOAIA010000152.1 GCA_026414955.1 Candidatus Bipolaricaulota bacterium
CTCCACGATCTTCCCTAAGTACATCACGGCAATGCGGTCGCACATGTAGCGCGCCACGGCCAGATCATGCTTAATATAGAGATAACTGATCTGAAACTCTTCGCGCAGTTCCAGCATCAAGTTCATGACGCCGATGCGAATCGAGACGTCGAGCATCGAAGTCGGCTCATCAGCAACGATGAACGACGGGTTCAGGACCATCGCACGGGCAATAGCAACGCGCTGGCGCTGGCCTCCCGACAGCTCATGCGGGAAGCGAAACATAAAGCTTGTCGCGGGGGTCAAGCCCACGTGCTCGAGCATCTCAGCGACGCGCTCCTCGCGCTCCACCAAAGAACCGATCCCCTGAACGGCCAACGGTTCGTTGACGATATCAAAGATCGTCATGCGCGGGTTGAGCGACTCATACGGGTCTTGGAAGATCATCTGGACGTTGCGGCGAAAGCTCTTCAGGCGCGCTCCCTCCAGCATAGCAATATCGCCGTAGTAGAGCTGCTCCAGGCTGCCAGAGAGCTGATCCATGCTCATCTGGGCCGTGCGGGCG
>JAOAIA010000015.1 GCA_026414955.1 Candidatus Bipolaricaulota bacterium
AGATGTGTATAAGAGACAGGCTCGTATCTGTAACTCTTTGACCGCGCCACCGCCGAAGGGCTTGGTGATCTGTTGTGGGCCTAGGGTTACCGTGACGGCTGGGGCCTGCGCCCAGATCGCCGCGTTGGGGTCTGTACCAATCTCCTGATCGGTGAATTTGGCCGTGAGCTTGATCGCTTGGGCGTGGACGATCAAGCTACTCACGAACGCGAGAAGGATCACAACAATCGCTCGAGAGATTCTAATCGTGGACATGAGTTCCCCCTACGGTGTGTTGTGCCGCACCGCTTGCCGCTCCGGGTCCTCAAAGGGCCGAATGTAGATCGGCTCCTTGAGCGGGACCCGGACGATCTCCGCGCCCTTGGCGTCATAGCCGAACGCGTAGCCGTCGGCGACTTTGAATCTTTCGATCCAACGGTTGGTCGCACCAAAGAGCATCAAGCACCCTAAAAGCTGCTCGTCGTCCTTGAGATTCTTATAGAGATTGACGGCGTGCTCGACGTTGGGGCCGAACATCTGCTTGAGATAATTCAACGGGACGTGAATGGGCGGGACGTAATAGATATTGGGTTCGAGGCCCGTCTGAGGATAGAGGGGTAATGCGATCTTCTTGATGTGCACGAGAAAATCTATGGGCTTTTCGGGGTCGGCTTTGTCGGGTGGGCTGATCCAGCCGTTCAGCCTGATCTTCCCGATACAAGTTGTGACGCACTGCGTCTGGAAGCCCTGCTCGACTAACGGGTAGCAGCCGATGCACTTCTCGCTTATGCGGGTCACGGCGTTGTAGAGCACTTTCTTATACGGGCAGGCGCGCATACACTCGCGATAGCCGCGGCAGCGCGATTGGTCCACTAAAACAATGCCGTCTTCTGTTCTCTTGTAGATCGCTTTGCGCGGGCAAGCCGCCAGACAAGCTGGGTAGGTGCAGTGATTGCAGAGTCTGGGCAGATAGAAGCACCAGATCTTGTGGGGCAGGGAGAAAAAGTCGCCCTTCTCGACCGTGCCCGCTGGCTCGTCCTCGCCGATATTGGGGTGCGCCCAGTCGAGATCGTCGGGGAGATAGCCCTGAACAGTTTGGCCTTGGGGTGCGGCCTCAAAGACGGTCTTGCCGTGGTAAGTTTGCCCCACCCATTTGTTCACGCCCAAGAGCGAGAGAATTTTGACGTCCCAGCCCAGGGGATAGAACCCATAGGGCTTGGTCTCGACGTTGTTCCAGAACATGTACTCTTGGCCGCGCCCGCTCGTCCAGGTGTGCTTGCACGCCATGGTGCACGTCTGACATGCGATGCACTTGTTCGTGTCGAAGACAGCAGCAAACTGGCGTTTGGGGCGCGACTCTTCGTAGGGATACTCCATCGGACGGTTGATCTGCCAGTTGGCAACGCTCGGCATATTTCCCTCCTGTCACGTTTGGCTTACTCGACTTCGATGAAGCCTCCGGCTAAGTATTTTTTCATCTCGTCGTTCTCATAGGTGGGCCGATAGCCCAACTGCGCCGGACGCCACAAGCTCTTGAAGTCAGCGCCGCCCGGCTCGGCCTTGGTGATCTTGACGAACGATTCTTTGGGAGCGCCCACGGGACAGTGAATATCAGCAGCGAAGCCCTGGCCGATCTGCTGCCCGAACGTCTCTTTTCTCACGAGCGAGTCGGTCATGAGCGTCGGGCGTAACCAGGCGCGGGTGCAGCTCTGGTGTCCGCCGTAGCGGAACATCGCTTGATAGTTGGTCTGTGGATTCTTGGCGAGCTTGTCGGGCCGGGTCTCGTGGGCTTTGACGGTGCCGTGCGTCGCTTGGTACATGTTGAACCACATGCGCACAACGCCGCGCGGCGTGCCGTTATAATAGCGTGCTCTTCCCATCAGCCGCGCGATCTGATAATCGGAGTCATCCGGCTTGGCCCCGCGATAGGGCCGGTCTTCGGGGTCAGCGTCGATCCAGATATAATCGCCGTCTTCGATCCCAAGCTCCTTGGCGTCGTGGGGGTTGATATCAGCATAGACTTCGCCGACCCACGGCATACGCTTGTCTCTTCTGTAGATATCCCCGAAGGGGCCAAAGTAGACAGCGAGCACATCTAAATCTACGGGGGTCGTATGGGCGCCGTGACGATACTTGGGGGTGAGAAAGATAAATCTCAGCCCGTCTTTGACGCGCGGGTGCTGGGACTGCACGACTTCATCCGGGGTTTTGATGACGTTGCGTACTTGTCGTGTCTCGGTGCTGAGATCGTCGCGCTTCAGCCCGTACTGCTCTGGAGGCGTGGGCTTGAGTGCGTCATGCTGTTGTGGGCCGACGATCACGTTCGGCTCGTGAGGGGTCGCGTCTACGGGTTCGCGATAGACGGGGATGTTCTCGCCGTGCTCGATAAACTCGTCTTCCTCGCGATAGAATTCTAATCGCCCGGTCTTGGTGTACCAGGGCTTTGATTCGTGCGTTTGCTCCCAACCAATGATTTTCGGGTAGGTGCGCAGGAGCTTGAGCGTGGGAGTGCCCTTCTGCGCGCGCTCTTCCAGCTCTGAGAACTTATAGCCGCGCAGCGAGCTGCTCGCATCGCAGATTCTTTGTAAGTACACATCAACGCGGTTCTCGTGCACGAAATGCCAGTAGTCTTTGAACCGAGCATCGCCTGTTAGGTCGGCGAGCTTTGCAGCGACCCCGGCATACGTTTCGATGTCGCTGCGAGTGTCAAAAATACGGGGCAAGGGCGTGCGGGGGAAGACTTGAACGAACGGGTTGGTGACCGAGCCGCACATGTCGGGGTATTTCATCTCGCCCCATGAATCTACGCCGAAGACGACGTCGGCGTACTCGCACGACATCGTCCACCACCATTCGTTCACGATAATCGCTTCGATCTTGGGCAATGTGTTATGAATGACGTCGTAGCCCCATTTGGAGTTGCCCAAGAGCGAATTGCTATTGGAGAACCACATGAATTTGGTGGGCGTCGGCGTGTGGGTCTTGCCCGTGAAGAGCTTGTTGCCCACTCTCAAGGGGCGGTCGCCGTAGTTATAGTAGTGCGCCGATTCGGGCTTCGCATAAGATTTGACTCTGGCGGGCTTGGTGGGGTCCAGCTCAATATGAAACGGGTCTTCGGCGATATAGTGGGGCAGGCCGTTGAAGAGCGCCACGCGATAGTTTCCCGCGTAGCTGCCGGGGCTGCCGCCGAAGTGCCCGATGTTCTTGGTGAGGGCTGCCACTAAGAATAAAGCGCGATCTTTCAGATCAGCGTTGAAGAAATGGTTGGGCCCCATGCCGTGTGACAGGAGGGTCGAGGCTTTGTTCGCGGCAATCTGGCGGGCCAGATTGACGATGGCTTCGGATGGGGCCCAACTCATTTCGGCGACTTTTGGAGGGGTGAACTCCTGCAAATATTCTTTGATGAGATCGAAGACCGGGCGCACCGTGATCTCTTTGCCGTCAACCGTTCGGATCGTGAAGGAACCTTCAAGAGCCGGATCAATCCCGCGCTCGGCGAAGAATCTTCCGACGTGATCGCGGGTGAGCACTGCTGGGGCGTTTTTTGCACTGTCCCACACGACGAAGTCGCCCCAGGCGCTGCGCGCCTTCTCTGAGATATACTGAACGCCCTGGTTAGAATTAGGCTCTAGCTTCTCATCGGGCTTGAGAACTCGTGTATAGTTGCTCAGCTTGGCGGGCTTATAGTCTTTGATGATATCTGAGGCGCGCAGGAGCTTCAGCGTGTCCATGCGCACCAGCAGGGGCAGATCCGTAAAAGTCTTGACATACTCTTCATCATAGAGCTTTTCGGTGATGATGACCGACGCAACGCCGAGAGCGACAGCCGCGTCGGTGCCCGGTCGGATAATGATAACTTCGTCGGCTTTATTGGCGGTCGCTTGGTACTCTGTCGCGATGGTGATCACGCGTGCACCGCGCTGGCGGGCTTCCGTGAGCCAGTGGGCGTCGGGCATCTTGGTACAGATCCAGTTCATGCCCCACAGTGTTATAAGCTTGGCGTTCTCCGCCGTGAAGAGATCGAAGTCTACGGTCTGCTGGCCGGTGACCATCGGATGCCCCGGTGGGAGATCCGTGTGCCAGCTATAGCTGTCCCAGTGGCGGCCACCGAGGGCTTGGCCGGGGCCAACATTGCGGATGTAGTGATCGAGCAGTGCGAGCATGTTGGCAAAGCGATAGAGTCCGAAGATGCGCGTCGCGCCGAGGAACGGCATCCCGCCCCGGAATTTCAGCGTCGTTGTCCCAGCTTCTTGGGTGGCTTCGATCATCGCGGGGTCGTAATCTTGGGCTTTCAGGCGTGCTGCGCCTTCGGGGCCGGAGTACGTCTGGGCGATATTCACAAGAGCTTGGGCGACGATCCTATAGACTTCATCAAATGAGAGTGTGAGCCAAGCATCTTGTCCGCGATTGAAGTACTCTGGCGGGGGTGCGCCAGTACGAGGGTCGCGGGGGAAGCCCGCCTGCACCCAGTCGAAGAAGCCCTTGCGCACCCACGCGCCCTTGACGCGCCGATCCCCGTAGAAACGGCGTCCCAGTGCTAAACCCTTCTGGCAGCAGCGCGGCTCCCAGCGCGCCGAGGCTTGGTTCCCATAGAGATCGCGCGCTTCGCCATACCCATACGTCGGCCCGATGCGCACGATCACCCCGTTGCGCACGTAGGCCCGCAACAGACAGTTATGCGTATCGTTGGGCGCGCACAGGAACGTAAACGAGCTGTCGTAGCGAAACTGATCTCTGTAGATCTTCTCCCAGTCGCGGCTGGGATAGAATTCTAAGGGGTTTTTGATCTCGGGGACGAACTTGAACCCTTGGAGACCCAGCGTATCAGCAGTGAGAGCAACACCTGTGATCGTCGCCGTGGCTTTCAGAAAACGTCGCCGCGAAACCGCCATGACAACCCCCCACCGTATTGATTGAGCTCGCAGAGAGAGTATGACAGACGGCTGCGGGAGGGACAATGAACTGTATCATCAGAAGACTTGATCTTCGTCAGGTTTGATTCACGGGCGCACGATGGTGCCAATCGGCTTCCCACGCACGATCTTCTCTAAATTCCCCTCGCAGAAGACATCAAAGACTCTAATAGTAATTCTATTCTCCCGGCAGATCGTCAGCGCCGTCAGGTCCATCACGTTCAGGCGCTTCTCTATCGCTTCGTCGAGGGTGAGTTCCGTGTAGAGCTTGGCGCTGGGGGTCTTTTTCGGGTCGGCGCTGTAGACGCCGGGAACGTTTGTCGCTTTGAGTAAGATCTTCGCGCCGATCTCGCTGGCGCGGATCGCTGCTGCTGTGTCAGTCGTGACGAAGGGATTCCCCGTCCCCCCCGCGAAGATCACGATCTTCTTCTCTGACAGAGCCTGGCGCGCGGCGACGGGATCAATGGGGTGTGCATAGGCGACGGGGATCGCTGACTGCAACAGAACAGAGATGCCCCTGCGCTCTAAACTATATCGGAGCGCCAGGCCGTTGAGCACAGTCGCGACCATCCCCATCTGGTCGGCGACGACTCTCTCTATGCTGGGAAGCTGCGCCCCACGGATGAAGTTGCCCCCTCCAACGACGATAGCGATCTGCGCGCGGAGTTTGTGCACAACCCCAAGCTGCTCCGCGATGGATTCCAGAGCGCGCGGATCAATCCCCGAAGCCCCCAACGCCTCCCCGGAGAGCTTCAATAAGAATCTATTTCCCGACTTCAAACCGCGCGAATCTCCTGATGACAATCGTCTCGCCGACTTTGTTCGTCAGCTCGCCCACGATATCTTCGACGGTCGTCTTGCCCGTGGGGTCTTTAATGAAGGGCTGCTTCAGCAAGCACACGTGCTGATAGAAATTTTTTAGCTTGCCCTCAACGATCTTCTCGATGACCTGAGCGGGCTTGCCCTCTTGTTCGGCCTGATGACGATAGATTTCTTTCTCGCGCTCGATGACGTCGGGGGGAACATCTTCGGGCTTGACGTACTGCGGGGGCGGATACGCCGCGGCAATGTGCATCGCTAGGTCTTTTAAGACCTCGCGAAACGCTTCGCTATTGGCGGCAAAATCCGTCTGGCAGTCCATCTCGATCAGGACCCCGACGCGCCCATTGTGATGAATATAGGCTTCGACCCGCCCTTGCTTGGCTTCGCCGGTGCGCGATGCAAAGAGTTCTTTGCCCTGCTCGCGCAGGATGAGCTTAGCTCTCTCAAGATCGCCGTTGGCCTGTTGTAGCGCTTTCTTGCAATCGAGAATGCCAATACCCGTCTCCTCGCGAAGCTTTTTCACCAACTCGTTGAACGGCACTGTGCTCATTCTGATACACCCTCTTCGCTCTTAGTGTCTGAAATATCCGTTGGGGCGCCGTTGGAGGTCGCGGCCGCAACAGCAGTAGGGGTCTCTTCTGGCTTCTTCACCGGGATCTTCTCGGCGGAGCGCCCCTCACGGCCCTCAAGCACGGCGTCAGCGATGCGCGCCGTGATCAGCTTCGTTGCTTTGATCGCATCGTCGTTGCCGGGGATCGGATAATCAATGGGATCGGGATCGCAGTTTGTATCAACAATGGCGACGACGGGGATCCCCAAGAGCTTCGCCTCGTGGATCGCGTTCTTCTCCAAGATCGTGTCCACGACGAAGAGCACCCCGGGCAGTTGGTCCATATTTCGCAGGCCCTCAAGGGTGCGTTGCAGCTTCATCAGCTCGCGGCGCCAGTTCTGGGCTTCTTTCGGGGGCATACTGTCGAAGACCCCCGCTTGCTCCATGTCCTCCAAGTCTTTCATCCTCTGGATACGCTTCTGGATGACGCCAAAGTTCGTGAGCGTTCCGCCGAGCCAGCGTTGATTGACATAATGGGCGCCGCAGCGTTTGGCCTCTTCCGCGATGGTCTCCTGCACCTGGCGCTTGGTCCCCACAAAGAGCGCGTTCTTCCCCGACGCGACCGTGTCGCGCACGAAGAGATATGCCTCCTCAAACAAACGGATAGTCTTCTCTAAGTCTATGATATGAATGCCCTTGCGCTCGGTGAAGATGTACTCGCGCATCTTGGGGTTCCACTTGCGCACGCGGTGCCCGAAATGCACCCCCGTCTCCAATAATTCTTTAATTGTTAGAAGCTCCACATCGCTTCCTCCTTTCTCCACAGGTCCGAGCGTCTTCTTCGTGCGGGAAAAAGACGCGCCGTTGAGTCTTCTACTGTAGCAAAACGCGCACCGTATTGCAAGGGCACGCAAGGGAGATAATTGTCAAGCGAGATCGCCTTTATTATACTATATACGCGATGACCCTCGCCAACATCGTTACAGCTTTGCGATTAGGGTGTATCCCGCTGTTGCTCTTGCTCTTCTTCGAGGGGCCGCTGTGGCTCTTTTATGCCCTGCTCGCTGGGGTGCTGCTGAGCGATCTTGTTGACGGAGCCCTGGCGCGCGCGCAGCGCCAGATCACCGACTTGGGCAAGACCCTCGACCCGCTCGCCGATAAGGCGCTCTTCCTCAGCCTCTTCATCGCCCTGGTCGTCCGCGGGGATCTGGCTCTGGAAGCCGTGATAGCGTTCGCTCTCCCCCAGGGGCTGCTGCTCATCGGTGCGCTCTGGCTTCGCTGGCGGATGGGGCGCTGGGTGGTCATCGAAGCCCGCCCGCTGGGGAAGGCCGCGTCTACCCTGATCTCGCTAGGTCTGGTGATGCTCGTGCTCAGCCCGGTAATCGGTCCCCTGTTCACTGAGATCGGACGCTCTGCGCTCTATATGGGTGTGGCCCTCTCCTACGGGGCGATGCTCGACTATATGCTGGTCGTGCGCCGCCGCATAGAGCGCAGCGAACTCCGGCGGGAGCGGAGCAGTCAGCTCTAAGCGCTCGGCGGTGATCGGGTGTGCCAGCTTCACCTGCCAGGCGTGGAGCATCAGGCGTGACCTCTCCCTCAGCTCCTCCCCTAAAGCAGCAGGGGAGTGGGGGGTAGGTCCATAGACATCATCGCCGACGACGGGATGGCCGATGGCGCTCAGGTGCACGCGAATCTGATGGGTCCTTCCCGTGAGCGGGCGCACCACGAGCAGCGTCGTCTTGGGAAATCTCTGGAGAACGCGAAATTCGGTGATAGCGGGCTTGCCTGAGTGAAGAATTCTCATGCGCTGGCGGTGAACGGGATCGCGCCCGATGGGGCCTTCGATCCGCCCCTCGTCTTCGGCGACTCGTCCCCGCACGAGCGCCAGATAGAGCTTCTCGATCTGGCGATTCTTGAAGTGCTCGACGAGCTTCAGATACGCCCGATCGCTCTTGGCGACGAGCAGGACGCCGCTCGTCCCCTCGTCCAGCCGATGGACGATCCCCGGCCGCTGGGGCGCGCCGAAGCTCGCGAGAGCACAGTGGCTGAGCAACTGATTGATCACGGTCCCATGAGAGTGCCCGGCGGCGGGGTAGACCACCATCCCCGAAGGTTTATCAACGACGATGATGTCAGAATCTTCGTAGAGCACAGGGAGCGTGAACGGCTCCGGTTCGACCGTCGGGGGCGCTCTGTCGGGAAGCTCGATCTCGATGAGATCGTTGGGGCGCAGGCGCAGGCCGGGTCGTGCGGGCTGGCCGTTGAGCAGGACTGCTCCGGCTTTGATGAGCGCCTGCAGGCGCGAGCGCGTCAAGGTCGGCTCGTGCAAACTCTGCAGCAGCCAGCGATCGAGCCGAGCACCCGCTCCGTCTTCGAGGACACGAAATCTTCGTCGTATCGGCATACTTCGCCCCATTGCGCTGCGCAAGCCTTGAGAGTATAATGAGATTGTAATGATTTCCCAGCTCGAAGTCGAGATCCAGAGAGAAGCAGAGCGGGTCACCCTAGCTCAGGGGGTAGAGCTCTATTGGCTTGAGGTGCGGACATCAGGGCCGCGCTGGCAGGTCACCGTCTATATTGACCGCGCCGGAGGAGTCACCCTTGACGATTGCGAGCGGGTGAGCCGTGCCCTCGAAGCCCCCCTCGACGCGCTCATTGACCACAGCTACGAACTAGAAGTTTCTTCGCCGGGGATAGATCGTTCGTTGCACACCCCGGCGCACTATCGCAAGGCCTTGGGCAAGCCCGTCGAACTGCGCCTGCGAGAGCGCAAGACCCTCCAGGGGTGGCTCCACGGAATCTCCGAAGATGCGATCGTGCTCACAGACGCCCAGGGCATGATGGTGCAGGTCCCTTTTGCAGAGATCGCTCAAGCCCGCGTGATCGAGAGCCGGTTTCTCTGAGACAGGAGCGTGAAGGGTTCTCTATGAACATCGAGTTTCTTGAGGCTTTGGAAGAGATGGCCAAAGAAGAGGGCATCGAGCGCGAGGACCTCTACGATGCCGTCAAGAAGGGCCTACGCGCCGCGTATACCGAACAGTTCGGCCCGGCCGCCAACTTGGAGATCGAGATTGACCGCACCTCGGGGGATATTCACTTGGTCGTGGACGGCCAAGCCAAAGATATCAAGCTCACGGATTTTGGGCGCATCGCTACACGAAAAGCCGAAGAGACCATCAAGAACGAGATCATCGCCAAGCGCCGTCAAAAGATTCTAGAGCGCTATCAAAGTCGGGTGGGACAGATCATCAGCGGGCATGTCCATCGCTTCTCTGGGGCTGACGTTTGGGTCAATTTGGGGCAAGCCGAGGCGCTCCTGCCCGAATCCGAGAGAATTCCCGGGGAACGGTATCGGCTCGGCGCCGTGCTCAAAGCGTACTTGATGCGCGTCGAGCGCACCCACGGCGACCCCAAGATCATCTTATCGCGGGCCGCGAAGGAGTTCGTGCAGAAGATGCTCGAACTTCAAGTGCCGGAGATCGAGCAGGGGCTGGTGCGCATCGAGGCGATTGCCCGCGAGCCGGGCGTGCGCACCAAAGTCGCCGTGCGCTCTCTGACTGCCGAGCTGGACCCTGTGGGGACGTGCGTCGGCGCCGGCGGCAGTCGCATCAGGGAGATCGTGCGCGAGCTGGGTGGGGAGAGGGGCGGGGAGAAGATTGATATCATTCGGTGGAGCTCCGACGTGCGCGAACTCATCAAGAACGGGCTTGAGCCGGCGAAAGTCCTCCAGATCGAGGTGGACGAAGCCAAGAAAGAAGCCCGCGTGCTCGTCCCCGATGCGGAATTGTCGCTGGCTATTGGCAAGGGCGGCCAGAACGTCCGCCTGACAGCCAAGCTGACCGGCTACAAGATAGATGTCACCAGCCCTGAAGAACTGAAACAGCGTGCGGCTCAAGAGACTCCTGCATCCTGACCGATCATGCGTGCTGCGCTGCTTGGTGGAGTCTATCGGCTGGTACGCCGACGAGCGTGGTTCGTGCTGTTGAGCGCAGCTCTTCTCAGCAGTGCTGCGCTCCTGTATATCCGTGATCTTCCCATGCGCAGCTCGTTCGAGGCCCTTCTGCCTCCTGGTGACCCTGTTATCACCATATTCCAAGAGCGCGAGGAGATCATCACCAAAAACGACGCGATAGATATTATCTTGAGCTTACAAAACCCGGAGCATTCCCCGCGCGACGTTGAGCGCCTTCAAGGCGCTGCCGAGCAGATCGTTCGTGCGCTCACCCAGAACCCCCAGACAGATATCGTCTCCGTCAGCTTCACCAAAGATATTCAGACCCGTCGCGGCGACGAACTGCTCTCGCTGCGCGACGAGATCTTACTGAAGCTACGCCAGTACCAAGAGCGCCTGCGCGGCGTCCTGCCCGCGTCCGGTGAAACATCTTCGGCGACGGGTGTGCCAGGGGTGCGCGATCTCGTGGCTCTCTACGCCCAGATCAACACCGAGCTGGAGCGCATCTTCGGCGCGGAGCTGGACTGGCGCCGCTTCGTCCTCAACCCCCTCGAACTCGTCCAACGCTTCGAAGAACTCAAAAAGCTCAACCAGAGCGTCAAAGAAGAATTCGACCGCGCCCCAGGGCTGATCCAGAACGCCGATCATCTCGTTGCTGACTTGCTCCAGACCGTAAACGAGATCACCGAGACGATAGAGCAGCTCTTGACGTGGCCCCAAGAACTCTATCTGTCGCGCGACGGGACGAGGCTCCTGGTGAAGGCGCGCCCACGCTTCAGCTCCCAGCACGGTGGCTTAGCCTACAGCCGCACCGTCACCCGCGCCGTGCAGGAGACCCTCCAATCGCTGCAGCTGGAAGCCCAAGGGATCAACTGGGAGCTTACCGGCCCGTATGTCATCGCTGCGGAGACAAACTATCAGCTCAACGTTGACATGCGCAACACGACGATCATCTCGGCCGTCGGCGTCATGCTGGTCATCATTCTCACGCTGCGTCGGTTCTTCTATCCCATCTTGGCGTTGATCGTGCTCTTCCTCGCGCTCATTGCCACTCTGGCCTGGGCGAAGTTCTCCGTCAACGGGCTGAACTTAGTCACGTCCTTTCTGCCCCCGCTGATTTTGGGGTTGGGGATCGACTACGGGATCAATTTCATCGCGCACTTCTTGCATGAGCGTCGCGCGGGGCATCGTCTGGAAAGCGCCATAAAATCCGCGATTTTCCACAAGGGCAGCGCGCTGATCACGGCATCATTGGCAACAGCATGTGTGCTGTTGGGGCTGATGAGCGCCCGCTCACCAGGACTCTATGAGATGGGGATCATCGCTGGGGTCGGCGTCTTGATAGCGTTGCTCGCCACGCTGCTTGTCCTGCCCGCGTTGATGCTCGTCTCGCATATCATGCTGCGCCGCTGGCTGCGTGAAGAGCCTCGGAGAAAGCCTGAGGGTCCCAAGAGTCCAGATTCTAACTCCACTCTGGACTCACTCTGGCGTTTTGCCCGTTGGCCCATTGTGTTGCTCACGGTCGCGGGCAGTCTCTTCATGCTCAGCCAAGCGGTGCACGTTGAGTTTCGCTTCGCCGACGAAGAGTTGGTCCCCAAAGATCTGCCCGCGAAGCGCGCGCAACAGATTGTGCGGCGCGAGTTCGACGTGGGCACCGCCGGGTTGGGGGAGTATTTCTTGTTCTTCGCTCCAACGCTGGACGAGCTACGTCGGATCAACGATGGCCTGACAGCACTCAAGGCCCAAGGGTATATTGACGCCGTGGCTTCGTTATTGATGTTTCTCCCCTCCGATCCTGCTGAAGCTGACCAGTTCTTCCGGGGAGTTTCGCTGAATCTGGAGCGCGATCTCGAGCGCGCACGCACAGAGATCGAGCGCCAAAGCCAAGAACTCCAACAGCTGCAAGACCTCACTGCTCAGATCGCCCGACTTAAGGGCAATTTCACGAGGATTCTCGATCAAGTGGCCCTCACGGGCGCGGGTGCTAATACCGTCGCCCCAGAGATCCAGAAGCAGATCACCCAGCTTGAGGGGATTGAAGAGAGCATTCAAGGACTGGAAGCGATGCAGGCGCGCCTGGGGGCGTTGCGCGACCGCCTGACCCAGCTCAATGAGCGCGTGAGCGCGCTGCTGCACAAGATCTCCGAATTACAACAAGTCCAGGGGCTGCTCAAAGCTCTCCCCAAAGACCTCCAAGAGCGCTTCGTCACCGAAGAGCGCGAGTTTATCGTCTACGCCCACCTGAAGCGCACCACGATCAATGAGCCCAGAATCTACAGCGAGTTCATCAGTGCCGTGCGCACGTTCAGCAACGATTATCTGGGCTACCCCATGATCCAAGACCGTCTGGAGCGCACGATGAAGCGCGATTTTCAAGTCTCGACGCTCTTAGCCACCGCGATCATTCTCACTATTTTGGCTGTGGGGATGAGCTGGCGCTGGGCGCTGGTGGGGATCGTTCCCGTGGGCTTGGGATTTCTGTGGATGCTCGGCACGATGAGGCTCTCCGGACTTGATTTTAACTTCGCCAATATTATCATCTCGTCGCTGCTGATTGGGAACGGTGTGGACTACGCGGTCTATATGTTGCACAGCTTTCTCGAGGACCGTCGTGTCGGGCTGGCGTGGAAGAAGACGGCGGCGCCTATTGTGGGGTCAGCTCTGACGACGATGGTGAGTTTTGGCAGCCTCTTGTTTGCGGCGACGCCGGGGTTGCGCGTCTTCGGGTTGTCGGCACTCTATGGCATTGGCTTCACTATGCTCTTTACGCTGCTGTTTCTGCCCGCCCTGCTCTCGTTCGCGCGCACGCGTGCGTAACTAACTATTGATTGTCCTCGCGTTCCCAGCTATAATAATATCTGCTTATGTTCACAGTCCAAGATGGTGTACGAGACGCAGGAGCAGGCACGATGGAGGCTCTGGGGCTTATCGTGCTGTGTGCGCTCTCTGTTTATTTCTCCAAGAGGTGGCTACGGTATGACGATGGCACTGGTGATAGGATTGACGCTTGGAGTAGGGATTGTCACACTGGTTGGGGGATGGCTAGTAGGGCGCTGGCAGGTGCGGCGGGAACTCGTGCGCACGCACCAGCGCGCGGAGGAGATCCTAGAAGCGGCTCGACACGAGGCCGAGGCTCTCAAGACGGCCAAGCTCGCCGAAGCAGAAAAAGCCTTCAAGGCCCGTGAGGAGGAGCTAGAACGGCGCATCAAGCGCCAAGAGGAGAAACTCGAGCGTCTCGAAGCGCGCCTGCTCAAGAAAGAAGAACGCTTAGAACAGAAGGGCGTTGAGCTGGTGCGCGCCGAAAAATCCCTCAAGGACGACCTCCAAAGGCTGAACGAGCTGATCGCTCAAGGGGAGACCCTCTTAGCGGGGGAGCGCAAGCGCCTCGAAGAGCTGTCGGGGCTTTCTGCTGAGCACGTGAAGGAGCTGCTCGTGCAACAAGTCGAAGAGGAGGCCGAGCGGTTCTTCGCCAAGAAGATCCGTCAAGTCAAGGAGCGTGCCGAAGCCGAAGCCGAGCGCGAGGCGCGCAAGATCATTGCGACGGCGATTCAACGATACGCCGCTGATGAAGTCGAGTCTACCACGATGAGCCATGTGCCGCTGCCCAACGAAGAGTACAAGGGGCGCGTGATCGGCAAGGAAGGGCGCAATATTCGGGCGTTCGAGGCCCTCACCGGCGTCGAGGTCTTAGTGGACGATACCCCCGATGCGATCTCGCTGAGCTGCTTCCATCCGGTGCGGCGGGAGACGGCACGCTTGGCTATGGAGAAGCTCTTAGAAGATGGACGCATTCACCCGGCGCAGATCAAGAAACAAGTAGACAAAGCGAAGGAGCGCATCGCCCAGCGCATCAAAGAAGAGGGCCAAAAAGCCCTGTTTGAGCTGGGCATTGACAATATGCACCCGGCGCTGGTCGAGCTGGTGGGTCGGCTGAGCTTCCGCACGAGCTACGGGCAGAACCAGCTGCGCCATAGCTTAGAAGTTGCGTACCTAGCTGGGGCTTTGGCGGCTGAGCTCGGGCTGGACGCGAACATGCAGAAGCTCGCGAAGCGCGCGGGATTGCTGCACGACATCGGCAAGGTCGTGGATCACAAAGTAGAAGGCTCGCACTCGCTCATCAGTGCGGAGATGGCGCGCCGCTACGGCGAATGCGAGGAGGTCGTGCACGCCATCGCAGCCCACAACGAAGAGGTCGAAGCACGCACGCTCTTAGCGGTGATCTTGCAGACGGCGGATGCGCTCTCGGCGGCCCGCCCCGGCGCGCGCCAAGAGACGTTCGAAGCCTATGTTCAGAGGCTGGAAGCGTTAGAAGAGATCTGCCATAGCTTCCCCGGCGTCGAGGAGGCGTACGCGATTCAAGCGGGCCGTGAGGTCCGGGTGATGGTCCGGCCCGATGAAGTCAACGATGACATGGCCGCGAAGCTCTCGTATGATATCGCGCGCTGCATCGAAGAGAAGATGCAATATCCCGGCGAGATCAAAGTCCATGTGATCAGGGAGACAAAATTCGTCGAGACAGCAAAGTGACCCCTCACCCGGAGTAGGGGCGAACGGCCGTTCGCCCCTCCCCTGCACCGGAGGTGAGGGTGATATCGAGCGTATGGCCAAGGCGCGAGCGATTGTCCGCATCACTGGGGAAGTGCAGGGGGTAGGGTTTCGGAATTTCACGGTGCGCAAGGCGCGGCCGCTGGGGCTGTCGGGGTACGTGCAGAACCTTCGGGACGGGAGCGTGCGCGCCGAGATCGAGGGCGAGCGCGATCACATCGAAAAGCTCTTAGAGATCCTCAAGAGCGAAGGCCCCGGCCAGGTCGAGCACATAGAAGTGATCTGGTCGGACTATCTGGACGAGTTCACCGGCTTTGGGATCCAGATGTAATTGCCCTCATGATGATGCCAGCGATCGCCGGCTCAGCAGGTGGAAGCGTGCTGAAGTACGAGCCCCCTTCAGCGGGCTTTGCATCTGCTGAGTACTCTTAAGATTGAGCAGCAATGACGATGACGCGGCGAACCTTCACTGCACTGATCGCTTTGGTTGCGCTCGCTCTCAGTCTGCCCGCGGCGCTCATCTTCAGCGCTCGCGTCGCAGGGGAGCACGAGCGCGAATTCTTGCGCAGCAGCGAGTGGATGGCCAAGAATTTTGCTGACCACGTGTGGCTCCAGCTGCGCACGCCCCTCTCTGAAGACCCCAGCCGGCTTCGCGCCGTCTTGAACACGATGGTCGAAGAGTTCGTCGTGATGGACCCGGTGATCTACGCGCAGGTTGTGCTTGATGGCGAGCTGGTGGCGCAGCATCAGCACTTGGGAGATGCCGCAGTGGAGCGCGTGCTGGCGTTGCCAGAAGGGGGGGTTCCCGCTCGCCAGCTCGAGCGCAAACAGTTAGAGAGTGGCCTAGAGTATCTCGATATTTGGCGAGCTATTGAGCCAGGACGCACGAGCGAACCTGTGACCAGCTACGTGCGACTGGGGGTCTCGCTGGCACCGCTGAGCGAGACGATCTGGGCAACGCGCCGGCTGGCGCTACTGTGGGCCGCGGGCTTTGCGCTCGTGATGGGGTTCTTAGCATATCTGGCTTGGCCCTGGTGGGCCAAGAGGGTTCACGGCTTCGAAGGCTCTGGGGTTCAGCACGCGGATGGTCTTACGAACTCGCGAACCCGTGAACCCGCGAACTCGGAACTCTCTTTTGGGCAGCTTGTGATTGACGATCACGCCAAAGAAGTGCGGCTGAGCGAGACCACGCTCCCCTTGACCCCGCGTGAGTACGCCCTAATAAGACTCTTAGCTTCTGAGCCGGGGCGGGTCTTCTCCGCGCACGAGATCATCGAGCGAGCCTGGGGCATGGAGAAGTTTGTCTCTTCCGAAGACGTCAAGAAATATATTTATCTCTTGCGCCAGAAGCTCGAGCGCGATCCCCAAAATCCCACCGTGATCGTCACGGTGCGGGGGTTTGGGTACAAATTCGTGCCCCCTACGCAATAAAAGCGTTCTAATCGAACGCTTGACCTCGAGAGCACCCGCGCGGCACCGTCGGGGCATCGCGCCGGCTCCTTCCTTCTATTCACACGCCCACACCGTTATGTTATGAAAATATGAATATGCTATGAAGTCTCTGGAGGTGAGCCGGGCGTGAGGGTCTTCAAGCTTTTCATCATTCATGTCGTTCTTCTTTTCTTCATGTTCTCGCTTGGGAGGCTTGAGAGCTTCTCTCAAGCTCCTGGGGTTTTGGAGCTGCTCGCGCTAGCCGACCGGACGGTCGAGCTGACGCAGTTGGCCTTGCAACATGCGTCGTTCTCGTTCTTCGCGCTCACCGTGCGCGACGCCCAGTGGCACGCCCAGAGTGCTCTCAATATCTTAGAAGGGCCGTCATCGCCGCGCTACGACCCCCAGTACGGGGCGCAGACCTCGAGCCCAGGAGCTATCTCGCAAGCGAAAGAGCTCGTCGAGCGCATCAGACAGTCCGAGTTCGCTGGCGATCTCGAGGCTGCCGGCAATCACTTGGTGGTCTTTCTCAGTGCTGCTGATGAAAGAATCGTGAGCGGGCGTTCGAGCCAGAACATCGCGCAGATCCGCGCGCAAGTACAGTTGGGGCTGGGCTTTTTGAAAGCGGCGCTCGGCTGCGCCGATGATCCCCTCTCCATCGGCGGGGCACGCGCTATTCAAGAATATTTGCGCAAACGACGCTAGGAGGTGAGACGGAGTATAAGTTCACAGGTTCGTCGGAATCTCTCACTGAAGGAGGCACAGATCATGAGCACGTTGGCGAGGCTCGGCTTAGTAGCAGCATTGATCTTCGCGGTGGCAGTGGGGGTGGGCTATAGCATCGCTCTGCTGGGCCAGGGCGGAGTAGTCGGCGTGAGCATCGTGGACAATGCGTTCAGCCCAAAGACAGTCACCGTGCCGGTGGGCACGACGGTGCGCTGGACGAACAACGGGAGTCTCCCCCACACCGTCACCAGCACGAGCAACCCCCGAGTCTTCGACTCCGGCACGCTCGACCCAGGAAGCTCGTTTGAGTTCACGTTCAAGACGCCAGGGCAGTTCCCTTATCGCTGCTCGATCCACCCGGCTATGACCGGCATGGTCATCGTCGAGCAGCAAGTCCAAGAGTTCGCGCTCATTCACAGTCTCTCTCAGAGCAAGATCTTCCCCGAAGTGACCACGGTGACCAAGGGCATCAAAGTACGGCTCTTCCACACAGCGTTGGATGGCGTCCATCCCTCGGTCGCCATCAGCTCTGATGAGGACGGCAAGAACCCGGTCTTTGAGGTGAAGCCCTTCCCTGTGGAGCCGGGCAAGCTGACGACGGTCGAGTTCACCCCTGACAGAGCAGGGACGTTCTTCATCAGCCATCGGCCTCACGGGCACAACATCGTGGGCAAGCTCGTCGTCAAAGAATAATAAGGAGGTGAATCCCCATGCGGAGGAGAACACTCAGCATAGCCGGCATAGGGCTGTTCGCAGTGATAGCTGCGGTGTACGTGCTAGGGCAGTATGGCCCACCGGATCCGCCGTCGCAGCCGCCGACCCCACAGCCCGCTGCTGGCGCCGCTGGTGTGGTGTTCACGGCTACGGTGACCACCACACAGGAAGTCCCAGCACCCACCGTGACCACCCTGGTCATCGGCGCTGGCGTCTTCTTCTTTGACCCGGCGACGAACACGCTCAGCTTTACGATTGCGTACCGTGGGCTGAGCGGGGGAGCCACGGCTATCCATTTCCATAATGGGGCAGCGGGAGCAGCCGGCCCGGTCGTCCAGACGATCTGCGGAGCGCCGGCACCGGCGTTGCTTGGGGCATGTCCTGCGGGCACCAGCGGCGTGCTGACGAGCACGTGGGTCGTGCCCGCTCATCTTGTCCCGACGTTGCTCGCCGGCGGACTCTATGTGAACATTCACACCGCGGCCAATCCCCCAGGCGAGATCCGCGGGCAGGTCAATCCCCTCTAAGAGCGCCCCCAGCTCCAACCGAACCACGGCAGGCACGGCGGAGCACGGAACACACCGTGCCTTCCGTAACTCTTCCGTGCTTTCCGTGATTCCCATTTGACAAAGCTCCCACCGTCAGCTATCTTACTCCCCAGGTGATAGGCGCGTATGCAATATGTGTGGATTATTTTAGCCGTAGCGATCGTGGTGCTCGGCGCGATTCTGGTCTTGAGCGAGCAACCTACAGCACCAATAAGTCAACAAGTCAAGATCACGCTCGTCGAGTGGAGGATCACGCCAAACCCCATCGAGCTTGTGGCCGGCCAAGCGCGCCTCGTTGTCTTCAATATGGGCACGCAGCCCCACGCCCTGGCGATCATGGCCATGGACCGTAAGGTGCTGCGCGAACTTGAGGCTGTACCCGCTGGCCAGGTGCAGACGTTCTTAATCGAGCTGCCCAAGGGAGAGTTTTTGCTCTATGACTCTTTGAACTGTCGCGATCCCATCCGCGGAGCGTGCCAGCGTAAGACGATGGTCAGCAGGATCATCGTGCGGTGAAAGGGGACAAGGGTGTGGCAAAAGAGTGCGGCGCTCAGCGGTCTGCTGCTTGCTATTGTGTCACTGGGGGTGGTGCAGCGTAGCCCTTCCCCGAGCGCCGGGACCGTCTGGGTGCTCGTGCACGGTATCTGGCCTGGCTCCGGGCGCGATTGGCGCTACGTCGCGCCCGCGCTCGCGGGACAGACTGTACTGCGGCCTACGCTGCCCGGTCGTGCGGGGCTTTTCGAGTGGGCGCAGAACGTCGTTCAGGTTTTTGAGGAGCATCGTGCCCGTCCTGACCGAAGCATTCGCGTGGTTGGGCACAGCTTTGGGGGAGCTGTGGTGCTCTTCTTACTGAGAACCGCCTATGAGCTTGACCGAGAGACTTTGCCGGAGTTGTACGCCCGCCTCGACTGCGCTCGCTTCGCAGGGCGGGCGGGCCAAGCGTGCCGCCAGATTCACGAGGGCTGGAGGAGATTGCTCACAGATCCCCAGCAAGCTCTGCGATGGATCAGAGCGGCACAGAAGATCGAGCGGGTCTTTCTCTATCACGCGGCGCTGCGGGGGGCGTGTGGGGCGTGCCTCGATCTTGTGGGGCTTGGGGGCGATACTACGGCGTCGCTTTGCTTATTAGAAGATCTCGGGGAATTTCTCTATCTCCCTATCGAGCACGTGACGTGGGGGGAAGCGATCCCTATTGTGAATCTCTACGGCGGCGGGGAGTGGATGCTCTCGCTGTGCGGGCTGCGCGAGAATGACTTCGCTCTCAGCCATCGCCAGCAGACGCTCGCGGCTGCTTCGTGTGCCTACCAAGAGATTTTCTTTGATACACACATGCACTTTGCCTTCGCGCTGCGGCGCGACGTCGGTCAGAGATTGGCTCGGACCTTGCATGAGTTTGCTCACTTCACCACGTCTTGCGGAGGTGCACGATGATAGACTTTTTCCGTACGGAAGAGTTGCTGACCCCGGAACAGAAGCTCATTCGCAATACTGTTCGGCGCTTTGTGGACGAAGAGGTCCTGCCCATCATCCCGGAGGCGTTCGAGGCCGGGCATTTCCCCAACGAACTGATCCCCAAGATCGCCGAGCTTGGGCTGTTGGGAGCGACTCTGAGAGAATACGGCGGTGCAGGGATCGACTCGATCTCGTATGGGCTGGCGATGCAGGAGCTCGAACGTGGCGATACGGCAATTCGCAGCTTCTGCTCCGTTCAGAACGGCTTAGTGATCTATCCCATCTATACGTTTGGCAGCACGGAGCAGAAGGAGCACTGGCTGCCTAAGCTCATTCGGGGCAAAGCCGTGGGCTGCTTCGGCTTGACCGAACCCGAACACGGCAGCGATCCCAGCGCCATGGACACCGTTGCCGAGCGCGACGGAGATTTTTTCGTTCTCAACGGCACGAAAGCATGGATCACCAACGCGACAATTGCTGATGTTGCCGTCGTGTGGGCCAAGCTCGACGGGGTCGTACGGGGCTTTCTTGTAGAGAAGGGCACCAAGGGCTTCTCGGCTGTGAAAATTGAGCACAAGATGTCGGCACGGGCTTCGGATACCGGGGAACTCTATCTTCATGACTGTCGCATCCCCAAGGAGAATATGCTGCCCGGAGCGGAAGGGCTGAAAGCCCCATTAATGTGTCTCAATCAAGGACGGTACGCGATTGCCTGGGGGGCCGTTGGGGCTGCTATGGCGTGCTACGAAGAAGTCGTCGAATACGCCAAGCAGCGGGTGCAGTTTGACAAGCCCATCGCGTCGTTCCAGTTGGTGCAAGAGAAGCTCGCCGATATGCTGACTGAAATCACAAAAGCCCAACTGCTCTGTCTGCGCTTGGGGCAGTTGCGCGACGCGGGGACGATCAAGCCCGCTCAGATCTCGCTGGCGAAGAGAAACAACGTGGCGATGGCGTTACAGATCGCGCGGATGGCCCGCGATCTGTTGGGAGCCAACGGCATTACTCTTGATTATCAAGCTATCCGGCATATGCTCAATCTGGAGAGCGTCTACACGCTCGAGGGGACGCATCATATTCAGACGCTTATCTTGGGCCAAGATATCACGGGGATTGCGGCATTCAAGTAGGGGCGCAATTTATTGCGTCCCCAAGGCGCAATTTATTGCGTCCCCAAGGCGCAATTTATTGCGTCCCCAAGGCGCAATTTATTGCGTCCCCAGGGCGCAATTTATTGCGTCCCCAGGGCACAATCATTGCGTCCTCAGGGCACAATGAATTGCGTCCTCAGGGCACAATTATTGCGCCCCCAGGGCACAATGAATTGCGTTCCCAGGGCGCAATGAATTGCGCCCCTACGTTGGCGCTTAGCCCAGAGACATGATGTTGATATGATCGCTGCTCTTGAGATTGCTCTTCTGGGGATGGGGATGGTCTTTGGGGTGTTGGGCATCTTGCTGGGGGTTATGATCGTGCTGGAGAGATGGACCCAACCCAAAGGAGGAGCCAAGGATGAGTGAATTGTTCGGATTTCTGCAGTTGAACTGGCAGATCGCCACGATGTTAGTCATCGGTGGGCTGCTCATCTATGTGGGGATTGTCAAGAAGGTCGAGCCGGTTCTCTTGATCCCCATCGGCGTGGGGGTGATCATGGCGAATATCCCCTTGGGGGGATTAGCTGAAGAAGGAGGGCTCTTTGCCCTGCTCAAGAGAGTGGGGATTGACACCGAGCTCTTCCCGCTCTTGATCTTCATCGGCATCGGCGCGATGATCGACTTCGGCCCCTTCTTAGAGAGGCCGTACACGATCTTCTTGGGGGCAGCTGCCCAGTTCGGCATCTTTGGCACGTTCTTATTGGCGTATATGTTAGGGGATGGGTGGCTCCGTCTGTTGGACTTTAGCCTAAAAGACGCAGCGAGCATCGGGATTATCGGCTCGGCGGACGGGCCGACTTCTATTTATGTTTCGACCGTGCTGGGCTCGAAATACGCTCCGGCGATTGTCGTGGCGGCGTACTCGTATATGGCGCTGGTGCCCATCATTCAGCCGCCGATTATGAGGCTTCTGACGACTAAGCGAGAAAGGAGCCTGAAGATGTCCGCCAGAGGCAGAGAGGTCTCTCAGAGGGCCAAGATTCTCTTCCCGTTGGTGACGATCTTATTAGTGGGGCTTTTGGTGCCCAAGGCCACGCCGTTGATCGGCTGTCTGATGTTTGGGAATCTCCTTCGGGAGAGCGGGGTGGTGGAGCGGCTCTCGGCGGCGGCGCAGAACGAGCTGGCCAATATCGTCACGCTGCTGTTGGGGCTGACTGTGGGCGGGATGATGGGAGCCGCGGATTTTCTCAAAGTAGAGACGATCACGATCTTCGTCATGGGGGTGATCGCGTTTGCGTTGGACACGGCGGCAGGAGTGATCTTCGGCAAGATCTTGTGCGTGCTCTCCAAGGGGAAGGTCAACCCGCTGATTGGGGCGGCGGGGATCTCGGCCTTTCCCATGTCGGCCAGAGTCGTCCAAAAAGTGGGCTTAGAAGCCAATCCTCACAATCACTTATTAATGCAAGCGGCGGGGGCGAATACGGCGGGGCAGATCGCTTCGGTCGTCGCTGGGGGCGCGATCTTGACGCTCGTTCCCCTCTTTAGTTAACTCTCAATGATGATCATGGTCTCGCCGGCCTTGATCGCTTGGCCTTGGGTGATGCGGATCTCCTTCACGGTGCCGGAGACCGGCGCGACGATGGCGTTCTCCATCTTGAGGGCTTCGAGAGTACAGAGGGTATCGCCTTCGGTGACTGTGTCGCCGACTTTCACGTGAATTTGAAGGACCTTCCCCGCCAACGGGGCTTCTACGATCTCCATATTCGGATTCCCCTTTTATAGATTAATATTAGAATATTTCTTCCAAATTTTCCAGGGACAACTGCCGGGGGGAACGAATTTGTTCTCTAACAGATCCAAAGCGCGATTGATATATTTTCTCGTGTCGTGGGGCATGATGATATCATCCACGCAGCCGCGTTCTGCCGCGCGATAGGGGTTCTCGTAGAGCTCGCTGAACTCGCGGATTCTCTTGGCTTTTGTCTCTTCGGGGTTGGGGGACTCTTTGATCTCGCGGGCGAAGATGACGCTCGCGGCGGTCTCCGCCCCGACGATCGTGACCCGAGCCGTGGGCCAGGCAAAGACGAAGTCCGCACCAATGCTCTTATCTAACATGCCGTAGTGGGCTCCGGCATAAGATTTTCTCACGATAATCGAGATGAGGGGCACGGTGGCATTGGCCCAAGCGAAGAGCAGTTTTGCGCCGTGGCGCAGGATCCCCGCCCACTCTTGCTGAGAGCCGATCATGTAGCCCCCGCAGTCCACCAGCGTCACGATGGGGATGTTAAAGAGATCGCAGAATCTGATGAAGCGTGCCCCCTTGTCTGCTGCGTTGATGTCGAGAGCGCCGGCAGCCCATAAGGGCTGATTGGCCCAAATCCCTACAGGTCGTCCCCCAAACCGGGCAAACCCTGTGATCACGCTCTTGGCGTGATGCTCCATCGTCTCGAAGAAATATCCGTCGTCCACGACAGCTTTGATGACTCTTCTCATATCGAAGGGCTTGAACGGCTCATCGGGGACGATCTCGTCCAGCTCCGGGATGGTGCGGTCGGAGGGGTCTTGGGTCTGGCGGCGGGGTGAGCGCTCTCTATTGTTCGAGGGCAGAAACGAGAGTAATTCCTTCGCTTTATCTATGGCGTCTTGGTCGTCTTTGGCGACGATGTGTGTCTGGCCGGCCTTGACAGCATGGGCCTGCCAGCCACACAGCTCCTCGAGGGTTATCTCTTCACCGATCTGGGTCTTGACGAACGCTGGCCCAGCAATCCCCAAAAACCCTGTATCCCGAACTTGGATGAGAAAATCTTGCATGACCGGGTGATAGGCTTGGCCCCCAAGACACGGGCCAAGCAATAGGGCGATCTGGGGGATGACGCCCGAAGCGAGCGTCTGGATCCGGAAGAGCTTTCCGTAGGCTTCGAGAGTATCTATGCCCTCTTGCAAGCGCGCCCCGGCTGAATCGTTCATCCCGATGACGGGGAAGCCCTTCTCCATCGCAAACTGAATCGCATAGGTCTCCTTGAAGCCGTGATACTCCCCGAACGTCCCGGCCATCGCTGAGTAATCTTCAGAGAACGCGACGACCAGGCGTCCGTTTACTTTCCCGAACGCCGTGATGACCCCTTCAGCGGGGATCTGGGCTTTGTCCATGCCAAAGTGCACTGTCCTGTGCTTTATATGCATTCCGATCTCGGTATACTCCCCGTTATCGAAGAGATACTCTAAGCGCTCGCGGGCGTTGAGTTGTCCTGATTTCTTGCGCTTCTCTAGGACACTGGGATCGCCCATCTTGAGGATGCGCTCGCGCTCCTGCTGCAGTTCTTTGTACAGGTCTTCTTTCTTCTTGTAGAATGTATGCATAGAGGGCCTCCTTGCTGTCAGCTTACGATATGAGGGAGCTTTGTGCAAGCTCTCCTCACCCTCACCCCTGATCCCTCTCCCTGTGAGGGAGAGGGGGGAGGTGCAGTGTAGGGGCGAACGGCCGTTCGCCCCTACTCCGAGGGTGATCGGCATTACCGACCAAGAAGGTCAAACAGAGTAGCCTCTAAGCGATAGGAAAAGTGAAGTAGGATATCGTGAGATATCTTGGGGTGAGCGTGGCTCTCGTGGTGTTAGTG
>JAOAIA010000153.1 GCA_026414955.1 Candidatus Bipolaricaulota bacterium
AGCTAGGGTGGCGGCCAAGGAGGGTCTAAGCGACCCGGGCTACCTTTACATCTTTCTGACTTCTCCCTACGGTCAAATCCAAATACAGCGGCAAATCTATGGAGGGGTGATTGACCACCTCGAGGTGGAGCACTTAGCGCAAATCCGTGTTCCTCGGGCTCCCCTCGATGTGCAGCAGGAGATAGGCGACCTTGTTTGGAAGGCTTTTGCGCTCAGGGACGAAGCCAACGCCTTGGAAGAGGCCGCGGTGCGGCAACTGGAGGAAGTGATTAGGAAAGGGCCCGGGCCTCACCTCGTTTTAGGCCAGGCCGAGTAGCGCCCGGATGCGCCGTTGGGCCTCGAGGTCCTCGTAGGCGGTCCGGCCCACCACCGGCACCACGCGGCAGCGGCAAGGGGGGTGGGGGGGGATGGCGGGTCCCGCCAGCTCACCCTCGCCGCGCCGCTTGCCGGTGGCGGTATAGGGGTGGAACGACCGCCCCACGTTGGTCTTCCCGGGCCAGAGGTGGCGTCCGAAGTCCTTGTTCGGATGGTCCGGGCTCACC
>JAOAIA010000154.1 GCA_026414955.1 Candidatus Bipolaricaulota bacterium
CTGATCCTGTGGCTGAGGCGATTAGAACGATCTGGGATCGGCAAGAGCGATTGGAAGAGAGACTGCACTGTGTGGAGAAGACCATAGGGCTTACAAGTTCGAATGGGCAAAAGAGAGTGGAGGCTGTGGAGCTCTTCACTTATGGGGATGGGATCTAAAGATGGCGTCATTGACAACCCTACGCGTAAGTGGTAAAATAATACCGACCCCTCTCCCCTCCTTAAATGCCCAACCCCCCTCCTCCGCCCTGGAGAGGGGGGTCTTTTAACATGACTATGAAAACTTTGCTATCTTTCTCAGTCGACAGTATCGTAGAGCAAGCTTCGCAACGGCGTGAGCCCACCTGGCTTGTGCAGAAGCGCTTGAATGCGTTCGAGGCCCTGCAGAAGCTCCCTTTGCCGGAGTCGCGCTACACGAAGATCCGCGGGCTCGATCTCAATGCTTTCGATCTTATGAAGCAAAACGCAAACGGAGCCCGCGTGAGCGAATTCGCCACCGAGCGCGAGGCCGTGCACATCCAAATCGACGCCAAGGTCCTCCCA
>JAOAIA010000155.1:0-233 GCA_026414955.1 Candidatus Bipolaricaulota bacterium
GGTGGGGCTGGGGCTATTCTATTTGATTCGCATAGGATTTCTGAAGATTCCCAAGCCGCCATTACGCCGTTAAGTGGCAAGTCTGCTCGTTTCAATACCACACTGGTCCAATTAAAAGCAGAATCTCCTTGTCGATCCACTTCTGGTCGCGCACCCGACTCTTGGGGTCGTAACTAATGCCCTTTTAATTGCACCAGTGTGGTATTGAAACAAATACGAGCGTGACATCGAAA
>JAOAIA010000155.1:243-539 GCA_026414955.1 Candidatus Bipolaricaulota bacterium
ACAGGTTCCCCCAATACCTCACACAGCCGCTCGCGATGCACCACCAATACCTCGCTCTCCTCCAGCGCCCGCGCTAGATAGCTCCCTCGCAACTCGTCATCAAAGAAGACTTCCCCAAACCAATCCCCAGCTCGTAGGATCACCCCCCTCTCCCCTAACGCAAGCCCCACCCGCCCACGCCGAATCAGATAGATCGCATCAGGCATATCATGCCCACCATGAATCCAGTCCCCCTTCTTATACTGCACCCGCTCGCCGAGCTCCTCCAGCCAGCCCCACAGTCGGTCGCTCCGAGC
>JAOAIA010000156.1 GCA_026414955.1 Candidatus Bipolaricaulota bacterium
TCTTCAGCACGGCGAAAGTGCGCGAGTTCGACGCGGGCAGCACCATCGTGCGCGAGGGCGATCCCACCGGCATCGGGTTTTATCTTGTCTTGGAAGGGCAAGTCGAGGTACGCAAGGGGCAGAAAGTCTTAGCCAAGCTCAGCGTCGGGGATTATTTTGGCGAGATGGCGCTGATCTTGGACGCGCCGCGCTCCGCCGATGTCGTCGCTGTCCAGAAGACGAAGTGTCTGATGATCACGCGCTGGGAGCTGCGCAGCATTATCAGCTCGTACCCCGACGTCGCTCTCAAGATAATAGCCGAGCTGGCGCGTCGCCTCAGCGCTACCACTCAAGCCTTAAAAGAGTAACTGAAGTCGCCGGCTCAGCGGATGGAAGCGTGCTCAAGCACGCTGATATAGTCCTCTTCAGCGAGCTTGCATCCTCCATCCTCTAAGCCGGATGCTTCAGCATTCGGCTCTCATGCACGATGCTCGCAATGTGTTTGATCCCCTGAATGAAGTCTGCAATGCGAATGTTCTCGTTCGGGGCATGAGTGTT
>JAOAIA010000157.1:0-237 GCA_026414955.1 Candidatus Bipolaricaulota bacterium
GTGCTGGCCGTGCGTGATTCGCGATTGGCGCTGGGCCGCAGCATCGCCGGCAAAATTCTGGTCGAAGTCGCATAAGGCCCTATGGCAATCGAGAAAATCTTCGTTGCGTTGGCCGGCAATCCCAACGTCGGCAAGAGCACTATCTTCAACGCGCTGACGGGCGACGAGCAGCACATCGGCAACTGGCCGGGCAAAACGGTGGAAAAACGCTCAGGGCTTTTACGGTGTGGCTGCAAC
>JAOAIA010000157.1:247-533 GCA_026414955.1 Candidatus Bipolaricaulota bacterium
GCAGATCACCGTCGTCGATCTACCGGGCGCGTACAGCCTTTCTCCCTATTCGCCCGAAGAAGAGATCGCCAGAGATTTCATCGTCGAGGACCGGCCTCATTTGGTCGTCAACGTGCTGGACGCCGCCAACCTGGAGCGCAACCTCTATCTGACCACGCAAATTCTGGAGACGGGCGCCCCGTTGCTCGTCGTTCTCAATATGCTCGACCAGGCGCGCGCTAGAGGCATACAGATCGACGCCGCGCGGCTTTCGCAGGCGCTGGGAGGAACGCCGGTGGTTGAGTTG
>JAOAIA010000158.1 GCA_026414955.1 Candidatus Bipolaricaulota bacterium
GCTCACGGAGCCGGAGGCGCTCGAAACAGCTCTTTCAGCGTGAGACCGATTAAAATTTTGGGGACATCTGCCCTTGGCAAATTCTTCTCACTCTGTTAAACTTAAGATCGAACTTGCGCCCGTAGCTCAGTTGGACAGAGCAGCGGTTTCCTAAACCGCAGGTCGTGCGTTCGAGTCGCACCGGGCGCACTGAAAATGCCCAACGAAAGCTTACACCACAAACGCTACTGGATCGCGCTCACGCTCATCCCCAACTTAAGCCCCAGAAAATTTCAGATTCTGCTCGATCACTTCGCTAGCCCGCAGGAGATCTGGGAGGCGCCCTTAGAGAGACTCCGAGAGATCCCCGGATTTGCCGAATCTGCGCAGACGTTCTGCGCCCACCGCGAGCGAGTCGATCTCGACCGGGCTTTAGAACAGATCGCGCAGTTGGGACTCAGCGTCGTGACGCTGGCCGACGAACACTACCCAGAGCCGCTGCGCGCCCTCTCGGTGCCCCCTCCCGTGCTGTACATGCGCGGAGAGTATAAA
>JAOAIA010000159.1 GCA_026414955.1 Candidatus Bipolaricaulota bacterium
CTCATGGCTCTGGCACTGCTTAGCTTAGTGGGCTTGGGAGCCTGTGAGATGAAGCAAGCCCCCCAAGAGCTCCATCTCTTCATCTGGGCCAACTATATCGACCCTGAAGTCTACAAGCTCTTCGAAAGAGAGTTCGGCACCAAAGTTATCGAGGAGAACGTCGACTCCAACGAGACCTTGATCTTGAAGCTCCAGGCCGGCGTCACCGGCTACGACATCATCATGCCCTCAGACTACGCCGTGGAGAGGCTAGCGCGCCTAGGGCTTCTCGCCCAACTCGACCTGAACAAGATCCCTAACTTCACCTACATCTCCCCCAAGTTCCGCAATCTCTACTATGATCCCCAAAACAGATACTCTGTGCCGTACTTGTGGGGTACGACAGGGATCGGGTACAACGCTCAGAAAGTCGAGATACCTCCTATAAGCTGGGCCGATCTCTTCGAGCCGGCACGCCTGGAGCACTACCGCGGCCGGGTGAGCATGCTCGACGATCCGCGCGAGGCCATCGGCGCGGCTTTGAAAT
>JAOAIA010000160.1 GCA_026414955.1 Candidatus Bipolaricaulota bacterium
CCCGCGCTCACTGAGCAGCAGCGCCACGAGGGCGCGAACTTTTGTGGTCTTCCACTGCTGGGGTGCGATAAGTTTTCTCGCACGCCAGCAGCGAAACTCACCTAAGAACTGAATCTTTAGGGCGAACGGCCGTTCGCCCCTACACTGCACCGGTGATGTTTCCCCCATGAGCACTCCCCCTCGGATATTTAAAATTGTAGCACGATAGCGCGCTCAAAAACAAGCGCCAACGTGCTGGTTGGCACGCTCCCCCTCCATGGCGTAGAATAAAAATATCAAGGAGGCGATCTCGTGAAGATGGACGCTCAAGCACCAAAACAGACGAAACGCACGACGTTATGGATCACCGGTGGCGTGGTCATCGTCGCCGTCGTCGCCGCAGTCTTGACCGTCTGGACGCTGACCAAGCCGCCCTCGACAGTTGTCGGCGCTATTACGGCGTATACGCTCGATAATGGGCTACGGCTCATCGTCTACCAAGCTACGACGGCTCCGGTCGTCTCGGTGAACGTCTTAT
>JAOAIA010000161.1 GCA_026414955.1 Candidatus Bipolaricaulota bacterium
TCGATCTTGAAGTCCCGATGCGCTAAAAGCCCTGCTATAATACTCGGCTCATAACTGGAGACCCACAGACGACGGTCTGCCATTGAGAAATAGAGCGCCGTCTCGTTCTCGCGGGGATCAACCGTAGGATCGGCGCAGATCGGCTCGCCTCGGTAGCGCTTGCGCGTCTTGTACTCGATCGAATATCGTCCTTTGGATGTGGAAATCTGCACAGCCGGCGCTTCTTACACGCACTATCATAACGAAAATTCTCATAAACGCAAGTTCTCTGGCGCTTGATGAGATCTCGATTCTCTGCTAGAGTGAACTCTATGGCTCTGTTGAGCATTGGCACCGATGTCGGAGGCACTTTCACGGATTTTGTCGTTCTGAACGAAGAGTCTGGAGAACTCTACGGTTACAAGCGCCTCTCGACCCGGCCCCCGGATCTTGGGATTCTCCATGGCTTGCAAGAGCTAGCAAAGCTCTTCGGCTTCTCCCTCGCAGAGATCAAGAGCTTTTTGCACGGGAGCACCGT
>JAOAIA010000162.1 GCA_026414955.1 Candidatus Bipolaricaulota bacterium
GTCTACGATGGCGTCTAGGAGCGGCTGGATCCCGATATTATTGAGCGACGAGCCGCACACGACGGGGATGAATTCTTGGCGAATACAGGCCTGGCGCACGGCGCGGTGGATCTCCGCCTCGGAGATGGGCTGGCCCTCCAAGAACTTGGTGAGGATCTCTTCGTCTATCTCGGAGATGCTCTCCAGCAGCCGTTCGCGATAGGCCTGGACTTCGGCCAGATAGTCGTGGGGGATCTCCCGGTACTCAAATCTAGCCCCCTTGGAGGTGGGGTCCCAGATGATCAGCTTCTGTTTGATTAAGTCTATGACGCCGCCGAACTGATCGCCCTCGCCGTAGGGGAGCTGCAACGGCAGCGGGCGCACCCCCAGCTTCTGCACCATGGACTCAACAGCGGCTTTGAAGTTGGCGCCGATCCGGTCCATCTTGTTGATATAAGCGATGCGGGGGATGCCGTATTTATCGGCTTGGCGCCAGACTTGCTCCGATTGCGGCTCGACGCCGTCTACCCCTGAG
>JAOAIA010000016.1 GCA_026414955.1 Candidatus Bipolaricaulota bacterium
TCTGCCCTGACCATAAGCTGGATTAAGAAAAAACTTGGGCTTGTTGCCTATGCTGTACTGTGCTATACTAAAGCTATGGCGAAGCTCGTCAAAGTGGGTTCGAAGGGCCAAGTCACCCTCCCCAAGGAGATCCGAGAGGATCTCAACCTCCGTGCAGGAGATGTGCTCGAGCTGGAGAAGCTCGAACAGGGGCGGTACGTGATCGCTAAGCACACGCCGTTGCGCCAGCTTGCCCAGGCTCTGGAGCAAGAAGCCCGACGTCGCGGCTACACTGAGCAAGACCTCCGCAAATCCATAGCACAGGCACGCCAACAACTGTGGCAGGAGCTCGTGGCCCAAGCGAGGAAGCCGCAGTGCCTCAAGAAGAAGTAATCGTGGACACCAACGTCCTTATTGCTGGGCTCCTCTTTGCCTCCAGTATGGGGAGAGAGATCTTGGAGCTCGCAGAAGGAGGGGAGTTCGTGCTTCTTCTCCCGGAGGTCGTGCGCCGTGAAGTAGAGGCGGTAATCGCCCGCGATTTTCCCGATCATCTGGCATCTTTGGGGAGGTGGCTGCAGGGGGCTTGGCGAGTGACACCAATGCCATCCGTGCATCAGGTACGCCAGGCTCTTCGCTACGTGACTGATCCTAAGGATGCGCCGCTGTTGGCTTCGGTGTTGCAGGCGCAGCCGGACTATTTTGTGACCAACGATATTGCTCATTTTCACACTGCTTTGATTAAGCGTCTCTTGCGGGAGCGGGGAGTCAAGCTGCGCACTCCGTATGGATTCTTAAAAGACCTGGGGCGTCGGTAGAAGAGTGATGAGTGTTTAGTGGCTAGAACGGATCACGGATTTCGGTTATGGCTCTCAACCTCCCTGAGCGTGAGTCTTGACGGGGGCGGGGCTCCCATCGGGCATCTCCTGCACATGGCACCCCGCCTGTTGAGCGTCTTCATGGGTCCTCGATTGGTGGGCGCACGAGGACTTGAACCTCGGACCTCCTGCGTGTGAAGCAGGCGCTCTCCCGCTGAGCTATGCGCCCAAGAACCAGTTCGCAGTTTAAGACAAAAAATATCTTAGCGCGTTTTGCCCGCACTTTCAAGACTCGTCTTCCTCCTCGAGCATCCCCATCAGGCTCTCCCCCTCACGCTTGCGCGTCATCTCCACCAGCCCCAACCTCGTAATGTCCACAAAGTCCGCAGGCACTCGGTCTTTCTTTAACTCCTCTTGGAGCTTGCGAATCACCTTCTCAATATGATCGCGCCGCTTCATATCTATAAAATCAGCGATGATGATCCCGCTCAGCTTGCGCAATCGCAGCTGTCTAGGGATCTCCACAGCGGCTTCTAAGTTCGTATTCAGAATCGCTTGCTCCTGGTCTTGATGCTTCACATCCCCTCCGGTGTTCACGTCAATTGCCGTCAGGGCTTCTGTCTCGGCAATGACCAGCGAGCCGCCCCCAGGCAGCCGCACCCGCGGCTGCAGACTCTCTCGCAACTGCGCTTCTACCCCGCGCGCCTCGAAGAGCGGCCGCTTCCCACGATACAACTCCACTCGATTGAGAAATTCCTCCATGTGCATGTACGAGAGAAAATCCTTGATCTCCTGATACGTCCTCTCGCTGTCTACGACAATCCGTTGCACGTCACCTAAGAGGCGATCCCGCAGGAAAGCCCGCACTAAATCTACTCCGCGATAGAGCAATGCCGGGGCTTGCACGCGCTGCGCTTGCTCCTCAATTCCCTTCCAGGTCCCCAAAAGATAATTAAAATCCCTCTCTAAGTCTTCTTCGGAGGCGCCCTGGGCCGCCGTGCGCGCGATCAGCCCCTCGCCCTCACGCTTGAGCTTCTTCGCGATTCTCTTCAGACGCCGGCTCTCGCGCTCATCGGTGATCCGCCGCGAGACCCCCAAGCGTTCGTCGGTGGGCAGGAAGACCCAGTAGCGCCCCGGCAGGCTGATCTTCATCGTCCCTTGGGGGTTTTTCGTGCCGATCCCCTCGCGTTTCACTTGCAGCAGCAGATGCTGGCCGCTCTTGAGCAGCTTCTGGATCTGGGGGGTCTGCCCCTTGCGCCCGCGCTTCTCCTTCCAAAGCTGATCGCTCAGCTCTTTGCTCGACAAGAAGAGCTTCTGATCAAGCCCGACGTCCACAAACGCCGCGCTGATACCCGGCAAGATATCGCGCACGATCCCTTTGTAAATATTGCCCAACAGACGCTCTGGATGATCATAATGGATCTCCATCAGGCGTCGGTCTTCTAACAGCGCGATGCGCGTCGTTGGAGCTACCGTCTCGATTAGGATTTCTGTGATCGTAGGAGCCTCACCTCCTTGGGGTCGGCGTCACGCAAGAGTTCCACAACCGAGCGATGCAAGATTGGATGGACGACCGCCGGGGCGATCTCGGCCAACGGCACGAGCACAAATCTCCGTCGGTGCAACTGCGCGTGGGGAATCTGCAGGTCTTTTTCGTTCACAATGCTGTCGCCGTAGAGCAGAATGTCGAGATCAATCTCGCGCGGGCCGTAGCGTAGATTGTCTTGGCGCCCCAGGGCGCGCTCGATCTGCTTGCACACGGCGAGCAGCTCACGCGGGGATAAGTCGGTCTCGATCTCGACGACGGCGTTGACAAACCACGGTTGTTCAGCAATCTCGACGGGTTCGGTCTCATAGAGCGCAGACCGCCGACGCACGAGCACACCGGGGGTGTGAGCCAATGCACTGATAGCCCCCTCGATGAAATCCTCTCGGTGGCCCAGGTTTGACCCCAGGCCAATGAACGCCCGAACCATAGGGACAGTTCCAAGTTACCAGTTTGCTAGTTTCCCAGTTTTAACCACGAACTGGGAACTCAGAACTGGTTCGTATCACCTCGGCGGCCACAGCGTCGAGCGTGATGCCCGCAGCAAGAGACGGCTTCAGTTTCTTCACGCGGACAGAGACACGACGCACCTGCCGAAAACTTTTCAGAATCTCTTCGGCGATCTTCTGCGCGAACGTCTCGATCAGCCGAAATGAAGAAGCGTTATTGATCTCACGAACCCGTTCGATCACGCGCACGTAGTCTACAGTCTCAGCGAGATCGTCTCTGTTGGGAAAATCGAATTCGATCTCCACATCAATCGCGAAGAGCTGGCCGCGCTCGCGCTCCTCTTCGTGAACGCCATGATGTCCAAAAAGCTGCAAGTTCTCAAGAGAGATTTTTGCCAGAATGCTCTCGCCTCTCCCAAGCTTCCCGAATCTCGCCCACGACGAAGAGCGAGCCGGTCACGCAGATCAAATCGTTCGTATGCGCGCGCGCCAGCGCCGCCTCCAGCGCCCCAGCAGGAGTAGCAATAACAGCGCAGGGCACACTGTAAGGCCGAATCAACGACGCTAAGTACTCTGGGTCGACCCCGCGGAAGGCCGCGCGCGTGACGATCACGCTATCGGCGTGAGACACGATCTCGCGAATCATCGCTGTGGCATCCTTTCGGTCAGATACCCCTAAAATTACGGTCAACCGGTCGTACTCCAGCGAGGCGAGCGCGGCGCACAACGCCCGCATCCCCGCGGGGTTCTTGGCCCCGTCTAGCATAACATAGGGTTTTTTCTGAAGCAACTCCATCCGTCCGGGCCACCGAGCCTTCTGTAACCCTGCGCGGATCGCGCTCTCGGTGATAGCGCGCTCGCCAAGAGCGCAGGCTGCTTCCAACGCCAAGACAGCGTTGTGGAGCTGATAGCCTCCCAAGAGCGAAAGCTCTAAGCCTCTCCAATCCCGCCAGTCGAAGCGCTGGCCGTCCCAGCTCTGCGATTCTGCCCGAAGCCCTGAGAGATCGAGCTGAATCAGCCGGGCGCCCTTCAGACGACACTCACGCTCGATCTCAGCTAGGGCTTCGGGCTTGGACTCGGCTGTGATCAGAACCCCCCCCTCGGAGACAACAGCAGCTTTGTGATAGGCAATCTGCGCAATCGTCTCGCCCAGCGAGTCCCTATGGTCCAGCTCGACGTTGGTCAAGACCGAGACTTCAGCAGAGACGACGCGGGTCGCGTCTTTACGCGCACCCACGCCGCACTCGATCACCGCCCAGTCGGCTTTCTGCGCGCGAAAGTAATCGAGCGCCATCAGCGTCAGCACTTCAAAGAATCGAGCATACTGTTCGCTCTCGTTGCCGTACAGGTCTTCGATCACCGCCCAGACGCGCTCAAACTGGGCATGAAACTCGTGCGCAGATATCTCACAGTTGTTGATGCGGATGCGCTCTTCGGGACGCACGAGATGGGGCGATGTGAACAGCCCGACACGAAAGCCCGCTTCGTGCAAGATTTGAGCTAAGAACGCGCAGACCGATCCCTTGCCGTTGGTGCCCGCGACACGAATGGCACGCAAGCTCTTCTGGGGGTTGCCCAAAGAATGCAAAATGCACTCCAGATCGAGGCCAGTCCCCTTGAGATTATAGAGCTTCTGGAGCATTGCTTCGCGGGTCATAGAGAGATCAGGAGTCGGCGCAACGGGCCGAATTCATAGAGCGCGCCGTCGTCGGAGACTACGTAAACCGAAAACTCCTCGAGATCGCTCTGCTGCACAAACGGCGAAATGGGCTGCTCTTTGAGCAGATCGCTTCCCCGAACGAGCTGATTGAACGACGGCAAGACTAACAGATTATGCTCTTTAAAAGCCCCGACGAGAAAGCATTTATAGACTTCCGTGCGTCCGGTGACGGGATCGCGCAAGCCCACCGCGGGATGCTCGTGGCCGATGACGAGCCACGACCCCTTCCCTGGCCCATCGTGGTCACCCTCACCCCTAGCTCCTCTCCCCTTCGAGGGAGAGGGGAGTAGGGATGAGGGAATAAGAGCTTCATCCCCGTGCACGAACCAACAATTGCCCTCACTATAGCTCTTCGTCACCGTGATGCGCTCGCTCTGAAACTCCCGGAGCGAGCCGTCGTGATTGCCCTCGACGAGCACAATCTGCTCTGTCCATTGAGCGAGCCAGCGCAAAAATTCTTTGGACTCTCGGTGCTCGACGCGCGAGAGCGGGCCGAACTGATGGCGCAGATCGCCGTTAATTATTATTTTCTGCAACGGCTCCGACAACGTGATGTGCCGTTCTCGAAAGATGCGCTCCAATCTCTGCCACACTTGGGCGAGATGCTGTCTCGGCACGAGGACGCCTTCGTCCTTGAGCGCATCTTCGATGCCCAAGTGAATATCAGCGAGAACGAGCACTCTGCGCTCAGGCAAGAAGAGCGCCAGGTCTATCAGCTCTAGTCCGGGGGCAAGCGATACCGAGCGCATCAAACTGATATTGTATCTCAGGGCGAAGCATGAGGCTCATTGTGTTGCTTCACCTTCTCCCACTCGCCCTTGAGCGTCACCGTACGATTAAAGACCAGTCTTTCTGGGGTCGAGTCTGGATCGACGCAGAAGTACCCTTTGCGCTCAAACTGAAAGCGATCCCCGACTTTAGCTTCAGCCAAGCTCGGCTCCAGCTTGCAGCCTGTCAAGACTATGAGTGAGTTCGGATTGATGTTCTCCTTCCAGTCATGACCCTTGGGCACATCCAACGGATCGGGCTTGGTGAAGAGCCGATCATACAAGCGAACTTCGGCGTCAATGGCGTGCTGCGCCGAAACCCAATGAATCGTCGCTTTGACCTTGCGGGGGGCATGGCCGCCGCGCGTTGTCGGGTCATACATGCAGCGCAGCTCGATCACGTTGCCTTGAGCGTCTTTGATGGCTTCGACGCACTTGATGAAGTACGCATAGCGCAGCCGGACTTCACGCCCCGGGGCTAAGCGATAGAAATCCTTCGGCGGGTTCTCCATAAAGTCGTCGCGCTCAATGTAGAGAACTTTGGAGAATGGAATCGTGCGTGTGCCCGCGCTGGGGTCTTCAGGATTATTGATCGCTTCGAGCCACTCGACTTGGCCGTCGGGATAATTTGTAATGATGACTTTCAACGGGTCGAGCACGGCCAGACGACGCAACGCGCGCTTGTTCAAATCTTGCCGGACGCAGTGCTCCAAAAGCTCGATCTCTGTGATGCTCTCGCGCTTGGAGACCCCCACACGACGGACGAATTCGTGAATCGCTTCCGGAGTGTAGCCGCGCCGCCGCAGCGCCGCAATCGTCGGCATGCGCGGGTCATCCCAACCGCGCACATATCCCTCTTGCACCAACTGCAAGAGCAAGCGCTTGCTCATGACTGTATACGTCAGATTCAATCGGGCGAACTCGATCTGCTGCGGGTGATGGATCCCCAACTGATCCAAGAACCAATCGTACAGGGGCCGATGGTCCTCGAACTCCAAGGTGCAGATCGAGTGCGTGATTCCCTCGATAGCATCAGACTGCCCGTGGGCCCAGTCATAGGTCGGGTAGATGCACCATGTGTTCCCGGTGCGATAGTGCGGGACGCGCATGATGCGATACATCACGGGGTCGCGCATGTTTAAGTTGGGGTGGGCCATGTCGATCTTCGCCCGGAGTGTCTTGGAGCCATCGGGGAACTCACCCGCGCGCATTCGGCGAAAGAGATCGAGATTCTCTTCAACGGAGCGATTACGATAGGGGCTTTCTTTCCCCGGAGGGGTGATGATTTTCCCGTCTTGGATGATCGCTTTGCCTCGGTATTCACTGACTTCTTCGGGCGAGAGATCGCAGACGTAAGCCTTGCCCTTCTTGATCAGTTCTTCGGCCCACTGATAGAGCTGCTCGAAGTAATCGGAGGCGTAGAACTCGCGGTCTTCCCAATCCACGCCGAGCCATTGGACGTCGCGCTTGATGGCATCTACGTACTCCTGCTCTTCTTTTTCGGGGTTGGTGTCGTCGAAGCGCAGATTGAATTTGCCTCCGAACTCCTTGGCGATGCCGTAGTTGAGCAAGACGCTCTTGGCGTGGCCGATGTGGAGATAGCCGTTGGGTTCAGGGGGGAAGCGCGTATGCACGCGACCCCCGAACCTGCCCGTCTTGATATCGTTCTCGATGATCGCGCGGATGAAGTCTTTGGGTGCTTCGCTCATGGTGGCTCTCCCTTAATGGACTCTAATTCGTGGAGCTTCTCTCTGATCCAACTACGGATGAGCGTCGTATATCCCAACCCCCGCGCTGCAGCCAGTCGCTTCAATTGCTTGAGTTCTTCCTCAGCAATCCGCACGGACACAGTTTTTCCCACCGAGCGCTTGAAGGAGACTTGTTCTGTCACGTCTTCCATTTGATCCCAATAATCGGCGGAATCATGTGTCTCCCAGAAATTGGCGATCTCTTCCAAGCTCATCTTCTCAAAATCAGGGAGTTTTTTCTTGCGAGGAAGCTGTGCTCTTGTCAATGCTTTCATTGGTCTGTCTCCCTTCTGTAGAGACGACGCTCTGTTTGAGTCATATCGCGCGCGGTTACAACCTGGGCCCGTCCCTGGCCAACTGGCAAAAGAACCACAAACAGATAGCGACCGGTAGTGCTCCGACCGTAAGCATAATAGAGCCTACCTGAGCGCCGAATGTGCAGAGGAGTCTCACTTTCAAAGAACACTTCTTCCACCTCTTGCCGGCGGAGCCGGTGCTTGCGAGCGATCTTCTCCACCGTTCTTGGTGTCCAGACCAGCTTCTCAATCTCCACATAGCATCAAGGAGAGATCGTAACACAAAGTGATACAGTTATCAAGAAAAGGGTCATTAGATAGCTAAAAGCAGAATTTGCGCGATAAAAGCAAAGACGAAGCCTACCCCAACTACACGCAGTCCGAAACGTACCTTCTGGGAATGAACAATATTATAAAGCTCAGCTTCAAGATGAGCTACGACGTCTACATACTGACCTTCAGCATTAGCTACCGTATCGTAAGTCATATTTATAAGCTTTCCACTTTGATGCACTTGTTTAGTAATACCTGGCAAGGCTACTTTTACCTTGAGATCTAGGTGCACTTGCAATAAGTGTTCCTACAAAACTTATTACAAGAGCAAGCATGTTCAATAACGCAATAAACTGATCCATAAAGGTCATCTCTATCTCTTATCTTGGCTTTGTAGAAACCCTTGAGCTAGGAGGGATCACCGTCGAGAATGAGACGGTGATCCCCGATGAAGCATCCCTCCCAGTTTTACTAGTTTACCCAAGTCTGCCTGCAGCAAGCAAGCCAGCACGTCAAGCCCTACCGCTCGAAGTTCTCCAAGCGCACCTTCACCCAGCCACCACGGGTGGTGCTCTAGTGCTTGAAGATCAAGCTGGGAGTCACCTACCGCGAGCTGGAGGAGCATCTTCGCGAGATGCCCCGAGAGGCTTTAGGCTGGATGCCACCGGCTGGGATCGTTCCTATGCCAGCCGCTCCTACAACCCGTAAGCATGACCCCCAGATCACCGAGCGGAACCTGAAGCGGTTCGAGGTGCTGGTGGCGAACAAGGGCTACCGGGCACATCGCAACAGGCTCACAGCTTGGGGAAAGCGACCGTTGATGCTGACCCCCGTTTCACCCGCTCCCAGTCCACCAAAAGCTTATCTTAACAGCACCGGGACCTCTGTCCTCTCGACTACTCCTGGCCACTAGGGTTCAGGAAGTAGCGATGACCTCAAACGCGATCAGGAGCGAGCTACCACCCACGCTCTGCTTTCAAGGTGTGTACGAGAGCCTCAAGCCCTTGGGCGTAAGAAAGCTCGCGCTTGGCCCCGTCGCGACGCCGCTTCAGCTCGATTGTTTTATTCGTAATGCTGCGCGAGCCGATGACTATACGATAGGGAACCCCGATGAGATCGGCGTCATTAAACTTCACCCCGGCGCTCTCCGAGCGATCATCGTAGAGCACTTCCAAGCCCGCAACGCGCAAGAGCGCGTAGAGCTTCTCAGCTAATTCAGTCTGCTCAGTTCGATCCGTGTTGAGCACAAGCAGGGCGATGTGAAACGGCGCGATCTCTTCTGGCCAGATGATGCCCTGCTCGTCGTGATGGGCTTCGACAACGGCGGCCATCAGCCGTTCAATGCCGATCCCGTAACAGCCCATGACGAGTAGCTTTTCGCTTGCGTCTTGGGTGAGAATCTTTGCGCCCATCGCTTCGCTGTAGCGCGTGCCTAGCTTGAAGATATGCCCCAGCTCGATGGCGTTCTTAAGAATCAATGGACTTTGGCAATTCGGGCAGGGATCGCCCTCGCGGACAAGTGCGATGTCGGCGACTACATCAGCGATGAAGTCGCGCCCATAGTTGACGTTTCTCAAGTGAAAGCCCTCTTTGTTCGCACCGGAGACGAGATTTCTCTCGTGAACGATAGAGTCGTCAACGACAATCTTGACGGCGCTCTGTCTGGACAAGCCCACAGGGGATGCGTAGCCCGGAACGGCACCGATGGAGCGAATTTCAGCTCCAGTAGCTGGGCGCAGCGTGCGCGCGCCGACAGTATTAGCGAGCTTAGTCTCGCTGACCTCTAGATCGCCGCGAATGAGCGCGAAGACAAAGTCTCTCTCGTCAGCGATAGAGAAGACCGCTTTCGCTGTGCGCTCCGGCGTGATCTTGAGAAACTCTGCGAGAGCCTGAATGCTCTCGCATCCTGGTGTAGCAACTTCTTCGAGGGGGAGCATCGGCTCCGTCGGGTTGACTGAGGCTTTGAATATCTGTGCGATCTCGCGGTTCGCTGCGTAGCGACACTGCTCACACAGAGCGACTTGGTCTTCCCCAGCGTCGCTGAGCAGCATAAATTCGTGAGAGTCTTTTCCGCCGATCAGCCCTGGATCGCCCTGAACGATGACGGGCTCAAGCCCGCACCGCCGAAAGATCTTTTCGTACGCTTGGCGAATCTTCGGGTAGAACGCGTCCAAATCGTCTTCGGAGCTATGGAAGCTGTAGGCGTCTTTCATGGTGAACTCGCGGACTCGAATCAGCCCGCCGCGCGGGCGCGGCTCGTCGCGAAATTTTGTCTGAATCTGATAGAGCACCAACGGGACTTGACGGTACGATCTGATCTCCCGACGTACGAGATCCGTGACGGCTTCTTCGTGCGGCGTCGCCACGCCAACGGGCAGAGAAATCTCTTGGCCACCGATGGCGTCCATCTCTTCTCTAATAATTTTTTCGATCTTGAGCCGGACTTTTTGTCCCAATGGGAGCAATGTATAAATGCCCGCTGCCAGGGGGCGAATGAACCCAGCGCGAATCAGGAGCTTATGACTGATAAGCCCTGCGTCTTTTGGAGCGTCGCGCAGCGTCGGGATGAGCATTCGTGAGAAGCGCATACGCTCACGGAGGAGAGGCTCGACGCGCGAAGCGCCGCAAGCTCCGCCACGTCTGCGCAAACGATTTGTTCTGTAAGAGCCTCCGCATGAGCCAACTGTGCTGCAGACGTCTCAACGCAACCCGCTTCTGCGGCACATCCATCACCAACAGCCCCACCAGCAAGAAGACAAACCCCGGCATGACCGGCAAGATCGAGCCGAGCACGCCCAAGATGAAGAAGATCGTGGCGATCCCGTTGCGCACCACACCGCGCACCGATAAGGGCATCAGCCCCCACAGGCGCTTGAGCATCAGCACCGACGCGAGAAACGAGAGCGTCCCGATCAGCGCATTGAAGAGCGTCCAGAGAAATTGGACCATAGAATTCCCCTCACCCCTTCCTCCCCTCTCCCTCTGAGGGGAGAGGGGCTGCGGGTGAGGGTGTGTATTCCATCACGACCTTGACCAGCTCGTCAACAAGCTGATCCTCCGGCACGCGCTTGTAGGGCTTGCCATCAATATAGATCGTCCCGGACTTCTCGTGCCCCACCAGCCCGATATTGGAGTGCAGTGCCTCCCCAGGTCCGTTCACGACACACCCGATCAGCGAGATCTTGATGGGCTTATCTACGCCCTCGAGGCGCTTCTGCACTTCAGCGACGATCTTCTCTAGATCTATCCCGATCCGCCCGCACGTCGGACACGACGTGTACTGAATCCCGCGCCAACGAATATGCAGCGCCGCTAAGATATCATAGGCGACTTTGACCTCGCGCACCGGATCGCCGGTGAGCGATACGCGCAGCGTGTCGCCGATCCCCTCTTCTAATAGAGTCCCGATCCCCAGCGCCGACCGCACGATTCCCGTGTCCCCCAACCCCGCTTCTGTGACGCCCACGTGCAACGGATACGTGATCTGCTTCGCTATCAGTCTATACGACTCGATCATCACGCGCACATCTGTAGACTTGAGCGAGACAACGATATCTGAAAAGTTATTGTCTTCCAAGATCTCGATCTCGCGCAGGGCCGCCTCGACCATCGCTTCTGGGGTCGCGCCCTCGTATTTGACTAGGAGATCTTTGGGGAGCGACCCCGAATTGACCCCGATCCGAATGGGAATCCCCTTATCTTGAGCAGCCTTGACGATCTGCTCGATCTTAGAGCGATCCGTGATGTTCCCCGGATTGAGTCGTAGTTTGTCTACCCCTTGCTCGATGGCCTTCAGCGCTAAGCGATGATCGAAGTGGATGTCAGCAACTAACGGGATAGTAATGCGCTTCTTGATCTCGGCGAGCTGATTGGCCGCGTCCATGTTTAAGACAGCGACGCGCACGATCTCGCAGCCAGCTTGCTCTAATCTCTTGATCTGCCTCACGGTCGCTTCGACGTCGCGCGTGTCGGTCGTGGTCATGGACTGCACCCTGATGGGATGAGTGCCGCCCAAGATCAACGGGCCGACCCGGACTTCTTTCGCCACTCGACGCTGAATCGGAGAGATCATAGCAGGTCTTTCAATAAATCAATGCGCCGCAGCATCCCCACGAGGATGCCGTCTTTGTTGACGACCGGCAGCACCTTAACGTTTTTTCGAATCATCAGGTCCGCAGCCGTGAGATCGTCTTCGTCCTCTTCGATCTTAATCACTTCTGGAGTCATGTAGAACTCAATGTGGTCGTTCTCAATCTCGCGCAGCTTCTGCGACAAGTGATTCATATCTGTAATGCCGTAGAGCACCTCAAAGTAGCCGGGCAGTGCCCCTTCGATGATATCGCGCTCTGAGATAATTCCTACAATACGGCCCTCGTCGTTGACCACGGGGACGCTGCTCAGGCCGCTCTGATGAAAGAGTTCGATCAGCTCGCGCACGGTCATCGTCAACTCGGCGGCCGTCAGGTCTTTGGTCATGATCTCTTTGACTTTCATAGCTGTTCTATGTGAATCTTCGGGAGCACGCGCTCGATGGCCGCGCGGTCGGTGATGACCAGCTCTTCGCTCTCCGCACACGCTGTGGCCGCGGCCATGCCAAACCGCGCGGCTTCGATCACAGAAGCCCCCTGCACCGTGGCGCTCAGCATGCCAGCGATGAGCGCGTCTTCAGCTCCTAAGAGATTCTTGAACTGCACATCGCGCGCTTCCAAATCCCACGCGCCCTCGGGAGTGATCAACAGATCGTGCGTGATATGATGCGAGACCAAGATGGCCCCGATGCCGCACGCGACCCACTCCTTGCCGACAGCGAGAATCTCGTCGGGGGTCTTCAGCGAAACCCCAGCGACGTCTGTGTGCTGGCGCGTGTCGGGCTTGACCAGCCAGGGTTTTTCGGTGATCGCGTGGGCGAGGGCTTCTCCCGCAGCGTTGACGATCACGGGGACACGCCGTTGGTGCGCTATATGCGCCAGCTCCCGGTAGAACTGGACGGGCACACCTGGGGGCAAACTCCCTCCTAGGAAGACGTAGCGTGCCCGATGGAGCGCTCGCTTGTATTGAGTAAAGAAGCGTTTGAGCGCCTCGGGAGGGACAGTTGGCCCGTGCTCCGTGATCTGAATCGGCCTTTGCTCATGGCCCTTCTCGAGGAGCGTGACGTTGGTGCGCGTCTCGCCCTCGACCCAGATAAAGCTCGTCGTGATGCCCTCGGTGCGCACGCGGCGCTCGACGGCGCGCCCCGTCTCCCCAGCGATGAACCCCATCGCGATGTTCTCTATCCCCATGCGGGCAAGAAAGATCGAGACGTTGATGCCCTTGCCCCCAGCCGTGAGGTGCGACTGAGTCGCGCGCATGAGCGGCATCTCGCCGTCGTCAAGACGGAGCCGCTCGATCCAATAGATCTTGTCAATCGCTGGGTTGGGCGTGACGGTGATGATCATAACATTGACCTAACCTCAACCCCTCCCCGTGCCGGGGAGGGGCTGGGAGAGAGGAGGTAGCCACTCAGCCCCGCTACAGACCCCTGCGTGATCTTGACGTGCACAAGCTCCCCGATCAGATCAGAAGACCCTTCGAAGACGACCGTGCGATGGTCGCGCGTCTTGCCCATCAGAAATCCCGGAGCGCGGGCGGGGCCTTCGACCAAGACTTCGACGGTCTGGCCCACGCGCTTTCGGTTCTCTTCGTCAGTGATCTGCTTTTGCAACGTCAAGAGAATCTCTAGACGACGCTGTTTCTCCTCATCAGACACAGCGTCACGATACTTATAGTACGCAATCGTGCCGGGGCGTGGGGAGTACTTGAAGATGAACGCGCCGCCGAAGCGCGCTTGTCTCACTAAATCAACGGTCTCTTGGAAATCTTGCTCGGTCTCGGTGGGGAAGCCCACGATAATATCAGTTGTGACGTTGACGCCGTGTTCGCGCAGTTTGCGCACAAGCTCCAAGAAGCGCTCTTTGGTGTAGCCGCGGCGCATCTCTGTTAAGACTTTGTTGCTCCCGGACTGCACGGCCATATGCACGTGCTCGCAAATATTATTTTCTTCGCCCAAGACCGCGATGACGTCGTCAGTGATATCTTGGGGATGCGAACTCGTAAAGCGAATTCTGGGGATGGGGATCTCGGTGAGCGCCCGCAAGAGATTCGCAAAAGTGATATTGGGGTCTTGGAGGTCTTTGCCGTAGGAGTCGACGTTTTGCCCTAAGAGCTGCACTTCTTTATAGCCCTGGGCAGCGAGTTCGCTCACTTCGGCGAGAATATCGCCGGGGAGGCGGCTGCGCAACAGCCCTGTTGTGTACGGCACAATGCAGAACGAGCAGAAGTTCGAGCACCCTTCGGTGATCGTGACTTTCGCATGGAAGCAGCTCGCGCGCAAGAACGGGAGATCTTCGATCTTATCGGGGATTTTGTCTACCGCCATGACCCAGGCAGGCTTGCCCAGGGCGTGCCGTGCGCGGGCTTGCTCGATCAATTCCGGGATCTGGGAGATATTGGCGCTGCCGAAGACGAAGTCAATAGCAGGGCTTTGGCGGAAGAGCTTCTCTTTCAAAGCTTGAGCAGCGCAGCCGCCCACACCAAGTAAGAGATTGGGGTTTTTCTCCTTGAGTTGGGCGATGACGCCCGCTTCAGAGATTATTTTATGGACGGGCTTTTCGCGCACCATGCACGTATTGAAGAGCACGACGTCGGCGCGGGCGGGGTCGTCCGCAGGGAGATACCCCGCGCGCGCGAGCACCCCGGCCATGCCTTCGGACTTGTGCTCGTTCATCTGGCAGCCCCAGGTATAGATATAGAAACGCTTCGTGCTCATACGTATCTTTAACTATAGCAAAGAGAGCCGGCGCTCTCAAGCATCTTGACGGTTTGTGCCAGCGCGTGCTATGATGAACTTTGTGAATCGTCTGGCTATTCCGACAGAGGGCGTCTTTCGCACGCGCCTGCGGGCGCGCTTCGCCGAGACAGACCTTCAGGGCGTCGTCCATCACAGCGTCTACTTGATCTACTTTGAGCAGGCCCGCGTCGAGTATTTTAAGTCTTTGGGCTTTGACTTCCGCCAGTCGCGTCAAAACGGGGATTTCGACATCATCATTGCCGAGGCTCACTGTAAATATTTGGCTCCGGCGGAGTTCGACGACGAATTAGAGATTCTCGTATGGACTTCTCACGTGCGCCGCGCCAGCTTCACGATAGACTATTGTATCCGTCGAGGCGAGACACTCATCGCTTACGGACAGACCGTGCAGGCCGCCATAGACCCGCGTACCGGCCGCCCACGCAGCCTCCCCGCGGCGATGCACCGCGTGCTTCTGGCTCAAGCCCAATGCCCTACTTGTCAGAGGCCGTAGGGTTTCTGCTATAATATTCCCGTCGAGGCTTCGTCTCCCATCATCGAGCTTACAGATCGAAGCAGTGAGGTGATGTGACAGGGGGGTATCAAGCACATCCAACGCATGGCGCACACCGGAATTCTTCTCTTGCAGATATTCGTTTATCACAGGAGGGTCTATGCTGAAAGACACCATCAGCCGACGGAGGTTTCTCGCCGGGGTAGGGGCGCTGGCGGGTGCGACGCTCCTCCCGTTGAGCACGCGCGCCCAACAGACGATCAAAGTCGGGGTCGTCACGGGGTTAGAGACGGTCTTCGGGGAGGGCACGCGCAACGGCGCGCAGCTCGCCATAGACGAAATCAACGCTGCCGGGGGCGTCCTGGGCCAAAAGCTCGAACTCGTGCTCGGCGACATCAAGACCGAGCTGGACGGCCAGCTCGCCCGCAACGTCTTCCAAGAGATAGCGTCCAGGTCCGACGCCGTGCTGGGATTTTTCCGGTCCGAAGCGGTCTTAGCGATTCTGCCCGACATCCCGCGCCTGCAAAAGCCCCTGCTCATCACCGGCGCGACTTCGCTGGTGACCGACCGCGTCGTGAGCGACTACAATAACTATAAATACGCGTTCCGCAGCGTGATCATCAACACCTACTCGCTCGTCGTGGACACCCTACGGTTCATGGGGGATTACGTGTACGAATTGGTCAGGCGCGGGATTCTGCCCAATCGAAAAGTCGTGATGATCAACGAAGATCTCTCGTCGGGGAATCTCTTCATGTCGTTGATCGGGCCGCGCTTAGGAGAGCTTGGTTTTGAAGTCGTGAATCAGTTCAAGCTCGCCGTGGGCACGAAGGACTTGGCTCCGGTGCTGGCCCAGATCAAGGGCACGGGGGCCGCCATCGGCGTGACGTTCTTGTCCGACCCTGGGCTGAGCACGACCTTCCCCGCGACGTGGGCACAGACGATGACAAAAGTCGCGCTCTTCGGCATCAACGCGCCGTTACAAGCCGATCCCGTCGTTCGGGCGCTCAATGGGGCTGCGACCGGCTATGTGATCGCCGATTTCTCCGCCGACGCCCCCGTGAGCACCAAGACCAAAGAGTTCTTTAAGAACTATCAGAATCGCTTCAAGATTCGCCCCGTCTATACTTCCGGGACGACCTACGACAGCGTTTATGTGCTCGCCGAGGCGCTCAAGAAAGCGGGCAGCACCAATGCTGATAAAGTCGTTGAGGCGTTGGAGGGGACCAATATGGTCGGCGCGGGCGGCCCCATCAGTTTCTACTCCCGTGCGGACTACGACAAGACCAAGGAGATCACGATCGCTACCCAGGCCGGTACGCTGACTTTCCCCAATACTATCCCGGCTGGGATCACCAATCTCACCCTGGTCAATCCCCACGACACCAAGTACGGCTTCGCCAGTGGGCAAGGGGCAGCGTTTAACGGCGTGCGCCCTGTGCACACTCAAGTGGGGGCGCTGCACAGCGACGGCTCCTTCGACCGCAAAGTCCTCTACCCTGGAGAGTTCTCGGACAAGCCCGACGATCCCTACAGCCTCTATCAGTTGCCGCCACATTTTAGATAAGGCGCTCTGGGGGCGGTCTCCATGACCGCCCCTTATTTTTCGCCAGCGTTACGTGTCAGTCTTGGGTTTTGGGTGATATAATATAAGGGGGTCGACACTAGAGGCGGAAGCCGGGTGAGTGTTCAGGGGGTAGTGCACATATCAGAGAGCAGAGATCCGACACATAATCTCTAGAGACTCGCTTGACATAAGGAGGTCTTATGATGCGAAAATACCTGAAGGGTTTGATGTTGGCCATCGTGGCTTTGGTTGTCTTCGGGCCGTTGATGGCCCAGCCGCAACAGACGATCAAGATCGGCGTCGTTACCGGGCTGGAGATCGCCAATGGGCGGGATACGCTCCGCGGCGCGGAGCTAGCCGTCGAGGAGATCAACGCTGCCGGCGGCGTGATGGGCCGCAAGATCGAGCTGGTCATTGGTGACATAAAGACTGAAGGCGATGGGGAGCTTGCCCGTAGAGTCTATCAAGATGTCGCCGCCAAGGTCGATGCGGTTGTAGGGTTCTTCCGCTCCGAGGCCGTGCTCGGCATACTCCCTGACATCCCGCGCATGAAGAAGCCCCTCTTGATCACTGGGGCGACTTCTCTGGCGACCGATAGAATCCCGACAGACTATGCGAACTATAAGTATGTCTTCCGTCCCATGCTCAATACGTTCTCCCTGGTGGGGGATTCGCTGCGGTTTGCGGGAGATTATCTCTATGGTTTGGTCGAGAGGGGCATCCTCCCCAATCGGAAGGTCTTCTTGGTTGGAGAAGATCTGACCTCTGCGAACACGTATATGGCATTGCTGGGGCCGCGCCTGGGCGAGCTGGGGTTTGAGGTGGTCAACGCCAAGAGACTCGCCGTAGGCACCAGAGACCTCACCCCGCTGATGACCGAGCTGAAAGGCTCCGGCGCTTCTATTGTCTTCACGTTCTTCTCCGATCCGGGGTTAGCGGCGCTCTTCACCAGGGCTTGGGCCGAGACCAAGACCAAGGTCGCGGTCTTCGGGATCAACGTCTTGCTCCAAGACGACGTGAGCGTGCGCGAGCTGAAGGGTGCAGGCACGGGCTATGTCATCGCCGACTTCTCCGCCGATGCCCCCGTCACCCCGAAGACGAAAGCGTACTTCTCCGCATTCCAGAAGAAGTACGGCGTGCGCCCCATCTACACGGCCGGCATTACCTACGACTCCATCTATATCTTAGCAGAAGCGATCAAGAAGGCTGGGGGCAAGACCGACGCCGACTCGCTCGTCCAAGCGTTGGAGTCGTTCGACAAGTACGACAATGCGTATATTGGCGCGGGCGGGCCGTACTCGTTCTACCCCGTAGCGGGGTTCAACCCCAGGGAGAAGATCAAGCTCTCCACCACTGCAGGCGACCTGGAGTTTGATAATTGTCTGCCAGCGGGGATCACCACGCTCTGCTTCAAGAACCCGCATGATGTGCGGTGGGGCTTCACCAAACTCCAGGGCAAGCTCACGGCCTTCGATGGGCTGCGCGCGGTCTGGACGCAGATCGGCCCCTTGGGAGCTGACGGCTCGTTCGACCGCGTCCTGCTCTATCCTGGGGAGTTCTCAGACAAGCCCGATGATCCATTCAGCCTCTATCAGTTGCCACCACACATGAGGCCGTAAAGAGTCGAGAGGCGGCAGGCCTCCCGCGACTTGCGCGCGGGAGGCCTTTTCATTTAATATGTCTTTAGACCCAACTTCCTGGCCCCCTTCCCATTTCGGGGAGGTAAGCCCAGGGGAGAGGTCCTCAAGGGAGGTTGCTATGGACTTCGAACTGAGCGAGGAACACAAGCTCATCCGCAAGACGGCCCGCACGTTCGCTGAGGAAGTCATTCGACCCGCGGCCAAGCACTACGACGAGACGTGTGAATACCCCTACGAGATCGTCGAAGAAGCCAAGAAGTTGGACTTGATTGCCCCAGCGATCCCCGAAAAATACGGCGGCGCGGGGCTGGATTTTCTCGCTGCAGCGATTGTCATAGAAGAGCTCGTCCGAGGCGACCCAGGGATCGCACTGGCGATCACCGCGCGAATTTTCGGCAGCGACATGATCCTAGAATTTGGGACAGAAGAGCAGAGACAGAAGTATCTCGTCCCGGTGGCCAAGGGGGACTGGGTCTGCGGCGCGGCGATCACCGAGCCCGAAGCGGGCAGCGACGTCGCGGCTATCAAGACGCGCGCGGAGAAGAAGGGCAACAAATACGTCCTGAACGGGACGAAGATGTTCATCACCAACGGCTCGATTGCCAATTTTTTGATCGTCTTTGCTCGAACGAATACGAATCCCCCGGAGCGCCACGGCGGCATTACAGCGTTCATCGTCGAGCGCGACCGGCCTGGGTACAAAGCGACCCCGCTTCACAACAAGATGGGGATTCGCGCGTCGGATCTCGCAGAAATAACTCTCGATAACGTCGAAGTCCCTGAAGAGAACATCGTTGGCCAAGTCGACATGGCGTTCTATCACTTGATGACGTTCTTCTCGCGCGGGCGGACGGCGGTCGCTGCGCAAGGCGTAGGGATCGCGCAAGGGGCGTTCGACGAGGCACTCAAATACTCTCAAGAGCGGGTGCAGTTTGGCAAGCCGATCTGCGAGTTTCAAGCGATTCAGTTCAAGCTCGCCGAGATGGCCACCGAGATCGAAGCGGCTCGGCTCTTGACGTATCAAGCTGCCTGGGAGATCAGCAAGGGCGGCAACCCCGCCAAGATCGCCTCGATGGCGAAATGGTACGCTGGGAAAGTGGCGCGCGAGGTCGCCAACGAAGCGTTGCAGATTCACGGCGGCTACGGGTTTATTAAAGAGTACGACGTCGAGCGGTTCTATCGCGACGCAAAAATTATCGAACTCTACGAAGGGACGAGCGAGATTCAAAAGCTCATCATTGCGCGGGTGCTGCTGGGGAAGATCCCTGGATAGATCAAATGCTTTGAATCACGGAATGCACAGAATAAGGCCACGGAGGGCACAGAAATCAAGCTGTTTCCGTGTAATCTGTGGCCCTCTTCCGTGCTTCCAGTGATTCTCATGAGGTTATTCAGTGTTCAAACCATACAAGATCAAAGTCGTCGAACCCATTAAGCTCTTGTCGCGCGCCGAGCGCGAACAGAAGCTCAAAGAAGCCGACTATAACGTCTTTCGGCTCCGCGCCGAAGATATCTATATTGACTTATTGACGGACTCCGGCACCGGCGCTATGAGCCACGCCCAATGGGGCGCCCTGATGCAGGGCGATGAATCCTACGCAGGCGCCCAGAGCTTCTATCGTCTCGAAAAAGCCGTCAAAGATATCTTCGGGTTCAGATATTTTATGCCCACGCATCAAGGGCGCGCTGCTGAGCATATCTTGTTCTCGACGCTCGTCAAGCCCGGAGATATCGTCCCCAACAATATGCACTTCGACACGACGCGAGCGAACGTCTTAGCCGCTGGGGGCCAGCCCGTCAATCTCGTCATCGAAGACGCCTACGACCCGACCAAAGAGCACCCCTTCAAGGGCAATCTGGACGTCAACGCTCTCGAAGCGCTTATAAGAAAGCACGGGCGGGAGCGCATCCCCGTGATTATGCTGACGATCACCAATAATTCGGGTGGCGGTCAGCCGGTCTCATTGAAAAATATTCGCGCTGTCAGCGAGATCGCAAAAGCCCATAAGATCCCATTCTTTCTCGACGCCTGCCGCTTCGCCGAGAACTGCTTTTTGATCAAAGAGCGCGAGCCCGGTTTTTCTCACAAGGGGCCCATCGAGATCGCCCGCGAAATCTTCTCGCTCGCCGACGGCATGACTTTTTCGGCTAAAAAAGACGCGATCACCAACATTGGGGGCTTGCTCGCGATGAACGACGAAGAGTTATACTGGCGCTGCGTACAGAAATTGATCCTCTTTGAGGGCTTCCCGACGTATGGGGGCCTGGCCGGGCGCGACTTGGAAGCGATCGCTGTCGGACTATACGAAGCTTTAGACGAAGAGTATCTCCGTGATAGAATCGGACAGACGCGCTATTTGGGCGAGCGCCTCAAAGCCGAGAAAATTCCGATCATCGAGCCTATTGGCGGTCACGCCGTCTACATAGACGCGCTGAGATTTCTGCCCCATATTCCCCAGAGAGAATTTCCCGCGCAAGCGTTGGTGATCGCGCTCTATCGCGAGGGCGGGGTGCGCGCCGTCGAGATCGGCAGCACCATGTTCGCCAAGCGCGACGAGAAGACAGGCCAAGAGATCTATCCCAAATTAGAGCTGGTGCGCTTAGCGATCCCTCGGCGCGTCTACACCCAAGAGCATCTCGATCACGTTGTCGAGACTCTGAAAAAGATACGAGATCAGCGCGACACGCTTCGGGGGGTGCAGCTGATCTTTGGCGAAGGGCCACTGCGACATTTCATCGCTCGTTTTGCTCCCCTCTAGGTGACCAACGTCGCTCTTAATAGTGACAGAAGTCCTTGCCTTCGGCGTGCAGCCCCTCTACCGTAAGCGTCAAGGTGAGAGGGAATGCCCCGTGCGAGTGAGCCTCAAATGATTGCTTTTCTCCACCTGCGGGAAAGGGATTTTTCGGCTATACTATATAATAAGGGGGTAAGGGCTGGTAATCGTTTGAGATTCCTCGCACACCTCCTAAAGAGCGAAGAGCTTGGCTGGGCGTGACGCCCTCAGGGGGTATGTCCAGGGTTTTGCCCGCATCCTCAGCGGGATTTTTCCCCAGCGGCCCTCGTAGCGCGGCGTAAGCCGCAGGCCAAGCTCTTCCCTCTTGCCCTTCTCTGCAGAAGGGCCAACCTCCTCTAGGACTTATTCTTATAGCACCAAAGACCCCCCGTTGTCAAGACCCCCTGATTGCTGTATCGGCGCAAAACCCGTACAATGCAGGGATTTCAGATGATCTCAAACACGGAACTCGAACGGTACTCACGGCAGATTCTCTTAATCGGCGGGCGGGGGCAGCGCGCTCTCAAGCGCGCCAGTGTGCTCGTCGTCGGGCTGGGAGGGCTTGGCTCCCCAGCGGCGCTCTATCTCGCTGCTGCCGGCGTCGGACGGTTGGGATTGATTGACAGTGAGACGGTTGAGCTTTCCAATCTTCACAGACAGATTCTGCACGCCACGCCCGATCTAGGAGGTTCTAAAATCGAGTCTGCTTGTGAGAAGCTCAAAGCCCTCAACCCTCACGTCGAGCTGATCGCGCACCCTGAGCGATTGACATCCCAGAACGCGCTCACAATCTTAAAAGACTATGACGTGATCGTGGACGGCTCCGATAATTTCCCCACGCGATACCTGGTGAACGATGCGTGTGTTCTGTTACAGAAGCCCAACGTGCACGGGAGCGTCTTGGGATTTGAAGGGCAAGTAACAGTCTTTGCGCCGGGCGGGCCGTGCTATCGCTGTCTCTACGAAAAGCCTCCCACGCCGGGGACGGTAGCTTCTTGTGCCGAAGCAGGGGTCTTCCCGACGATCGCGGGGCTGGTGGGGCTGCTCCAAGCCAATGAAGCCCTGAAGCTCATAGTCGGGATCGAGCCGACGCTCACAGGGCGGCTGCTCTTGATAGAGGCGCGCGCGCTCTCGTTCAGCGAGATCGCGCTCCAGCGCAATCCAGAATGTGCCATCTGCGGGGAGCACCCGATACTTACCGAGCTGATAGATTACGAGGAGTTCTGCGGGCGGCGCTGATCACTGCGACAGCTCTTTCGATTTCTCTGTAGCACGATCTACGGTCTTAATGAGCGTGACGCGAATCCCGCCGTCTTCCAAGGCCATGATCCCGTCAATCGTAACGCCAGCAGGCGTCGTCACTTCGTCCTTGAGTTTCGCCGGGTGCTCGCTCGTCTCCAGGACCATCTTTGCTGCCCCCAAGAGCGATTGCGCTGCTAAGATCGTCGAGAGCGACCGAGGCAGCCCGACTTTGACCCCGCCCTCGGCTAAAGCTTCGATCATGATATATGCATACGCCGGGCCGCTCCCCGAAAGAGCCGTCACCGCGTCCATCAAGTCTTCATTGTCAATCACCGCAACCAGGCCGACCGCAGCAAAGATCTCTTTAGCAAGCTCGATATGCTCTTTAGACGCATACCGCCCTGGGCAGAGCACGGTCATCCCGGCATTCACTAAGCAGGGCGTGTTGGGCCTGTCTCTTATACACCTCT
>JAOAIA010000163.1 GCA_026414955.1 Candidatus Bipolaricaulota bacterium
GAGAAGAGCCTCACTCTGAGCGGCCCAGGGGCGACGCTCAGCTCGCCAACTCCTCATCTTCCCGTCGTCGCTGTGAACGGGAAATCTCTTTTGCTTGTGCGCTTGGTCGGCGTAACAATCACCGGCGGAGATCGAGGTGTCGTCATCATCAACAAGAACGCTGAGGTTGTGCTCGACCAAGTGAGTGTGAAAGAGAATATCTGGGCCGGGGTCTTGGTCGCCGACGGGAAGGCGACGATCCAGAACAGCACGATCTCCGCCAACGGCGTCGGGATCGCCGTGCTCGACAGGGCTGAGATCAGCAACAATACTATTGCGAACAATCGTGGCTGCGGCGTGTGGGCTATTGCTAAAGCCCAAGGCTGGGCCGTGGACGCGCAAGTCTCAGGAAGCAATAACGCGATGAGCGCGAACGCTGGAGGGGATCTCTGTCCGGCGGGCTTCCCTTGGCCGGCAGGTTTTAAGAGATAACAAGAGCGCGTAGTTGAGCAAGCGCTGCCCGAGGGTCTTTG
>JAOAIA010000164.1:0-251 GCA_026414955.1 Candidatus Bipolaricaulota bacterium
GTCTTCCACACGTCGGGCTTGACCCCGAAAGACCTCGGCGACATCGAACAAGCCTGTGAGGTAGGGGTCGACTTCATCGCTCTCAGCTACGTCCATCGAGCCTCCGACATCGAGGAACTTCGCTCTCTCGTCGATGGCAAACGCAAGGGAATCCGGATCTGCGCGAAGATCGAAACCCGCGACGCGCTGCGAAACATCGTGTCGATCGCGGATGCCTCGGACCTCCTCATGGTGGCCCGTGGCGATATGGG
>JAOAIA010000164.1:261-511 GCA_026414955.1 Candidatus Bipolaricaulota bacterium
CGCATCATCGGCATCGCTCGCCGAAAGGGCAAACCCGTGATCACGGCGACCCAGATGCTGGAGAGTATGGTTCACGCACCCCGACCGACGCGGGCCGAAGCCACCGACGTCGCCAACGCGATCCTCGACGGAACCGACGCGGTGATGCTGAGTGGCGAAACCGCGAGCGGCGCTTACCCCTTACAGGCCGTACGCTACATGGCCCGAATCGCTGCATCTGCCGAAAGCCAAATGGAACACCATTTGGAGG
>JAOAIA010000165.1 GCA_026414955.1 Candidatus Bipolaricaulota bacterium
AAGAGACAGGGGTTCGGCTATGACGCCTTCGACGGCACGAGGATAGAGCTGGCAGTCCAGCAGTTCGCCATCGAGATCAAGTTCTAAGGTGCGCGTGAAAAACCGAGAAAAAGGAGGTTCTGTCAATGTTTAGAAGATTCATGGTAATCCTGGCAGCCCTGGCTGTAGCAGGCTGGAGCCTTCCTGCCTATGCCGCTCCAGTCAGCGGTTCTGCAACGTTAGATATCGTCTTCACTCCAGATCCAGGCTATTACGCACCGACGGGCACGAAGATCGACAAGATCCTCGTCAAGCTGGAGCTGGATCTTATTCTGACCCTCTCCATCAGCGGCGTGGACATCACCAGCCAGTCGGTCTTCACCTTCCGCGGGCTGGAGTATCAATCGTTCGTCTTCACCGGGACGATCGGCGCTCTGGTCGTGCGCTCGCAGTTCGTCTTCGCGCCCAATATCCTTGAGATCCGCGCGGTGCGCGATTCTCTCGGGCTGCCCGCGTATTGTCTGGCGC
>JAOAIA010000166.1 GCA_026414955.1 Candidatus Bipolaricaulota bacterium
CATTAAGGTTGGAGCGTTTGGGAATCAGACGGTGTCAATACCACTTGAGGCTGTGAGGGTTCAGCTCAGTGACAACCCATAAATCAGTCATGACCGTGCTCAAGCGCGAGCTGAGAACAGTAGCTCGCGCTAAGGCTCAAACCAGAGTCTGCCCTCTTGGGGGAGAGGGGTCCCTTGATCTTCTGTCCCCTCTCCCCTCCGAGGGAGAGGGGAAGGGTGAGGGGACCAAAGGGGCCGGGGACCTCTTCAGCCCTCACTTGTGCGAATGCTCGCCCTGCAAACTCTTGATGTACGCGATGATCGCCTTGATGTCGTCCTCGCTCAGTTGCCCTTGATAGATCGGCATGAGGTTGGCCTGAAAGCCCTTGGTGATCTTGGCGTTGGGGTCTAGGATCGACTCCCGAAGATAGTCGTCATCGGCGATAACTTTGGTTTCGGTGCCGTCAGGCAGGATGACTTCAACCTCATGTCCGTAGAGGCCTTGCCACGTTGGGCCGACTATAGT
>JAOAIA010000167.1 GCA_026414955.1 Candidatus Bipolaricaulota bacterium
CTCTACTCCCAAGCCCAGCAGCGCCTCCCGCACAATCTGGGCGCGCGGCACAGCATGACTGAGGGCCCGCCGAAACTCTAGCGTACGGAAGATCGCGCGCAGGGCGGAGCTCGCCGCACTCCAATTGAGCACGAGAAACTGCCCGCCGAAGGCCGCTTGGCCAGTGGTGAGGTCATCGTTGATCGCGAGGCGTCCAGAGATCTTGTCCGACTGCAAGATGGGCAGATCAGCCGGACGAGGATAGAACACCTCGAGCTCACGGGTGCGAAAGCGTTGCAACGCTAGCTCCGGCGTGAGGGTCAACACAGTCAATGCTCGCACATAAGGCAAGGCCGTCCCTCGGATATCTCTCTTCCAATAGTGGGGATTCTGTCCGAAAGTTAATCTCTCTTCGCTTAGGGTTTCCAGGCGCAACGGCCCTAGCCCCGTAATTTGACTCGGGGGCGTCTGCAGCGACCACGCGCGCTGAAACCCTTTGGGATCACGCTCATATCGCTGGAGTTT
>JAOAIA010000168.1 GCA_026414955.1 Candidatus Bipolaricaulota bacterium
ATTACTTGCTGGTCGTGCACCAACTGCGCAACGTGATTATGGCCGTGACGTTCTTAGCTTCGGCTAGTGTCTTGCTCTTGGGGTTTGTCATCAGCTTCAGCGGCGTCTGGGAGTCGCTGCTGGAGTTCCCCAACTATCTGCGTCCCCAAGACTCCCCGATCTGGCTGATCATCTTGACGCTCGGCGTTTCGTTCTTCAGCTTTCTCTTGGCGCTACGATATTTTAATCTGCTCTCCCTGCTCGTCGGCGCTGAGCCGAAACTGCTCCAAGAGATGGAAGGCACGGATCACTTGACCTATCTGACCAATCTCTTCATGCGCGGCAGCGACGCGTATACCCTAGGAAGACGAGGGTTTATCTACAGCGTGGTGGTCACGCTCTGGTTCTTGAATGTCTGGGTCTTCGTGATTGCTACCGTGCTCTTGACCGTCTGGGTGGCGATCTTTGATCGCTAGACCGATATCTATCTGTTATAATCGCTTTGGTGAGTTCGGTGCTCTACGC
>JAOAIA010000169.1 GCA_026414955.1 Candidatus Bipolaricaulota bacterium
TCTCAAGCGCATCATTACGGAGCCGCGCAATGCCCTGCTCAAACAGTATCAGGCCTCTCTCAAGATGGACAACATCGAGCTGGAATTTGAAGATGCTGCTATCGATGCTATCGCCGAAAAGGCAATTGCCCAGAAGACAGGAGCGCGGGGTCTCCGCGCGATCATTGAAAAGATCATGATTGATGTGATGTATACACTGCCCGGTGATGAGAGCGTGCAGAAGGTCATCCTGACAAGAGAAGCCGTGACCGGGCAGGCGCCATGCATCATAGAGCATAAGAAAAAAAAGACAGCATAATTTTCTGCGCGGCAATCACGGGGTGGTCGGCACGTTCCGTCGGAATCGGGCCGGCCTGAGAGAATACCCGATGAACCTGATCCGGGTAATACCGGCGGAGGGAGCATGATGCGTGCTGCACGTTGCTTTCTGTTCACAGTTTTCATGGCTGGAGCGCTCCTCGTGGGCGCCCAGGAACTCGTCGTCTGGACCTACGATTCCTT
>JAOAIA010000170.1 GCA_026414955.1 Candidatus Bipolaricaulota bacterium
CGAGGTGTTGCAGGCGCTAGAAACAATATGAGAGCGAGAGTGCTCTTTACCGAAGGTATCAAGCTGAGGGATTGAATGCCCAAGACAGAGTACAAGCTGTCTGTTGCAGTTGACTCAGAAATCTTGGTACGATATACCGTAGAGCGTGGCAGAGTCGTTGAGTTTATGGTGGAGCTAGTAGTGCGAGGCAAGCCCGTCATACGCTATGATGGGGCACATGGCTTTGCCCGTATTGATCGTTACAATTTAGCGGGTCGTCAGCGGAAAGAGAGATTGAACGTGGATTTCAATACGGCGCTTACTGTCGGGGAGCTTGATATCAAGCAGCATTGGGCTACTTATCGAGAGCGCTTTCTCAAAGGGGAGTATCCATGAGGTCTTTAGATGACTTTGAATTCTCTCAGCGAGCGGTCGAGCTGGCTTTAGAATTTAACCGCTATGTAATAGAGCATCCTGAAATCACGGAGCGTATTCCTTCCTCAGCTCGGATCGTTCTGCTG
>JAOAIA010000017.1 GCA_026414955.1 Candidatus Bipolaricaulota bacterium
CGATAAAGCCCCAAACACCGTGCAGAACTTCATAGACTTAGTGAAGCGCGGCTTCTACAAAGATATGATCTTTCACCGAGTCGTCGCTGGGTTTGTCATCCAAACCGGCGACCCCACGGGAACGGGCCGCGGCGGCTCGGAAAAGACTATCAGATTAGAAATTCACCCCGATCTCAAGCACGACAGCGCCGGCATTGTAGGAATGGCCCGCACGCCCGATCCCAACAGTGCTACCAGTCAGTTCTATATCACGCTTGCCCCGACCCCGCAGCTCGACGGGCAGTACGCGGTCTTCGGCAGAGTGATCGAAGGGCTGGATGTCGTCATAGCTATTGGGCAAGTCGAGGTCGGCCCCGGCGACCGGCCCATCGTCCCCGTCGTGCTGAAGACGATCACTATGCAGCAGTAAGAGCGAGGTGCCTATGGACTTCACTTTGACGCCCGAACAAGAGCTGTTTCGCAAATCCGCTCGCGAGTTCGCGCTCAAAGAACTCGAACCCATCGCGACAGAGTTGGATCGCGAACATCGTGTTCCGTTAGATATTATAAAGAAGCTCGGATCATTGGGATACTTGGGCATGACCGTCCCCGAAGAGTACGGTGGCATCGGGGCAGATATGCTGAGCTATATCTTAGTGATGGAGGAACTCTCGCGCTCGTGCGCTTCGACTTCGACGGCCGTCAGCGTGCAGAATTCGCTCTGCAATACGCTCTTAGTCGAGTTCGGCAGCGAGGCCCAGAAGCGCAAATATCTGCCCGATCTCGCCGTAGGCAAGAAGTTCGGAGCGTTCGCGCTCACCGAACCCGAATCCGGCTCGGACGCCGCGGGCATGAAGACGACTGCCGTTGGCAAGGGCGACTCTTTCGTACTGAACGGGACAAAGCGTTTTATCACGAGCGCGGGGTTCGCCGATATTTTTTTAGTCTTCGCGCTCACCGACCCGGCAGCGGGCAACCGGGGCGTCAGCTGCTTCATCGTCGAGCGCGGCACGCCGGGGTTCACCGTGGGCAAAGAAGAAGATAAGCTCGGCATTCGCGGCTCCAGCACCTGCGAACTCTTTTTTGAAGATTGTCGCGTCCCCAAAGAGAACTTAGTGGGCGAACTGAATCGTGGCTTCAAAGTAGCCATGGTCACACTCGACTCTGGAAGAATTGCGATTGCTGCGCAAGCCGTGGGCATCGCTCAGGCAGCCCTCGATGAAGCCGTCAAGTACTCCAAAGAGCGCAAGGCTTTTGGAAGGCTCATCTCCGAGTTTCAAGCGATTCAATTCATGCTTGCGGACATGAAAGTCAAAGTAGAAGCTGCACGGCTGCTCACGTACAAGGCTGCCTGGAAGAAAGACCATCAACTCGACTATATCGCGGACTCTTCCATTGCTAAACTCTACGCAGCGGAGATCGCCAGCGAGGTCGCCGACCACGCCCTGCAGATTCACGGGGGCTATGGCTATATTCGCGATTACAAAGTCGAACGGCTCTATCGCGATGCGCGCATCACGCGCATCTACGAGGGCACCAGCGAGATCCAGAAGCTGATCATCGCCAGAGAGCTGCTGAAGGATTGATCACGGAGCACCCCGAATCTGTCACTCAAATACTTCGCGGACTCGTGTCTGTCCGCGCTTGCCCCAGGCGTCCGCCCTCCAGCGGAAGAAGTCGCGCCCGCGCCTAGACCTCAGACACCGTTGCCCCGCCCGCTGACTCGTACAATCAGAGTACCGGTGCGCTGTGCAGCATTTATGACAGCAGCACCGCAGCACAAGCCAACTGCAACACTGTAAAGCGAGGTGCTATGCGCCGACAGATCTGCCTGCTCGCTCTCGTGAGCGTACTCTCTTTCTCTCTGTCCAGTGCGATCTCAGAGCGTTCTGCTTATGCGGACTGCACTTTGGTCATTACGATCACGTCCAGCCCGTTCGCGCTCGTTGCCTCGGATGGGCCGCGTGTCGCCACGCTCTCGGCACGAGTGCAGAACTCCGGCTCGACGGCTCTCAAGAACGTCACGGTCTTCCTTGGGAACGGCACCACCGCGGGCACGTTTGATGACGCCAGCGGGCAGAGCCTCCAGATGCTCGGCTCTGCTAGTGAAGCAACTCGCTCTTTGGGGGATCTTCCTGCTGGAGCTACCCAGACTCTCTACTGGCACGTCGTCTACCCCAGCACGACAGCTATGGCGTACCCGTACACGGTGTGGGCGACATCCGAGAACAGTTGCAGCACAGCGCGGAACGCGACGCTGCAGACGAAGAGCGCCTCGGCTTTACAGTCGAGCAAGATTTTGCCCGCCGACGGCGCCGTGACTCTTGAACCCTCTTCTGGCCAAATCGGCGTGGGGCAGCTCGTCACGATCACGATTACGGGCTTCGATCTGGGGGCTGTGGGAGCCGGCCCCGAAGCCGTCGAAGACGTCTGGTTCCAACCTGTCAGCAATCCCAACTTCGATCCCACGTGCTTGCGTTTAGTGCGTACCGAGGTTGCGCTCACCAGCATTCGCGCGACGCCTTATCGTGATCAGATCTATTTTTCTGGCATCGGCTCGCATAACCCGCCGCCGAACTACGCGCGCAGCCCTTCAGATTACGTCACGTACACGTTCATCGGGTTGCGCACCTGTGCGACGACGCTCCAGCCCTATCAGCAAGCCGCTTCCGGCAGCGGACACACATTTAATACGGACATCGGCGCGATCACTATAAATATTCAAGTCCGAGAGACGTTGGGAAGACCCGCCCTCAATATATCTGTCACGCCAACGACTGCAACCCCAGGGACAACGCTGACGTACTCTATCGAGTACGGCAACACCGGTGGCGCTCCCGTGGGCGAGCCTGCCTCAGGAAGCAGCATCGTGATTACAGATATTCTCCCCTCGGAGATCACATACGTGAGGGGAAGTTCGACGTGCAGCGCCAAATGTCTTAAGCTCTGGTCTACCGACGGCGGAGCGACATTTGTCGCTACGGAGCCGCCCGCCGCTGCAAGCGTGAATGCCCTGCGCTGGGTCATCCTCGATCCCATTCCCGCTGGGCAGAACCCCGCAGGTACCGTGGGTTTTCAAGCGACCGCGACCTCAGCCGAGAGCGTGTGTAATACCGCTCACGGTACTATCAGCTCTGCTGCGGTCATCACGACGGATACAGCGTGCGTCAACAGCTCGACAGATATAGAACTGTCGCTCTCCGGCCCCACAACGGTGCTTCCCGGCGGCTCGCTGAACTTTATGATCGGCTATCACAATGCCGGGCCGTCGGTCGCCGAAGACGTGCAGATCACACTGACGCTCCCTGAGAGCACGCAGTTCGTGAGCGCCAATCCCCCGCCCACCAGTAATTCCGGCAAGGTCCTGACTTTTCTCATCGGCTCGCTTGCTGCGGGCCAAGCCGGAGCGCTCAGCGTCCAAGTCGCGGTGCTCAGCGCTGTGCCCACGGGCACCCTGCTCACCACGATCGTCCAAGCGACGACACACTCTGCCGAGACGAACACCGCCAACAATTCAGCGTCCCTGATGACGACCGTAGGGACAGCAACGCATGGCCCGCAGCTACAAGCGATTCTCACGGTGTCGCTGGTAGAAGACATCCCGCCCCTAGGCGCCAGCCCCGATGATACGTTAGAATACTTCGCAACGATTAAGAATACGGGGCCAGTCGCGGCTACGGGCGTCGTCTTTCGCTTCACCCCAGACCCCACTACTTCCCTGGTCGAAAACAGCGTTGTCACCAGCACAGGGACGATCGCGACCCATTCCCCAGTCCGAGTCGATCTTGGGGCTCTCGCTCCCAAGGCGTCCGCGACCGTTCAATTGCGGGTGCGCATCAAGAATCCCGTGCCCCACGGGATCGTGGGCATCCGCGCTCAAGGGCTTGTCTCCAGCAACGAGCGCCCTGATGAGCCGACCGATGACCCAACCACGCCTACTCCCTATGACCCGACAGAGCTGATCATCGGCACGGCGCCGCTGCTGAAAGTTCATAAGACATATTCGATCTTTAATGATCTCGACGAGAATGGCCTCCCCAGCCCCGGCGATATCCTCAAATATACGATCACCGTGAGGAACGCAGGCCGCGAGAACGCCGGCTCCGTTGTGCTCTCCGTGGGGCTTGATCCCAACGTCACGCTCGTCATCGGCAGCGTCACGACCACCCAAGGAGCGGTGCTCTCCGGCAATGCCGAGAACGATCGCTTTGTCCAAGTGAACCTGGGCACGCTCACGAGCACGAGTGAGGGCGTCACGATCACGTTCCGCGTCGGGGTGAACACCCCCTTGCCCGGCGGCGTCGCCGTCGTCTCCCATCACGCTCTTGTAAGCAGTGAGAACGCTCCCAGTTTCCCCAGCGATGATCCCACAACCCCCGCTGCCGATGACTCGACCCGTACCGTTGTCACGGGGCAGCCCTATGTGCTCGTCTCCATGAGAGATTTTCTCAAGATTGACGCCGATGGGGACGGCCTCCCCAGCCCCGGCGACACCCTGAGCTATCACGTCACGCTCATCAACATCGGAAACTCCGAGGCGACCAACGTCTTCGTGAGCGCTGCTCCCGATCCCCACACGGCGCTCGTCGTGGGCAGCGTGCGCGCTTCTGTGGGAACAGTCCAGACGGGGAACACCGTCGGCGACAGCGCCGTTGGGGTTCTGATAGACAGAATCTCACGCGCCGGGGGGATCGCCACCGTCTCGTTCGACGTCGCGGTGCAAGATTCTCTCCCGTCGAGCGTCGTCAGTCTCTCTACTCAGGCGCTCGTCAACGTCCCCGGCGTGGGTAGCACAGCGAGCGATGACCCCGACACCCCGGCCCTAGCCGATGCGACAAAGACGGCGATCGCTGCCGCGCCGCTCATGCACTTCACCAAAGATGTCTTCTTAGTGTACGACACGGACCACAGCGGTACTATCAGCCCCGGAGATATTCTCGAATATGTGCTGACGCTCATCAACGCAGGGACCAGGGATGCTACAGATATTATGCTCTCGGACACGCCCGATCCCAAGACGCGCTTTCTTGTCGGGACGGCGAAATCGAGCATGGGCGCGGCGCTGACGGGGAACTCCAGCGCGAGTGTCACCGTGGGCACGGTGGGGGCCTTCGGCGGGCACGCGCGCCTCGGCTTCCGCGCTCAGATCAACAACCCCCTTCCTCCAGATGCGCTCACGATCGTCAATCAAGCCCAGATCTCAGGGTCGAATAGCTCTAGTCAATACAGCGACGACCCGCGCACCCCAACGCCCAACGACGCGACCCTCGTCGCTTTAGGCAGTTCGTTCTTGCTCTGCGGCGACGTGGATAACAATAGAATCGTTGAAGATGCTGACGCGCACTTGGTCGCCCGAGCGATCTTAGGGACAGAACAGCTCACGGAAGTGCAACGAGTAGCCGCGGATGTCGCGCCACCGTTTGGAGTGCTCGATGGGCGCGACGTGACGGCGATCAGCGAGATCGCGCGCGGCTATCGGGGCTACTGTCCGCCGCTCGATGCGCGTACCCCCCAAACAACGCTGCTGCAGTCTCGTGCTGCTGTAGCCCTCGAGCGCGTCGAGCATCACCCTGGGCCTCGCGCGATCCGCTTCCGCGCTCATGGCTCGGGTATAGCTGAGATCAGCGTTCAGGTCTTCACTCTTGCTGGGAGAGCTGTCTTCGTAAGCGACTGGCACCCGGGCACGGAGCTGCTCTGGGCTGCGCTCACAGATGCTGGGCGCCCCCTGGCCAACGGCGTCTATCTGTACGTCATAAGCGTCCGGGGAGCCGACGGCTCGCTGGCGCGCAGCCGCATCCAGAAGCTGGTGATCCTCCGATGAAGCTTTTGCGCGTCTTCTCACTTCTGGTCATGATCGCGGCCCTCACGAGCTGTGAGGGATCCTATCGCACGCGGGTCATCGTGGGCACGCTGGACGTGCCCGCCGGTGGCACGGGGATCGTGCGCATCAGCATCATCAATCCCCCGGACGCTCAGACGATCCAAATCGGCCCCGTAGGATTGCTCACGTTCAATCCCGCGGTCATTCAAGTCGTTGGCGTGACGGGGGTGAACGGGTTCACCGTCTTCGGCACCACGATCAATAATATCATGGGCTGGGTACAGTTTGCCGCGAGCTTTCCGGGGGGGAGCATCCGCCCCATCGTCGTTGCGGGCCTGGGTATACTCGAGATCCCTATTGTCGAGGTGACCGTGCAAGCCGTGGGAGCTGTAGGCAGCCAGACAGCCCTCACCATCACGGCTGTAGATCTCTTCACCGACAGGATCGGGCACCCCATCCCCCTCGGCCCTCCTATAGCCGGCCAGGTGGTGATCGTCGCACCATGAAGAGAACACTGCTCATGGCTATCGCCCTCTTTCAACTGGCAACTGGGAACTGGGAACTGGGAACTGTCTTAGCGGCGCCGGTCTCCGGTGAGATCGGCGTAGCGATCTTCTTCGAGCCGCTTAACCCAAGCCAAACGAAAATAGACCAGATCAACGTGGACGTCGAGACGACCCTGCAATTGAGGTTGTTCATCAGCGGCGTTGCCTTCACCAGCACGAGCATCTTCAGCTTTAAGGGCGCGGAGTTTCAAGCCTTCGAGATGTACGCAGGGATGGCCATCGCGTTCAGGAATGTCGTGATCTTTGCCCCAAATATTCTCGAGGTGGACGACGATCCCTTCTGGACGATTCAGTTTGCCCAGCCCGATCCGGGACTAGTCGGCGTCCCGTTACGGATGTTCATAGACGAGCTAGCTTCACCTTTGGATTTGGCAAAGCTACTCGCTCCCACGGTGGACGATCCGCTGCAGTTGCGCAAGCTCATCTCCCAGATGCTCGTCAATTTCTGGGGCGTGCGCTTGTCGTTCACCATGCTGATCGCGAACTTTGGCACCCCCAGCGTGCCCGATTTCCAAAGCGGGCTGATCTTCGAAGCGGGCGGCCTAACCCCCGGCGGCGCCGAAGTCCTTGCTCAGACGTATGTGGGCGCACGACAAGGCTGGGAGTGCTTCGGCGAGTGCAAGGCCCTCGAACGGTACTTTGAGGGCCGCGTCGTCCCCGGCTTCCAGTTCGAGGAAGAGAAGCTGATTATCAGAAACTTAACGATCGCCGGGGTGACGCTCGGCGCGGAGATCGCCTTTGATTTTACGACGATCACGCTGTCGCAGATCATTCTCTCGCTCAGGGTCTCCGTGCTGGGCGTAGTCGTGCAGCAGAAGATCGTCTTGAATGACTTAGCGACGCCGTCGTTTGTGAGCTTCGGCTGGACGGTGCAACTGGGAGACGGGCTGGTGGAGATCGAGTTCATTGACCCCAACGGGCTCTTCCAGTTCCCCGCGAAGCGTTTGAGCTTCTTCGTGCAGTGGGAGGCGATCTCGTTCAAGGACGAGCTGGTCGTCCAGGACCCGGTGGGGCTGCTGCACACCGTCGAGATCATCGCGGCATTTGAGCCGTTCCGATTTCGCTCGCAGACGGCGTTTTTGGGCGGGCTGATCAATGGGTTCTACAATCAAAAAGTCGAGCTGAGCTGGGGGTTTGTGGGGCCGGGGACGTGGGCCTGGCTGGCTACTATAGAAGTGCAACTGCGCCGGGAATATCTGCTCTACCTCAGCCCCTCCATCAGCGTCAAATTCTAAACAAGTTGCCGGACACGGCGCTCTCGCGCTAAGATAGGGCGATGAGCCAGATGCGATCACTCTTCACAGCCCGGCAGTCCCCAGAGACTGCTCCGCCCATCTTCACCGTCAGCCAGCTCAATCGTGTCGTTCGGGATCTGCTCGAAGCGGGCCTCCCTACGCTGTGGCTTGAGGGCGAGATCTCCAACTTCACCCATCACCGCAACGGGCATATGTACTTTACGCTCAAGGACGAGGCCGCGGAGATCGAAGCCGTCATGTTTGCCAGCCAGAACGCACTGTTACAGTTTACCCCTGCCGACGGCCAGAAAGTCATCGCGTTCGGGCAGATCACGCTCTACGAACGGAAGGGGCGCTATCAGATCAATGTGCTCGAGATGCGCCCCGCGGGCATCGGAAAGCTTCAGTGGGAATTTGAGAAGCTCAAGGAGCGCCTGCACGCCGAAGGGCTGTTCGACGCGCGCTTTAAGCAATCTCTCCCGCGCTTTCCAGAGCGCCTCGGGATCGTCACGTCTCCTGAGGGCGCGGCCCTCAGAGATATTCTCAAAATCTTGCGCGAGCGATACCCCGTCGTTGAAATTTTGGTCTTCCCCGCGAAAGTTCAAGGGGAGGGCGCGGCTGCGGAGATCGCCGAGGCGATCCGCTCCGCCAATCGCTACGCCCTGAGAATAGCGCCCATAGACACGCTGATCGTCACCCGCGGCGGCGGCTCTTTAGAAGACCTGTGGGCGTTCAACGAAGAACCTGTCGCGCGCGCGATCTTCGAGTCTGCTATCCCGATCATCTCCGCGGTGGGCCACGAAGTAGATATTACCATCGCTGATCTTGTCGCGGACGTGCGCGCGCCCACACCAACTGCTGCTGCGCAGATGGCCGTCCCCGACCGACGCGAGCTTGTAGAACTCGCTCAAGGCGCGCGCGCACACGCAGAGCAGCTTGTCTCTGGGCGTATTGATGGGCATCTTCTGCGCGTCGAGATGCTGCGGCGTAGCCGCGGGCTGCATCGCCCGATACAGCTTCTGCGCGAGCACGAACAATCGCTCGATCACGCGTCGGAGTTATTGCTGCGCGCGATGCGCGAGCGCCTGGCGCGCTCTCACGAGCGCTGGCAGAGCCTCGTTAGTCGCTTGGAGGGCTTAAATCCCGTGAGTGTGCTACGACGTGGCTTTTCAGTCGTCGAAAGTGAAGCAGGGCGGATCGTGCGCTCAAGCGAGCAAGTGCGCGTCGGGGAGCGCGTGAGAATTCGACTACACCAAGGGAAGTTACTGAGTCGCATCGAAGCAAAGGAGTCTGATCATGGAGAAGAAACCCCTCAAGATTGAGCCAGCGCTCGCGCGCTTAGAAGAGATCGTGCGGCAGCTAGAGAACGAGCAGATCTCGCTGGAAGAGTCGTTAGAACTCTTTGAAGAAGGGGTCAAGCTCGCTGATTCGATTCAAAAGAGATTGAGCGAGGCGCAACTGCGCGTGAAAAAAGTCCTTGAAGAAGCTGAGGGCTTCCGCGTCGAGGATTTCACACAATAAGCAGTGATAGCTCCTCAAGTAAGCAAGCCTTGTTTATAGCTTTCTTTTGTAATACAATGCAGTATGCAGCCGGCTATCACGGCTTTGGCCTGGGATGACGAGAATGTCAAGCACATCGCTCGACATCACGTCTCTCCCGTAGAGGTAGAGCAGGTCTGCTTCGCTGCTGAGAAGGTGATCCTCCAGGCAGCACGGACAGGACGCTATGTGGTCCTAGGACGAACTGAAGCCGGACGTTATCTTATGGTCGTGGTAACCACACCGCACAGAGGCCATGCACGCGTGATCACCGCTCGAGAGATGAGTGCCAAAGAGCGCCGAAGATATGCCAAACTCAAAGGGAGGAGCTGATATGGCAAAGGCAAAGATTCCCCGCTTTAGGTCTGCTAGAGAAGAAGCGGAGTGGTGGGATACTCATGATGTCACCGAGATCGAGGGCCTAGAGGTCGTTCCGGAAGAGATCTTCGTCAAGCCCAAGAAGCAAATCGTCTCCGTCCGCCTCGAGCGCCAGCTCGTGGATCTGCTAAAGCGTATTGCTCGAGAGAAGGGACTGGGCCATACGACCTTGGTCCGTCTCTGGGTGATCGAGAAGCTCCGGGAGCACCAGAAGACCAATGCCTAATGAGCATATGAAAAAAAGAGCAAGGGGGTAACTATGCATTCGATCTATCGCGGCCTTTTCGTCTTGGGAGTGATTGTGATTGGAAGCGCCGGCGCAGCGTCAGCGCAGTTTCTCGATCTCGATCCTAAGCTCGATTGGTACGTGCTCTCGACAGAGCACTGCAATGTGATCTATCACGAGGGCTTAGAAGCCATCGCCCAAGCAGCCGCGCTCATCAGCGAAGAAGCGTATCAGTTCTGGGCGAGAGAACTGAGATATGCTGTGCCCTTCACGATCAATATTATTTTAGCTGACTCGTCGGACTTTGCCGTCGGCGCGGCCAATCCCTTTGGAGATGTGATCGCCAGCGTCTCCAACGCCCGTGTGTTTAATGAATGGCTCAACCCGCAAAACCCGTCTTGGATTGAAGACGTCTTGTATCACGAGATCGGGCATGTCTTCGATATTATGAAAGCTTCGGGGCTTTCAGAGAAGCTGCGCCCGTGGCTCGGCCCGGTGCTCACGCTCGTCAATGCGAGCAAGCCCGGCACGATCATCGAAGGCATTCCCATCTATTTTGAGCTGAAACGCTCTGGCGCCTCGCGCTCCAACTCCAGCCGCGACGCCATGTACTTCCGCGCCCAAGTGTTGGAAAACAGATTTATCCCGCTCGATCAGATGAGCACGAGCTATGACCGCCCGAGCTGGCCCTCAGAGTATATGCTCGCACACGACTGGGGTGCCTGGTTCGCTCGGTTTATCGCCGAGCGATACGGCGACGACGCGCTCGCTCGCATTGACGAGATTAACGCCGATTCTCTGCTGCCCATCCTGACTTTTGGGACGATCAACGATTTTGGGAGCGTCTTCAAGAAAGCCCTGGGCGTCTCCGAGCACGAACTAAAGGGGGCTTGGCAGGACTGGCTCAAAGCTCAGTTTGTGCCTCAAATCGAGAAGATGAGGAGCGAGGGCGTCACGCCGTCGCGCAAGATCAGCCGCCTCGACTATTGGAACAACGACCCGGCGTGGTCGCCCGATGGGAAATTTATCTATTACTATCACAAAGACCCGGCTCGTGAAGCTTCTATACGGCGCATCACCCCCAACGGTAAGGACGATCAGTTTCTCTTCACCGTGCCCTTCGAGCTAGATTTTTTTAGACCGCCGTTCTTCGCTCCGGCTCCGCAAATCTCCCCCGACGGCAAGTCCGTGCTCTACACCCGACACGAGATCTTCGACAATCACTATGTCTACGCTGATCTCTACTTGTGGGACCTAGAGAAGAAAGAAGAACGCCGACTGACGGAGCGCGCCCGCGCCTATAATCCCGTCTTCTTCGGCGAAAAGATCCTCTTCGCGCAGCAGCGCCCCAACGGCCAAGCGCCGATCCTGGCGATCTACGAGCTAGACGCTGAGCGTATCATGCCGTTCTACGAATTCCCTGATGGGACTCTCATAGACTCATTTGCGATCTCGCCCGATGGTGCGCGGATCGCGCTAACGCTCTGGAAGATGGGGGGCTATCAAGACTTGTATCTACTGAGCGCCGACGGCTTGCAGCTGACAGCGCTCACTCAAGACAGACCCGGGGACTTCGACCCCGACTGGTCCCCCGATGGGAACTTCGTTCTGTTTAGTTCGGAGCGCGACGGCGTTTATAATCTCTATGCGTACCGGGTCTCTGATGGGCAATTCTTTCAAGTCACGAACGTGTTGACGGGCGCGTTTGCTCCGGCGGTCTCGCCCGATGGGACGAGGATCGCGTTTATCAGCTACAGCACCACGGGCTACGAATTGCATCTGATGGATTATGATCCCCAGAATTGGAAGCCGGTGCAGTTTGAGCGCGAGCTGATCCCAGAGTGGCCCGGTTGGCGCACGGGGTCTCTGCGGGAAAAGCCCTATCGCGTAGAAGAGTTCTTAGCGCCGCGCCTGTGGGTGCCCGTTCCTAACCCCGTGCAGCCCGCGGTGCTTCTTGTGGGGTTCGATCCCCTCTGGCACCATACCTACACTCTGTACACTGGGCTTGATCTTCCGACACGGCAGCCCGTGCTGGCGTTCGATTACTCGATGGAGTTTGCGCTCAAGGGGCAGGGCGGGCTTGCTGAGACGCTCAACTCGCTCAGCCCTCGATTTCTTGTGCATCTGGGCCTCTCTCCTAGCCCCTCCCCTGAAAGGGGAGGGGTATCTCTGAGCACGGCGCGCGGGGAGCTTGAGCTGACGTTCTCGCGCATTGTAGGACAGACGCAGAGGCTGGCGTTGGGGGCGCAGGTGCGCCAAGATAGTAAGGGCGAAAGGCCGTTCGCCCCTACCCCGTCGTTCGTGGTGCGCTACAGCGAGTCGCTGGAGGGCGGGAGCGATCTCTTGCGCATCGGGCGCGATCTGGAACTGAAAGCTCAGTTTGTGCTCGCGGCCAATTCCCAATGGAAGATGCTCTTTCAGGTTCGTCAGCGCGAGGGCATTCAGTTGCCGTTGGGGTTTGCGAACCGTCTGAGTCGGCTGACAGTTCTGGCGCGCGACGATCTTGAGCCGTTGAGCGTTGGTGGGCTTGGGGAGTTATGGTCTCTGCGGGGGTTCCCCAAAGATTTCAGAAAAGCCGCACAAGTGATCTACACGGGCTGGGAGTTCGTCTGGCCGGTCTTACATATTGGGCGTGGGCTAGGGCTGTGGTCGGTCTTCTTTGATCGCATAGACGGGGTACTCTTCACCGAGGGGGTGCATCTCTCTGGGGAGCCGTTGACGGCGGACGAAGCGCACGTCAGTTATGGGGGCGAACTGCGCTTCAGAATTGTGCTCGGTTATGGGGCGCCCATAGAACTGAGATTTGGGTTGGCGCAAGGGGAGGGTCAGCCCGGCCCGACGTTCTACTTTGATGTGCAAGGGGGGATGTAGGAGGGTTTTGGAAGTTAGACCCATTTGAGCACAAAGCGAAAGTAGAAATAGATCGCGGGGATCGCCAAGAGCAGCCCGTCTATTCTATCTAACAATCCGCCGTGGCCAGGCATCAAGCCCCCAGCGTCTTTGACTTGCGCAAGGCGCTTCAGACGCGACTCCAACAGATCACCCAATTGCGTGAGCGCGCTGGTGATCCCCGCCAGCGCGAGCATGTGCGGCCACGCGGCCCACCAGTCCTTCCAGATCGGCGCTATCGCGGCGACAGTCAACGAGAGCATGAATCCCCCGGCGACTCCCTCCCAGCTCTTGCGCGGACTGATCGTGGGAGCGAGTAAATTCCTCCCCCACGCCGAGCCAGCAAGATACGCCCCAATGTCATACCCCCACACGAGTGCCAAGGCCAACAACGTATACAGAGCGCCATCGGTCGCCCGATAGAGGGGATAGAAGAAATGCAGCAAATACGGAATATAGATGATCCCGCCCATCGTCGCTAGAATCTTTCTCAGGGCGTCGGGATCAAACAGATAGAGCGCGATGGGAAAGACGAGCGCCGCCCAGAGCACCAGATCCCCGAAAGCAGCTTCAGGTGTCCCATAGGCGAGCATCACCAGCATGGCCGAGCCGACAAAGAAGAAGCGATTCAGCAAGATGCCGTTGCGCTCCAAGAGCTGCACGTACTCCCACGACGCGACGCCGACGACGAACGCCCCCAGCAGCGCCACCGGCCAGATGCTCTGCCACACCCATCCCAGCGCCAGCGCCGCCACCACAATGGCGATGGCAACGATCGCCGTAATCGTTCGAGGCAGTAAGTCTCTCATAGGAGGCGTTTGACCGCACCAACGACGTAGAGCGAGCCAGTCACGCAGAGCACGTCGGGCTGTAGCTCACGTGCGGCTGTCAGCCCCATCTCTATATCTGGATATATCTTACCCTGGGGTGCCCATGGGCGCAGCATCTCGGGGTCGAGAGCACGGGGCGAGTCCGGCTTCACCAAGATTATCTCATCAAATTCGGGGAAGAGTATCTGGGCCATAGTTTTATAGTCTTTATCTTGGAGCACCCCAAAGAGCAACGCGCTCTTTCTGAGCGAGTATTTTTCGCGATAGCGCCGCAGGTCGTCACGCAGCGCCCTGATCGCATGAGGGTTGTGCGCACCGTCGAGCACGATCACAAACGGCTCTCGCTGCGCGATCTCAAAGCGCCCTGGCCAGCGCGCTTGCTCCAGTCCCGCTCGCACCGCGTCTTCGGGGATCACGAGCGAGCGTCGCAGCGCGTCGAGGGCTTCAAGGACGATATTGAGATTCTCTTGCTGGTAGCCGCCGAGAAGCGCAAGGCGCAGAGACCTCTCCCCTGAACCTAACCCCCTGGCACCCTCCCCCCTCCCCCCTCTCCCCTCGGAGGGAGAGGGGAAGGGGGAGAAGGCCTCAACAATAAACTCCTGATACTCCCACGTGAAATCCACCCGTCGCGCACGCTCACGCACCAACATAAGCGGCGCCCCCACAGCAGCACACTCCCGCTCGATCACCCTGAGAGCTTCACTCTTGCGCTCCCCCGTCACCAGCGGCACATCTTTTTTGGCGATTCCCGACTTCTCCCACGCGATCTGCTCTACGGTGTTCCCCAATAAATCTGTATGATCTAACTCGACGTTGGTCAGCACGCTGACTATGGGCGTGATCACGTTCGTCGCATCGAAGCGCCCACCCAGCCCAACTTCAATGACGGCTATATCTATCTTCTGGCGCGCAAAATAGAGAAAAGCTATCGCTGTTAAGAACTCAAATTGCGTGGGTGTATCTGTCATAGAGTCGGCAGTGGGCATCAATGCGTCGGCGAGCTGAGCGAACTCGTGCTCAGAAATCAGAGTCTGATTGATCTGGATTCGCTCACAATAACTCATGAGATGGGGCGACGTATACAGCCCCACACGATACCCCGCACAGCTGCAGGACGCTGGCGAGCATCGCAGCGACGGAGCCTTTGCCGTTCGTCCCCGCGATGTGCACTGTGCGAAGCTGTTGATGCGGGTTGCCCACAGCGTCGAGCAGTGCCCTTATACGGGCGAGGCCGGGTTTGACCTCCGTATGGGGCAATCTCTTCAGATAGGCGATGGCTTGATCCACCGTGCGCTCACGAGCCTTGCAACAACTTTAAATTCTGCTCCAGTCGCTCGACTTTCTCTCTGAACTCTTGTGCCTTGCGCTTCTCTTTCTCGATGACCTCATCTGGGGCGCGCTCTAAGAACTCAGGGTTGTCGAGCTTGCGCAGTGTCGCTTCGAGTCCTGCGCGCGCCTCTTGCAGCTCCTGACGGAGGCGCTTGTGCTCGTGCTTGAGGTCGAGCAGCCCCTCCAAGGGGACGAAGACCTCGGCCCATTCCAAGACCATCCGTGGGGCGTTCTTAGGACGCTCGACGCTCGGCCCCACGAGAACCTCGCTCGCTTGGGCAAGCTCCTCAAAGAAGATCTTATAGTCACTCACGAGTTGCTGCACCGCTGGGGCTTCGGCCTTGATGAAGACTTTTGCTCTCTTGTGTGGGGGCACGTTCATCTCGGAACGGATCGTGCGGATCGCCGTGATGAGGGCTTGGAGTTTCTGCATGATCCGTTCAGCTTCTTCATCTAACCATTCCGGGCGTGCTGTGGGATACTGAGCGATCATCACGCTCTCGGACTCTCTCTGGGGCAGCCGTTGCCAGATCTCTTCGGTGATGAACGGGATGAACGGGTGCAGGAGCTTGAGAATATCTGTGAGCACATAGAAGAGCACGCCTTGAGCTTGAGCCTTGGCTGCGGCATCGGAGCCGTATAAGCGTACCTTGGCCATCTCCAGATACCAATCGCAAAAATCATGCCAGACGAAGTCATATAAGCCCTTCGCGGCCTGGTTGAACTCGTAGCGATCCAAGCTGGCGCGCGTCTGCATGATAGTCCGGGTGAGCCGCGACAGGATCCAGCGGTCTTCCAGAGGCCTACCCTCCCCTTCCACCTCCTCACCCTCACCCCTTTGTCCCATCTCCCCTCTGCGGGAGAGGGAAAGGGTGAAGGGGCCAGAGGAGCTAGGGGAGAGATTCATCAGCGAGAACCGCGCGGCGTTCCAGAGCTTATTCAAAAATTTCTTATATCCCTCGATGTCTTGGACGGAGAGCCGCATCTCTTTGCCCTGGGCGCAGAGCGCCGCCAGCGTCAACCGCAGCGCGTCCATGCCGTACTTCTCCTTCATTTGCAAGGGGTCAATGACGTTCCCCTTGGACTTGCTCATCTTCTGGCCGTGCTCGTCTTTGATGATGGGATGGAAGAAGACGCGCTCGAACGGGATCTTTTTCATGAAGTGCAATCCCATCATGATCATGCGCGCGACCCAGAAGAAGATAATATCGTGCCCCGTGCTCAAGAGCTGCGTCGGGTAGAAATATCTCAGTTCGGGGGTCTCTTCCGGCCAGCCCATGACCGAGAAGGGCCACAGCGCCGAGCTGAACCAAGTGTCTAAGACGTCTTCGTCTTGCTTGATATTTTGAGAATGGCACCTGGAGCACGCCGAGGGTGCTTGGCGGGCAACGGTGATCGCTTTACAGTCGGCACAGTGCCACGCGGGGATGCGATGGCCCCACCAGAGCTGTCGCGAGATCGGCCAATCGCGAATATTTCTCATCCAGTCGAAATAGACTTTGGTCCATCGTTCAGGGATGAACTGGATCTCCCCAGATTCGATCACGTTGATCGCTGGCTCGGCGAGTTCTTTCATGCGCACGAACCACTGGGTCGAGATGAGCGGCTCTATGACCGTATGGCACCGTTGGCAGTGGCCCACGGCGTGGGTGTGCTTCTCGACGCGCTCGAGCAGCCCTTGCGCTTTGAGGTCTTCGACGACGCGCTGGCGCGCCGCGTAACGATCCAAGTTCTTATACGGCCCGGCGTTCTCGTTGGTCGTGGCGTCGGCATTGAAGATATTAATGATCTTGAGGCCGTGGCGCCGCCCGATCTCAAAATCTGTCGGATCGTGCCCCGGCGTCACTTTCACCGCGCCGGTGCCGAATTCTTTATCTACAGTTTCGTCGGCGATGAGTGGGAGCTTGCGTTCCAGCAAGGGCAAGATCACGAATTTCCCGATCAAGTCTTGGTAGCGCCCATCGTCGGGGTGGACGGCGACGCCGGTGTCGCCGAGCATCGTCTCCGGGCGCGTCGTTGCTACGGTGACGAAACCCTCCCCTTCCGCGAACGGGTAGCGAATGTAATAGAGCTGGCCTTCGGTCTCCTCGCGCTCGACTTCGAGATCCGAGAGCACCGTCTGGCAGCGCGGACACCAGTTGATCAGCCTGTCTCCCCGGTAGATGAAGCCCTCTTCATAGAGCCGCACGAAGACTTCTGTCACTGCGCGCGAGCGCGCTTCATCGAGTGTGAAGCTCTCGCGTCGCCAATCGCACGAGCACCCCAGGGCACGCAACTGCTCACGAATCTTCGAGCCGTAGCGGTTCTTCCACGCCCAGCCCAACTTCATAAAGTACTCGCGCCCCAGGTCGGAGCGCGTCAGCGGGCGCTTATCGGCGGGGACGGGGTAGCCGATCTCGTGCAAGAGATCGTCGAGCTGACGCTTGGCTAGGCCCCTCTCGATCAAGACGTGCACGGCGATGCTCGCGTGATCGGTGCCGGGGAACCAGCACGCTTCGTAGCCGTCCATGCGCTTGTAGCGGATGACAATATCTTGCAGGGTGTTGTTGAGGGCGTGGCCCATGTGCAGTTCGCCGGTGATGTTGGGCGGCGGAATGACGATAGCGAACGGCTTCTTCTGCGCGTTCACGGTGCCCTCAAAATACCGATGCGCTTCCCAGCAGGCGTACCATTTCTCTTCGGCTTCTTTAGGATCGTAGGCTTTCGGCAGTTCCATGCCCACAGCTCCTCCTCGTATGGCAAAAAAGCGAGAATGAACGAGAATAATCTTAGCAGATCATCTCTGGAGTAGCAAGAAGATCACTCCGTTGCTTACTCCCCTTGCCCTCACCCCGGTGCAGTGTAAGGGCGAACGGCCGTTCGCCCCTACTCCGGGAGAGGAGCAGATAGCACGAGCTTGCTTATTGGGTATGGGTGAGCTATCATAGCCTATCTATGAGTGTGCCAAAGCGTGTCGTCATCACAGGGATTGGAGTGGTCACGCCCATCGGCATTGGCAAAGAAGCCTTTTGGGATGGGCTGGCGGCGGGCAAGAGCGGGGTCACCCGCGTTGATGATGTCGTGGACCTCACCGATATCCCCGTCAAGATCGGCGCGTATATTCGAGAATTCGATCCGTTGCGCTTTCTGGACAAAAAACGCGCGCGGCGGCTGGGGCGCTCCACCCAATTAGCGATAGCCGCGACCAAGCTCGCTCTCGAAGATGGGCGGCTCGATCTCTCGGGTGAAGACCGAGATCGCATTGGGGTCGTCATTGGGACGGGGATCGGCAATATCGAAGCCCTGACAGAAAATTATGATACGCTCTTGCAGAAGGGGCCGGGGCGCGTCAGCCCGTTCTTCGTGCCGACGTTCATGCCCAACGCGGTCGTGGGAGAGATCTCGATTGAGTGGGGATTGCGGGGGCCTAATTACGGGACGGTCTCGGCGTGCGCCAGCTCCAATCATGCGCTGGGCTTAGCCGCTGATATGATTCGCTACGGCTACGCTGATGTGATGGTGACTGGAGGGACAGAATCTGTAACGCAGCCGCTGACGTTTGCGGGTTTTGATCAGATGGGGGCGCTCTCGCGCCGCAACGACGACCCCGCACGAGCTTCGCGCCCGTTTGACAAAGACCGTGACGGGTTTGTGGTGGGCGAGGGCGCGGGCATTCTGATCTTAGAGAGTCTAGAGCACGCCCGCGCGCGCGGGGCGTATATCTATGCGGAGCTTGCGAGTATCGGGATGACCGCTGATGCGGGGCACATCACGGCTCCGGATGAGCAGGGCGAGGGCGCGCGCCAGGCGATGCTGATGGCGCTGGAGCGCGCGGGCGTTCATCCCGAAGAAGTCGATTATATTAACGCGCACGGGACGGCAACTCCTTTGGGAGATATTAGCGAGACGCGGGCGATCAAACGATTATTTGGTGCTCATGCGTATAAGCTTGCTGTCAGTTCGACGAAGTCGCAGATTGGGCATCTGTTGGGGGGAGCGGGCGCCGTGGAAGCGATTGCGGCGCTGATGGCTATAGATCGGGGGCTGCTGCCGCCGACGATCAACTTAGACAACCCCGATCCCGAGTGTGATTTAGATTACGTTCCGCACACAGCTCGTCCCGCCAAAGTCGAGATTGCGCTCTCGAACTCGTTTGGGTTTGGCGGGCATAACTCGGCGATCGTGCTGAAAAAAATCTAAGAGAGACTCAAACTAATGTGATATATCCCTCTTGACAAGGGCGGCGCTTTTATGCTAGGATCAGGCCACGATGGCTTCGCCCAGGGTGTCCCTGTGCGCAAGCAAACTCTCTCACAGGAGGCGCAATGATGCGGAATACGAATACCAAGTTAGCGGTGATCGTGGCCTTGTTGCTCACCCTCAGCGGCTGCACGGCTATCAATCCGGGAGTGAATGACTTCACTCCAAGCGCGGCCCGCTCTCCCGGCGAGCGCGCAGTAGATCGAGAGAAGCAAGGCGGCCCACCGACCCTTGACGATCTCTTTGCTAGAATCGCTGAGCAGGTCCCAGGATTTGGGGGAATGTTCATTGATAAGGACGGAAACCTCGCTGTGTATATGGTCCATCTCCAGCCCAATGCTGCCGCTGCCGTGCAGAACGCGATTGCTAGGGTCTTCGGCCAAGACGAGCGCTTCCAGCGCCCTATCGTGCTGCTCCCCGGCAAGTACGATTTCCTCCAGCTCAAGAGATGGCACGATCGCCTCATGCCGGAAGCACTCGGTCTCGACGGCGTCGTCTCCACCGACATTGACGATGCTCACAATCGTCTACGCATTGGCGTCGAAACCCTCGCGGTGCAGCGTGAGATTGAACTCCAGCTCGATAAGGTGGGCATCCCCCGCGAAGCAGTCGTGATTGAGCAGACCGAGCCGGTGCGCTATGAAAGCAGCCTTCAAGACTTCCACCGCCCGCTTGTAGGCGGCCTGCAAATCAACTTCGGGAACTATGTGTGCACCTTGGGATTCCTCGGCGTTCGCCAGGGTGTTCAAGGCTTTGTGACCAATTCCCACTGCACCAATACCCAAGGCGGTGTGGAAGGAACTGTTTATCATCAGCCGGTGGCTTCGGGCACCACCAACCGTGTGGGGCTTGAGATCGCTGATCCGACGTATTTCTCGGGGTCTCCTTGTCCAAGGAATCGCAGATGTCGCTATAGCGATAGTGCTTTTGTGCAAGTGCCTCATCCCAATGGCCCTTCTGTGACGGTCGGCCAGGGGTCACTAGTCCTTACTGCACTTGGCTCCCTAGCGTGGAACGGCACAGATGTCTATCGCATCGTCGGTGAAGCAGATCCGCTTGTGGGCGAGACCGTAAGAAAAGTGGGACGGACCACGGGCACCACCGAAGGAATAGTCGAGCAGACGTGTGTCAATTTCAACGTCTTGGGCACGAGGATCACACAGCTCTGCCAAGCCGATGGCAGCTACAATTCCAACAGCGGCGACAGCGGCTCGCCGGTCTTGCGAGTGACGAACTCACCCCAAGCGAACGATGTCGTTCTCGTGGGCATTCACTGGGGCAGCGGCGGGGTCTTCAGCCCCATTGGGACGAACAACATCCAGCGTGCGACGGAGCTTGGCCCCGTCAATACCTGTGCTGACGGTTTCTCTTGTTAGAAGTAAGCACCTTCCTTTGGCCAGGGAGAGATACTATGAGCAGATATTTGTTCTCGCTGGTAGGGCTTTGGGGCATACTGCTTGTGACCGGGTGCTTTCATGATAATAAGAACACAGCCCCGGGGGTGCTTACGGTCACGCTAGATGTGCCAAGCGAAGCGCGCGCAGGCAAGACAATTCTCTTTCAGCTTAAAGTGCAAAACACCGGCCAAGGCCTCCTGTCAGTGACTCTGGGTGGGCGTCCTCCGTATGACTTTGTCGTGACGACCCAGGATGGCGCAGAAGTGTGGCGTTGGTCCTACGGGCAAGCGATTCAAGAGATTTTGGAGATCAAGACCCTCAAGCCAGGGGAGCACCTCGTCTATACTGTAGAGTGGGATCAACAGAGCAATTCTCGCCAGCCCGTTGGGCCTGGAGAGTATATGGTGCGTGGCCTCTTGAATGTAGACCCTCCGCACAAGGTCGAAACCGAGGCCAAACTTCTTCGTATTCTCCCCTAGTGCGAGTTTGGCTTCTCTCTGGCACGCTTGCTATAATTCATAATCACTATGGCAAACAATACTCCTTCAGCAAGTGTTCAGCTCCTTGAAAAACTTTCGAGAGCATTCGGCGTCTCCGGCTTTGAGGACGACGTTCGCGACGTGATCGCTCAGTTCGTCAAGCCCCTCGTGGACGAGATGCGCGTCGATCCGTTGGGAAACTTAATCGTCACGCGCAAGGGCAAATCAGACTTTACGCTCATGCTCGACGCGCACATGGACGAAGTCGGCTTGATGATTAGCTATATCGAAGAGAAGGGCTTTCTGCGCTTTGCGACGCTCGGAGGCTGGGACGTGCGAATACTGCCCGCCCAAGTCGTGAAGATTCGCACGCGACAGGGAAAGCTCATCACGGGGGTCATCGGGAGCGTCCCGCCGCATGTGCTCAAGCCGGAAGATCGAGAAAAACCGTTCAAGCTCGAGGATCTCTTCATTGACGTTGGCGCGTCTTCGGCTGACGAAGTCCAGAAGATGGGGATTCGCCTCGGCGACCCCGCCGTGCCCTATTATCCGTTTGAGCAGCTCAGCGAGAATCTCTTAGGCGGGAAGGCATTTGATGATCGCGCCGGATGCGCCGTCGCCATTCGCGCTCTACAAGAGCTTCAGCGAGAGAACTTGGATCTGACGTTAGTCTGCAATTTCGCTATCGGCGAGGAGACGGGACTGCGCGGGGCGCGGGCGGCGGCGTACAGCATCAATCCCAACGTCGCGCTCGCTTTGGAAGGGACAATCGGCGCTGACGTCCCCGGCGTCGCTCCGGCACGCCAGCCTACAGCACTAGGCAAAGGCCCAGCGATCACCATCGCTGACAACTCTCTGGTTGTCAGCCGCCGCGTCGTGGAAGCTCTTGAGAAGATCGCCGAGAAGCTGAAAATATCTTATCAGTACAAGCTGCCCATCTACGGAGGCACCGACGCGGGTGCGATCCACACGACGCGAGGGGGTATCATGGCCGGCGTGCTCTCCGTCCCCTGTCGGTACATTCACTCGCAGTTCAGTCTCTTAAGACTCGATGACTTTGAGAGCACGGTCAAGTTGGCAGTGGGCTTTGTGCGCGAGTGTCGGGAGCTGCTCAGCTAATCTCAAGGAGGAAGCGCCATGGACGCCGTGTATCTGCATCTTGTGCTCAATCACATCCCGGTCTGGGGGACGATCTTCGGGTTTGTGCTCTTATTAGTGGGTTTTATCCGGCGCAGCGATGATCTCCAACGAGCCGGCTTGATCACGTTTGTCGTCGTCGCGGTGCTGACCATCCCGGTCTATCTGTCTGGCCGGGCGGCTTATGAGCCTATGGAAGAGCTGTTGGAGGATATAGACCCGGCGGCGGAGGGCTTCATTGATCAACACGAGACAGCGGGATTGATCGCGTTTCTGGCGGTTCTGCTCTTGGGGATTGTTGCGCTGGGGACGCTGCTTCAGTGGCAGCGTGCCGAGATCGCGCGTCGGCTTGTGATAGTGTCGCTCGTGCTTGGGGTCATTGTGGGAGGGATCGTGGGCTGGACTGCTCACGTAGGCGGACAGATTCGGCACACGGAGATCCGTGCTGGCTTCCAGCCGCCTGGTGAAGACTAAGCGAAGAGCTTCTGCGCCGTCTTGAGCGCATCTACCAGTGCGTCTACGTCGTCTTCAGAGTTATAGATATAGAAGCTCGCGCGCGCGGTGTTGTCCATCCCAAGTC
>JAOAIA010000018.1 GCA_026414955.1 Candidatus Bipolaricaulota bacterium
GTGTCAAGACCCTCCGGTCGCTGCATACAGGAGATTGTTTGCGGGGGGAGGGGTGGCTCAAGAGAGCGGGCCTTCTCTCAGGGGCACAGTTCTGGAAGATGGCCCAGACCGGTGGGTGCAGTGGCAAACGGGCTGGGGCAGCGAGAGGGCGGGGAGCGAAGTTGGTGCGCTGCCCCGTGGGGCGCAAGGGGCACTATAACCTGGGAGTCAACAGTAGCAGCGCGTTCAGCAACTTATATAACGACCATTAGCTCGCCACTCCCTCGTGATCGCCTTCGGAGATCAGTAGGACGGCGATCCCATCCTCTCGAATGGGATACCTCCGTTGACACCGTTGACAGACCAACCATCGCCCTTGCACGAGCGTGAGATCGTTTTTACACACCGGACAGAGAAGCATCTCTAACAGCTCTTCAGGGAACGACATGGGCCGTTCTGTACCTCCTCAACACGTCTTGGAATCGTCGTGCCGCTTCTCTGGGATCAGGAGCACGCAGGATCGACGAACCGACCGCCAAGCCGTCGACGCCGGCCTCTAAGACCAGAGGCGCATTCTCCAGAGTGATGCCACCAGCAGCAAAGACCGGGATGGTGACGGTTTCTGTAGCCCGACGCACCACTTCCAAGGGGACGAGGTCACACACCGCCACCGATGGCGACGGAAAGATCGAACAGAACGAGATATAGTCCGCCCCTTGCTCAGCCGCCCAGAGCACCTTCTCAAAGTTCGCACTGCACGTCACACCCACTACCGCATCCTTGCCCAAGGCCCGACGCACATGCTGCGGCGTTATCTCTGGCCGGTCCAAATGGACCCCATCGGCTCCTAGCTTCTTAGCCAGTTCGAGATCATCTTGCACTAAGAGCGGGATAGAGAAACGCTTCGCCAGTTTGCTTAGTTCGTGTCCCACATCAGCCCGATTCGGCGCAGACCCCCAAAGCTGAAGCACATCCACCCCGCCCTCGAGCGCCTGCGCTACACGCGCTAGCACTTTCTCCACCCCCAAGTCCACTATCAGATATAGACCGTGCAATCTCATCGCAGCCTCCTGCGCTACGTCCACCCGCGTTGCACCGCACGCCAATAGCCCGACCAATAAGGGTCTTGTCCTAAGGGAGTCAATCGCTTCGGAGTGCCATCGGGCTCGATGAGCCAGTTGCCTTCGCTCGGGGGCAGCAGTTCTCCCACATGGGCCACGACGACCCCTCTCTTGGTCAATTCGTGGCGCACCGCGTCGACATATTCGGGGACAACCGCGAGGATCAGCGTTCCTTCGCTGAGCGCCCAGTACGGGTCTATCTCAAAGAGTTCACAGATCTTTTTCGTCTCTTCAGCGATGGGAATGGCTTGTCTCTGTACTCGTATGCCGCAGGAACTCGCTCCGGCAAGCTCGAGCAACCCGCCGAGAACGCCGCCTTCGGTCGCGTCATGCATCGCCCGCACCCCGGCCTCACGCACTCCGACGCGGACAGCCAGCAGCGCCTCCTCGACTACAGAAAACTTCCAAAAGAAGTCCTGAGCCCGGCTGAGCACCTCATCCCCAAACTCTCGACGAATCGTCTGAGGGAAGACGCGGCTGAGCAACCCTGTGGTCGCGATCGCTGCCCCTTTCGTGATCAGCACCTGGTCTCCGGGCTGGGCCATACTGGCGCTCACGTATCGCTCCTCCGGCCCTACCGCACAGAGCACCCCCGCTCCGACGATCGTGTAATCACATCCGACATAGCGTCCCGTATGCCCGGTGACGACGGCGATGTTCAAACGCTCAAACTCGCGATGCATCGCCTCCCAATAGATGTGAAACTCTTGCGCGGACATCTGGGGAGGCAGGTTGAAATCTATAGCTGCATACGCTGCGGGTAAGCCTGTCGTGGCCAGATCGGAAGCCAACAGATGCACCGAGAGCCAGGCAGAGTCTTCCAAGCCCAAGGCCGGAATGACCGAGAGCGGATCAGTAGTCATGGCTAACACCTGGCCAGCCGGCAGGCGGATGACGCCCACATCGACCCCCATCCGAGGCCCGATGAGCACCTCGGAACGACGAGCCCCAAGCCGCGGCATGATGACCTCATCGAAGAAGTGTTGGTCGATCTTTCCAATTGGGGCTGGAAACTCAGCCATGGGGTACCTCCCGCAGATGGACCGCTAACGCCAAGAAATTCCCAAAGGGCAGCCGTGCTGTTTGCCACGGGAATCCCTTGGGGAAGAGCGTGGACTGCCAGCGAATCTCAGTGATGCGATCCCCGAGAGCGCGCTGCAGGAGCTTCTTGATCTCCGGCAACGAGTAGAAGTGCGCGTTCCCGAAGAACGGGGTCTTTCCAAAAAGCTCTTGCACGCGACGGCGCACCGTAGCCGCGCTCCAGCGGTTCATCAGCCCGAGCAGGATCCCAGTACGTGCCACGCGTCCCGCTTCGCGGAGCACCCGTACCGGATCCGGCATGTATTCAAAACTCGTGATGAACGCGACCACATCAAAAGACCGATCGCGGAACGGCAGCGCAGCGGCATCGGCCTGTACGAGAGGGCCATCCCAGTATTTTCGGGCCTCCGTCAGCATCAGCGACGATAGGTCGACTCCCACGGTCTTCAACCCCAACTCGCTTGCGAACCAGCGAGTGAAATGCGCCGTGCCCGAGCCGACTTCCAACAAGCTCTTCGGCTGCATCGGCTCCAGCAACGCTCGCAGGGTCGCTTTCTCTAAACGATCCATGCGCTCCCCCTCTGGGCCTTGGTACCAACTCTCATACGTCTCGACGATCTCCTTGCGTTGATACCAAGGAACGTAGACGCGGCTCATCGCGGGCACCCCCTGGGGAAGAATTCCTCTGGGAGCAGCTTGTCGGTATAGAGCGTCTCCAACGGCAGACCGCGGGGAATGATCTTCGTCTCGACGAGAAACTCTTGCGCCGCGCGCCACTTAGCGACCTCTGCGGCACAGGGCGCCCCAAAGAACGACGTGACTGTGCGATCAAACGCCCGCTGATTCAGTTCATCGCGCAGATCGGGTAGCGCCTCGAAGAAAGCCTTCTTCGCTTCGAGGGGATCGGCCATCAAGAAGAAGACCCCTCGAGCGATCCCACGCAAGAACTTTCGGAGCGTCTCCGGGCGCCTCTCGATCAACTCGCGACGAGCGATGAAGACCAGCTCATAGTAATCTGGCGCACCGTAGGCCTCTTGGGCGAAGAAGACCGGGGTCAGATTCGCAAGCTCTATGCGTACCGGCTCAAAATTTCTGAACGCGCCGATGGCATCCAACCGCCCCGCCAGCAGCGCCGGCAAGAGCGCGAGAAAGTCTAACTTGACAAGCTCGACATCTTTGGGATCTACCCCTGACTTGCTCAGCATAACTCTATACAGAGCTGGCTCAATGGGCTCCACGGAGAACCCGACTTTTTTGCCTTTCAGATCAGTGATCTTGGTGATACCCCTCTCTCTGATGGCCACAAGTCCACCGAGCGGGTGGCGATGGAGGGCCCCGAAAGCCAACACCGGCAGATCTTGAGTCGCCCGCAGAATCACGTGATTGAGCAAGTTCGTGAGAGCGATATCCACTCTCCCCGCCGCAGCCAGCGAGGGCGGCTGACTGGGGTCTGGCGGCGCCAGGATCTCTACGTCAAGCCCCTCTTGAGCGAAGAAGCCTTTCTGCTTGGCAACGAAGATCGGGGCATGGGTTGGGTTGGCAAAGAACTCCAACATCAGGCTGACCCTCTCCCGCTGCGCCTCGACTCCCACCAGCCCTAGCAACAAACTCCCGATGAACACGATCCCGACAACGCGCATGGCAGGAACCTCCCTTCTTGTGCTTATGTTCTCTCTTGGACGTGCCAACGTAGGAGATACCGTTCTAGAACCACGACCCCACCAAAGAGCACCAGGCTGAGCGCCGAGAGCCAAATCAGCCCACCAAAGGCGAGCTCGAGGGCGCCACGATTAGCAGCCTCGCGCATCAGATAGCCCAGACCACCGACGATCCCCTCGGGGGTCCAGCGTTGCCCCCCCACCAATTCGCCAAAGAGCGCGCCGACAACCGCAAAGACTACCCCGAGCTTGACTCCGCTCAGCACCAATGGGAGCGCCCCGGGAAGACGAACCTTGACAAATATCTGAACGCGATTCGCTCCCAAGGCCCGCAGCAGCCTAACGAAATCAGGATCAACCGACTTCAGCCCGTCGTGCGTGTTGACCGCGATGGGGAAGAATGCGATCAACGCGGTCACGATCACTTTTGGCCACAGCCCAAAGCCAAACCAGACCACCAACAACGGTGCAATCGCATAGTAGGGGATATTGCGCGAGATAATCAATAACGGATAGATCATGCGCTCCAAAAGCGGCGAGTAAAAGAGCACCATGCCCGTAGCAAGCCCAGCACTCAAGGCAACTGCCAGCCCTAACGCGACGGCTTTCAGCGTCTCCCAGGCGTTCTGGACAAAGAGCCAGCGATGGGACACCAACGCGCTTCCGATCATGCTTGGAGCGGGAAGCAAATAGTCCGCAACGGTCCCCGTGCGCACCGCCAACTCCCACACGAGCAAGAGCCCCAAAAAGAACAGCCCCGGCAAGACCCAGGAGCGCGCAGAGGCACGCATACCAGTTCTCATAGAAAGCCATCCCTCTCCACGTGCAGCCAGCGCAAGAGCGTTGCTTTGAGTTGGACGAACTCCGGGAGCGTCGACTGCCGGGGACGCGGCAGGGGCACGTCCACGATGGCCTTTACGTTGGTCGGTCGCTCGGTCAGCACATAGACACGATCAGCTAAGACCAGCGCTTCTTCGACGTCATGGGTGACAAAGATAATCGTGTGACGGAATCGCTGCCAGGCATGAAGCAACCACTGGTGGAGTTGAGAGCGGGTCAAAGCGTCGAGCGCGCTGAACGGCTCATCGAGCAGCAGGATCTCTCGATGGCACAGGATCGTGCGGATGAGCGCGACGCGCTGGCGCATCCCGCTGGAGAGTTGGGCCGGATAGAGATGTTCAAACCCCGCCAATCCGAATTCTTGAAAGAGTTGGAGCGCCTCGTCTTCAGCTCTCTTCAGGTCTTCTCCAGCGATCTCAGGACCAAGAAGCGTATTCCCCAGAGCAGTTCGCCACGGAAGCAAGAGATCTTTTTGCTGCATGTACGCGACATGGTGGTGAGGATCGATTAGGTCTCTTCCGTTGAGGAGTATCGTTCCGGCATCGTAAGGGGTTATTCCGGAGATAATATGAAGCAGCGTCGTCTTGCCGCAGCCGCTGGGGCCAATGAGGGCCACGAGTTCCCCAGCGCGCACTTCTAGATCGAGGCGGTCGAGCACGGGGAGCAGCAGCCCATTATGGGCAAAGCTTTTCGAGATACGACAGAGCTTGAGGTAGGCTTCAGCGTGGGTTTGGGCTGTCTGTTGCATAGCTCCCTCCGCCGGTATTACCCGGATCAGGTTCGATGGGTCGGTCTCGGCGTAGAGACCCTCTCAGCCCGGTTCCCCGAGCTCCCCAAGTAAACACATTGTATCAAAAGTGAGGAAAAGTTGTCAACCGGCTTGTGAGCTTTGCAAAAATCAAGTATGATGCTTTTCAGATGATGAACCTAGCGCAGCGGCTTCTCCAGACAGAGTCGGTGCAGATTCGCCCCGGCGAGCCGTTTCGCTTGGCGTCGGGGCGGCTCTCGCCGGTCTATGTCGATATCAGACGGCTCATCTCGTTCCCAGAAGCGCGCGCGCAAATTATAGAATCGTTCGCGCAGATCGCGCACGAGCGCATCGGGCTTTCGGCGATAGACGTCATCGCTGGGGGCGAGACGGCGGGGATCGCCTACGCCGCGTTCTTAGCAGAGAGACTTCATAAGCCCATGATCTACGTGCGCAAAGAGCCGAAAGAGTACGGAAGATCATCCCAAGTCGAGGGCGTCTTGCACCCAGGTCAGCGCGTGCTCTTGGTCGAAGACTTGGTCACCGATGGGGGGAGCAAACTGAACTTCACGCGCGGCATCGAGCGAGCCGGTGGCACGGTGCACCACTGTCTCTGCGTCTTTGAGTATTTTTCCGAAGAGGCCAAGCTGCATCGCGCGCGCGACACGCTCAAAGAGCATGGGATCGCGCTGCACTCGCTGGTGAATTGGGACGACGTGCTGCGCGTCGCCCGCGCTGAAAAGTCTCTCACGGAAGCTGAGATCGCCGTTGTGCTCCAGTTTCTTCAAGAACTCGCAGGGGGATGATAAAGATGGCGAAGCTCAGCAGCCCCCGATAGACAAATATTTTATTTTAACGGCTATTATTGATTAAATATGAGATTATATCGCTAATAATTTTTCATTTTTTAGTTTTCAGCGAAAAAACTTGACATAAGATCATCCCTGTGCTATCATGCGGGCATCATGGCGGGTCTGGCTTCGGAACTGCGCGCGCTGCTCTCTCCGCACGCAAAGATATACGAAGATCTGTCGAGTCGGCGGCTCTACGCCCGCGACCAGGGCGAACCGCCGCGCTTCGTCGAAAAACTCCTTCTTAAAAGCAATATCCCTGATCTCGTCTTGCAACCGGCGCTCCCCGACGACGTGAGCGCTGCGCTGCGCTGGGCGCTCGCACGAGAGTTAGCAGTCGTGCCGCGCGGCGCAGCGACGTTTGGGTTGGGCGGAGCCGTGCCCACGCAGCACGGGCTTGTTCTGGACTTCTCCGCCCTCAGGCAGATCGAAGAGATCAATCCCGATGAGCAGACCGTCACGGTCTTAGCTGGGACGCGCTGGGCCGATGTCGCTCACGCGATCACGCCCTATGAGCTAGCCCTATGCACCTATCCTACAAGTTGGTTCTCTACGGTCGGCGGCTGGGTCAACACCGGCGGCTACGGCGTAGGTAGCATCGCCTATGGGCACTTCAAGAATCAGATTCAGAGATTGACCGTCATCACGCCCCAAGGAGACTTGAAAGAGTTAGATAGCGACGACCCGGAATTTGAGTACTTTATCGGCACGGAGGGGCAGATGGGCGTCGTCTGGGCGGTGACGCTGCGCCTGCGCCGCGCGCCCCCAAAAACCACGCCGGTACTCTTGCAGTGCGATTCAGCAGAGAACGCGTTCGCTCTCGCTCGCGAGCTTCTGCAAGCGGGCTTCCAGCCCTATCACATGAAGTATCTGAGCACGACGCGCCTCCGCGAGATCAACGAGCTTCTGCACAGCTCGACAGCCAAGATTCCCGAACGCCAGAGCCTGCTCATCGCTTTTGACGACCCTGAGAGCGCGCGAGCTTGTAAAAGATGGGCCGAGCAGAATGAGATCGCTGTCGGCTCGCCCTATCAAGCATACTATCTTTGGCACGAGCGGCTCTTCCCCATGCGCCCTAAAAGACTTGGCCCAGGGATGCTCGCTGCGGAGGTCGTGCTCAGCGCCGCAAAAGCCCCAGAATTTATCAGAAAAGCCGAGCGCGAAGGCGCACGCTACGGGGTACACCTCGCCAGCGAAGCCTACTGTGTAGACGACGGCCAAGTCCTGCTCCTACCTGTCTTCACGTTTGATGCTCACAATAAGCTCTCAGAGTTCTTCATAGCGAGTCTCTCACTGGTGCTGACGAAGCTCGGCATCGCTTTAGGTGGGCGGCCCTACGTGATCGGGATTTGGAATGCGCCCTTTGCGCGAGCCAAGTTCGGCGAGCGATTCGACGAGCTGCGCGCGTACAAGAGAAAGATAGACCCCGACGGGCTGTTCAACCCCGGAAAGTTTTTCGCGCTGCCCGCGCACTGGAGCTCAATGATGCTGCGGGGGCTGCCCGTGAGCGTGGGCTTAGAGGCTGCGCGACTGATCGCGCCGCTGGCGCGTCAATTCTTCGATCCGACTCCCAAGCGTTATCTTGCCCGTGAGCCGGGCCGCCCTCCGACGGCGATCTCGCCCTTGCTCGATCTTCTCGAATATAACGAAACTTTGTGCTCGCGCTGCGGCAGTTGCGTCCCCGTCTGCCCCGCCTATATCTATACCAAAGACGAGCGCACCACGGCGCGGGGCAAGCTCCAACTCGGACTCGCCCTGCTGAAGGGCGAAGAGCTTGACGCCGCGGGCGCTCAGGCGCTCTTCTATTGTATGCACTGTCGCGCGTGCACCGACGTCTGTCAAAGCTCTTTAGACTTAGTGCCCGTCTGGGACGAGCTAGAGCGCCGTGTGGAGCAACGCTACGGCAAAGATTCGCAAAAGATCGAAGAGTTCGTGCGCGGCGTCGAAGCGATGGAGATCATGCCCGGCACGGAGTACGTGCCGCCGATCAAGGCCCCCATCACCAGCCCCTCTCCCGTAGCGACCTACGGGAGAGGGCGAGGTGTTTTGGTGCAGCATCTTTTTTCAGAGAGCAGCCGTCAGGCCAGAGTGAGGGCCACGAAAGGAGTCGCAGATGGTGATCGCCACGCGCAGTGAAAGTCGCTATTCTATTCACACTCAGCGAGCGCCATCGCGGGCAACCCATCTCGTACGCCCTATGATCGTGCGCTCCGACGCGTGTATCAATTGCGGGATTTGCATAGACGCGTGCATCTACGGGGTGCACTATCGCTCTGAAAATTTGCGCATGATCATCGGGGAGCAGCCGCAAGATCAGAGCTTGTGTCGCAGCTGCTTGCGCTGCGTGCGCGAGTGCCCGCAAAATGCGCTCTCCGCTCCCATTCAGCCCGAGTGGCTCCACACCGGCGACGACTACTGGACACCTGAAATCATTCAGAGTCTCTTGCAGCAAGCCGAGACCGGCAAGGTCCCGGTCTCCGGCCAGGGGTATCGCGGCCCCTTCGCCGGAAGAGACTTTGATTCAATGTGGACAGATATGTCTGAGATCGTCCGGCCCACGCGCGACGGCATCCACGGCCGGGAATACATCAGCACCGCGATCTTCTTGGGAAGAAAACCGTTTGCCCTGACGTCTCCCCCTCTCCAAACCAGGGCCGACCCCATCCTCGAAATCCCTATCCCTATGCTCTTTGATGCTATACCCGAATATTTCAACACCCCCAGCGTGTGCGAAGCGCTGCTGCTAGCAGCGCAAACTCTCGGCACGTTCTGTATCTGTAAGATCGCAGAGTGCCCCACGCCCTTGCCCACGGCGCTCGCTCCCCTGATCCGCCCTGATGAGATCGCTAGATACTCTGAGATCATCCGCCAAGCGCTGCTCGTAGAGCTTGAGTACGACGGTCAACGGCGTTCCCTTGAGAACGCGCTCGCGCAGATACGCCAGCTCAACCCCAACGTAGTGATCGCTGCGCGTCTGGAGTTTGACGATGCTTTGGCCGAGGAGCTAGCGCGCGCGGGCGTGGGCGTCTTACACCTTGTCGCAGACTCTCACGGTAGAACCAATAAGCTGGGACACATCAAGGACGCGCTGCGGGCGGTGCACCTGCGCTTGCTTGAGGCGCGCCTGCGCGATCAGGTCACGATAATGGTCAGCGGGGGTATCGCGGCGGCCGAGCACGTCCCCAAGGCGATCATCTGCGGGGCTGACGGAGTTGCTCTAGACTGGGCGCTCTTAGTCGCGCTGGAGCGCTGGAGAGGGACGCCCGCAGGGCGGGATGGGGGCCTCGACCCTCACTGGGGCGCACAGAGAATCGTTAATCTCATCGGGGCCTGGCGCGATCAGCTCTTGGAAGTCCTGGGTGCGATGGGCATGAGAGAAGTCCGTCGTCTCCGGGGCGAAGTGGGCCGCGCCATCTTTCACGAAGACCTCGAGCGAGAGTTCAAAGAGTATCTGCGCTCAGACCCCATCGGCTTGGCGCGCCCCGAAGAGATCCAATACGCTTTGGAAAACCCCCACGGGCTGATCCCGCCCCTCACGGGCGAGATCCGCCCGCTGCCGCCCAACTTCCACCATGAACTATCCAAGTTCAAAATCACCATCAGCGATGCGTGCATCAATTGCGGGCTGTGCGTCGAGCTATGCCCCTTCGGCGTCTACGCGCGCCCGGAGGGACTGAATAAACTCTTGCCCCCACAGAGCGCCAACTGCATCGGCCCCGTCTGTAAAGACTCGTACCCCGACAACTACTGCGTGGACAAGTGCCCGACGAACGCTATCACTATCGAGCGCGAGCCTACGTATGAGCTTCTGGGCGATCCGCGTTGGACAGCAGATTTGCTCTTAGCGACGTACAAGATGGCCGAGACCGGACGCGTCCCAGAACACGTAGAGCATAGAATTGGGGCCTCCGGCGGCGGGTTCGACAGACTCAGATTCACGTTCGAAGGTTCGCGGGTTCGAAAGTTCGCGGGTTCTAGAACCCGCGAACCCTCTACTGCCATCCCGCTCAACCGTCGCTCGTGGGGGCCGAAGCTCTGGATCCCCGTCCCGTGGTACGGCGGTGGCATGTCCTATGGCTCCATCAGCCTACAGACGATGCTCTCTCGCGCGCGGGCGGCCAAAGCTTTTGGAACGTTCGTCTCCACCGGCGAGGGCGGCTACCCCGAAGCCCTCTTCCCTTACGACGATTATATCATCACCCAGATCGCCACGGGGCTGTTCGGCGTGCGCGAAGAGACGATCCAAAGAGTTCGCATCGTCGAGTTCAAATACGCTCAAGGGGCCAAGCCCGGCCTGGGTGGGCACTTGCTCGCGGATAAAGTCACGGCCGACGTGGCCAAGATGCGCGGCTCGGTGCAGTTCAGCTCGCTCTTCTCGCCCTTTCCGTTCCATAGCGTCTACTCCGTCGAAGATCATAAAAAACATGTGGACTGGGTGCGGGCGACAAACCCCAATGCTCTTGTTGCGGTGAAGGTCTCGACGCCCAACGACGTAGATATGGTCGCCGTTGGGAGCTACTACGCCGGTGCGCATATCATTCACTTAGACGGGGGCTACGGCGGCACCGGCGCTGCTCCCGATATTGCCAAGAAAAATATTGCCATGCCCATCGAGTACGCGATCCCCAAGGTGCACAAGTTCTTGGTGCAAGAGGGGATTCGCGACGAGTTAGTCTTGATGGCCAGTGGGGGGATTCGCACGGCGTATGACATCGCCAAGGCGATTGCGCTGGGAGCTGACGGCTGCATCATCGGGACGGCGGAGCTGGTCGCGATTGAGTGCAATCGTTGTGGGAACTGCGAGCGTGGGCGGGGGTGTCCGTTTGGGATCGCCACGACCGACCCGGAGCTGTCGCAGTTGATTGCGCCGGACTGGGGCGCGCAAAGAATTATCAATCTCTTTCACGCTTGGCGGGCGCAGCTGATTGAGATCTTGCAAGAGTTAGGAATGAAGAGTATCTTGGAGTTGCGCGGGCGGGTGGATCTGCTGGAGTATATTGACGAGATACTGGAGGGCTCTGAGCCATGTCGCGCATCCTGACGACGAATCTACCAGAGGAGCAGAAGAAGCGGTTGCACCCCGATTTTGTCCAAAACGAGCGCGACTACTGGCGGATGAGAGAGCGTCTGATCCAGCACTACCAAGGCCAGTGGGTGGCTGTTGATCAAGGGCAAGTAGTCGCCGTTGGGCATGATATATTTGACGTCACCGAGCAAGTGGGCAAATTGGGGTGCCATGCCTATATTGCCAAGGTAGGGGAGGAAGACACAGTGGTCTTCCATGTGCGGCGGAGAGAGTTTGCTTACGATACTTCCTACCAGCCGTTTGCCTTACCACGCGCTGCGGTCACCTTCAGCAACTTTGCCCAGACCCATCGGAAACTTTGCCCTGACACTATTCCAGATACTGGTGCTGACATATCACTTCTCCCTGATGCCGATGGTCGCGATATTGATCTTTTCAGCTCCCCATATTTTGTGAGCCAATCCCGAGGGGTGGTTGGCCCCAGCGTGACGACTGTGATCTACCGAGGCTTTGTCGAGATCAATGGTCTGCTGTTTCCGTCGCTCATCCAATCGGTAAGCAATGCGACCGAACGCCTCTTGGGCAGAGATGTCCTCAATCAAATGAAAGCGAATTTTGATGGTCCCAAGAATCGAGTCAGTTTTGAGCTTTAAGTTACTATGTCAGGCTTCATCCACGTCATCACAACGACGGCAAGCCAAGAGGAGGCCGAGCGTATCGCGCGAGCGCTCTTAGAGAAGCGTCTGGCAGCGTGCGTGCAGATCGTCGGGCCGATAGAGAGCCTCTACTGGTGGCAAGGGAAGATCGAGCAGTCTCAAGAATGGCTCTGCATTGCGAAATCCGAGCATAAGCTCTTCGCTCGGATAGAAGAGACGATCAAAGCGCTGCATTCATATAAAGTGCCAGAGATCTTGGCCGTCCCGATAGTCGCGGGGAGCGAAAGCTATCTGCGCTGGTTGAGTGAGCAAGTCCAAGCAGAGCGTGGTTGATCATCGAGGGGCGGGTTATTGCTGCAACGACGCGAAAAGAGCTAACTGCCTCGTGCAAGTGAGTATGATTGAAAAGCTTATCGCCTCACGGCGCTCCTTGGAGCATAATATCGTAGGGCACCACGCCGAGGCCGAGGGTGGCTGCGGCGTCTTGGGGATGATCGCCTCAGAGCCTATCGCCGGCAAGCACGTCTATAGAAGCTCGATTCAAATGCATAACCGAGGGAACGGCAAGGGCGGCGGACTCGCGGCCGTCGGACTGCTCCCCGAACAGATGCGCGTCTCTAAAGAAAAACTCGAAGACGACTATCTCATCCAGATCGCGTATCTCGACCCAGCAGCTCGCAAAGACGTCGAAGAGAACTTCTTGCTCCCCTACTTTGACGTCCATCAAGGCTACGACGTGCCCAGCATAAAAGATTATCGAGCGATTCCCGGCTTAGAGATCCAGCCCCCGCTGGTGTGGCGCTACTTCGCACGCGTCAAAGAAGCCGTGCTCGCCGAGTTTATCGAGAAAAATGAACTGAAGGGCCTAGATCCCCGCCGCGCCGAAGACGAATTCGTCTATCAGAACTCTTATAGACTCAATAAAGCATTCTACGCTTCGCTTGGGGAGAAGCGTGCGTTTGTACTCTGCCACGGGCGCAATCTCTTGGTCTTCAAGATCGTCGGCTACGCCGAACAAGCCTTGCAGTACTATCAGTTAGAGAATCTCCAAGCCCACGGGTGGATCGCCCATCAGCGCTACCCTACTAAAGGGCGCGTCTGGCACCCCGGCGGTGCACACCCGTTCATCGGGCTACACGAAGCGCTGGTGCACAACGGCGATTTTGCCAATTATCACGGCGTCTGCGAGTATCTCAAGCAGAGAAATATCTCCCCGCTCTTTCTCACCGATACCGAAGTCTCGGTGCTGCTCTTTGATCTGTGGAGCCGCGTCTATGGGTACCCGTTAGAATACGTGATCGAAGCGCTGGCACCTACGACCGAGCGCGACTTCTTGATGCTGCCCACAGAGAAGCAAGAGCTTTACAAACAGATCCAAGTCGCGCACCTGCACGGCTCACCCGACGGCCCCTGGTTCTTCATCATCATTCGCAACGAGCCGTATGAGAAGAGATGGCAGCTCATCGGGATCACCGATACGAGTATGCTGCGCCCGCAAGTCTTTGCCCTGCACGACGGGCCGGTGCAGATCGGGCTGATCGCCTCGGAGAAGCAAGCGATTGACGCGGCTCTGCAGAGCTTGCACGAAGAAGACCCGCGCATCTGCCCTGTGGCAGATAAGTATTGGAACGCGCGCGGCGGCAGCCACACCGACGGCGGCGCGTTCGTCTTCACCGTAGACTACAGCCAGCCCGCTCTGAAGCTCGTCTGCACCGATAAGTTTGGCAAGAGAGTATCTTCCGGCCCTCATCCCCGGCCCCTCTCCCGTAGTGACCTAAGGGAGAGTGGTGGCCGTCAGGCCGGGGTGAGGGCCTTCCTCCCCATCAACCCTATCACTACCGTGCTCGATCCTGCTCAACCGGCACTCGAAGCTTTTGCTGAACTCACGGGCGAGATCGCCACTTGGGACTATGATCTCTTGGAAGAGTTCTTAAGCGTCTGTGTTGAAGACTCGCGCCGGGGCGACGCTCAGCGCCGTCACGCCTTGGAGCTGCTGACACTCTTAGTAGATCGTCGCTATCGTGTAGAGAAGATGGAGCGCAAGTGGCTGCGCGCTCTGGTAGAACAAGCGATCAATGCGCTTCTGGACGCTGTGCCCCTAGGTGGCGCGCCATCGCGCTCTGAGTTTGTGCGCATCACGTGGCGGACGCGGACGACGCTGGCAGCACCAGAAGCGCCAACTCAAACGCTCGTCATAGACGCGACGGGCTTTGCCCCCGAAGGCGACGACGCGCTCTCGCTCTTCATCGTGAGGGCGTACAAGCTAGGTTGGAGAAAGTTTGTTCTCTATCGCTGCTGCGGGCAGCGTTTTATCGGGAGTGGGCTTGGCCCGCGCTCTCACGGCGTGCGCCTCGACGTCTACGGCAGCTCGGGCGACTACTTAGCCAGCGGCCTCGACGGCGCGGAGATCTATGTGCACAACAATGGGCAAGATCAGCTGGGGCAGATCTTCCACGATGGGAAACTCGTCGTCTACGGCGATGTCGGACAGACGTTCTTCTACGGGGCCAAGGGCGGTACGGCGTATATCTTCGGGAATGCCGCGGGACGCCCGTTGATTAATGCCGTGGGCTGCCCGCGCGTCGTCATCAACGGCACAGCGTTAGATTATTTAGCCGAGTCGTTCATGGCGGGCGACCCGCTCAACGGCGGCGGGTTTGTCGTGCTCAACGGCATTGCGCTGGACGAAGCCGGCAAGATGCGCGAGCTGGAGACGCCCTATCCGGGGAGCAATCTCTTCTCGCTTGCTTCTGGGGGAGCGATCTACGTGCGCGATCCCCATAGGAAATTAGATGAAGACCAGCTCAATGGCGGCTGCTATGCAGAGCTGACGGATGCTGACTGGGCGTTGATCGCGCCCTATCTGAAGGAGAACGAGCGATTGTTCGGGATCACCGTTGAGGACTTGCTCACCGTAGGCGGGGAGAGGCTGCCGCCGGAGCGAGTCTATAGAAAAGTTCGACCTGTCAAGACAAGCGTGTTGAGCTGATGAAAGTCATACGCCGCTGGCTCCAGCAGAGCATTATTAGTCCGCTCGTTGATCTCTCGTATATCGTGATGAGCTTGCTCTTTGCACGGGGCTTCCCGCGCTGGTACGAGCGCTTGAATGCCTGGCATTACCGTCGTCAAGCCCAGCACTATGACCAAAGCGTCATAGGTCTTGAGGGAGCACGCTACGCCCAGGCGTTAGAAGCGGGGCTACAAGCCCTCGCAGTGCAGCCCACAAGAATTCTCGACGTCAACACCGGCACCGGCTTCGTCGCCCAGAGATTATTAGTGCTCTTTCCCAATGCGAAGATCGTCGCGACCGATCTCTCCGAAGCGATGCTCACCCATGCGCAACACCGATCCCCCACGATTGAGTTTGTCCGCGCAGATACAGCGAGACTCCCATTTGCGGACGAGTCTTTTGATCTGGTCACGCTGCACAACGGGCCGCCGCATCTTGCTGAGATGGCGCGCGTCCTACGCCCCGGCGGGCAGATGCTCATCGCGTTCACGTCTGGGGCGCGCCTGCCCCGCCTTCTCCTGCGGCGCTGGCTCACCCATGCCCAGCGCTTCGGTCAGCTAGAAGTAGGAGAATCGGGCGACGGCCTGTGGCTGCTCCTCACCAAAGACTCTTAGACTCTCGACTCTATGGACTCTACAGACTCTATAGACTCACTCAAACCAGCCACGCCGCTTGAACCACCACAGCATCAACGCTCCCGGTATCAGCAGAGAGCCGATAACAATCACAATAAACGTCGTATACGGCCCCCAGAAGAGCCACGGGCCGGTCTCGATCCCGCCGGGGAGATTGATGTTCATCCCATAGAAGGTGCCCGCAATCGTGGCGGGGATGGAGAGGGTGAACACGATGGTCAAGATGGCTAAGATCTTGTTGGACTTGTTGGCAATGAGTGCCTGATGGATCTGGATATCCGCGGTGATGATCTCGCGGTAGTTGTGGACGATATCGCTGATGCGCGCCAAGTTATCGTAGACGTCGCGAAAATAGGCGCGCAGGCTCTTCTTGATGAAGGGCAGCTCGTCACCGGAGAGGCGCCGAATTAACTCCAACTGCGGCCCCAGAAGCCGTTGGAGATAGATAATATTCTTGCGGAGCTTCGCGGCTTGTTTGAGGGCGACATCGGTGGGATTGGCATAGATCGCTTCTTCCAGTTCGCTGATCTCTTCTTCGAGCCAGCTCAGCAATTGGAGGTTGTCGTCCACCAGGAAGTCTATGATCATATGGGCGAGATAGTCGGGGCCGCGTCCCATCACGCGTGCCGCCGCCCCGTTGAGACGGGCTATGGTCATCTCGACGCACTCCATGCGCTCGCTGTGCACGGTGATCAGAAAATTGCGCCCCAAAAAGATATCTAGCTCCAGCGCGCTCAGGCTCTTCTCGATGCGATCCACGTCGGCGTCGCGCAACACGATCATCAGGCCGTTGTCATAGGTGTCGATCTTCGGACGGCGCTGGGGCGAGATCAGGTCCTCCACAGCAAGGGGATGCAGGTTGAACAACTCCCCCATCTTTTGGATTTCCGTGGCTTCCACTTGAGCACAATCGATCCAGAGTGTCACCCCCGGCTGGCCGATCTTCGTCACGAGGTCGAAGAGCGGAAGGTCAGTCAGTAAGCCCTGACCCTCTTCATAGACGAACGTGCGCAGGGGCACCACCTCCGCTAACTCTGAGTGTTCCGGCGCGGCTTAGAGATTAATACACAAACGAGATTTTGTCAATAGCCCACTCTAGGCGTTTCTCTTGGCTTCCGTCTCGGAGATATGCTTCTCTTCCCCCTAGGGGAGCAGAAGCCAACAGCGGCGCTTTTATGCGATCTCTGCCCCACAACAATGTCCGTTAAGAAAACGTAACGGACTTAGATGCGAATCTTATCCTCCGTGGGCGATTCTAATCTATCGTGCTCGTGAAAATAGACCCGCGTGGTCTCGATAGACTTATGTCGCGCGGCGATCTGGGCTTCGATGATCGAAGCGCCGCTCTGGATCGCAAGGGTCACGAAGCTGTGTCTCAAGCTATGGGGGGAGATCTTCTCGGTCTTCAGTCCGGTCTGAATAAGATATCTATTAATAATACGGTTGACTTGGCGGGTGGTGAGCCGTCCGCCCTTGTTGCGCGCCCGCACCCCAACAAACAACGGATCCGAGGGCTTGGCGGGGCCGCGCGCCACGAGCCAATCCTCTAACGCCTGTACCGTTGGCTCGGACAAGACGACGAACTCGTCGCGCTCGTCGCGGCCCTTCCCCCAGATTCTTAAAATTTGACGTCCCCGACGGGTCTCGATATCTCCGACGTTGGCCCGCACGATCTCAATGACTCGAAGGCCGTTGCGAGCCATCAAGTTCATGATGGCGAAGTCGCGCTTGCCCATGAGCGTCGTGCGATCTACAGAGTTCAAGAGCGTGCGCAACCCCTCGCGCGAGATATCTTGCCGTAAGTGTCCGCGTGGCCGCCGAATCCCCTTGACCTTCTCGACGGGATTTTCCGCGTAAAAACCCTCGGCAACGCAATACTGAAAAAATCTGCGCAGCGCAACCAGATAGGTCGCCACGGTGTTAGCCGCGCGACTCTGCCGGAGCCATTCTTTGTAGAGCTTGATCTCGCTCTGGGTCACGAGGGCATGCGACGGCTTGCCGTTGCGCCAACTGAGAAAATTTTTCAGCCCCTCATGATACGTGCGCATGGACGCGGGATTCACATCGAGAGAGTGAATAAAAGACTCGATCAGTTCGGAGAGATTGTGCATCTGCCTCACCCTGCTCATGGCCACCCCCTCTGGTGCCGTATTATACCACAGGGGGGGTGGGTGTGCGCAAGTTGCCCCGTTGGCCGGTGCTCAACGTCCGCACTCCCGTTGACACTGCTCCTTGGGCGTGATCGCGGCTACTATTAGACTAAAACACACAAGCAGACTAAGTATGCAAGGAGGACGAACCGACGATGAAGCGTCTTGGTATCGTGCTGCTGGTCATGATGGTCGTGTTGGCCGTGCCCACCTGGGCGCAATCGGACAAAGACGAGTTGGCCGAGAAGGTCTTTAAGCTGGAACAGGGCTTCAAGCGCATGGAGCAGATGCTCAAGGACCTCTCGTTCCAGGTGCAGCAAGCCGGGGGGTTGGGAGAGATCGTCAAAGAGATTTCGTTCGAGCTGAAGCAAGCCGAGAGTATGCTCCGCGATCTGCAGGGCTTGGAGAAGAAGCTCTCTGGGGAGATTCAACCCAAGATCGCCAATCTGGAGACGAGCATCGCGGGCTTAGCTCAGGGGACAAAAGAAAAATTCGATCTGCTCTCGTCGCGAATCTTCCAGAGTGAGGGCATGATTGACCAACTGAACGTTCGGCTCAAAACCATGGAAGACCGGGTTCGTCAAGTCTTGAATCTCAACGACCAAGTGATGGCACTGCAAGAGCGCGTGAGCGCATTAGAGAAACAAATAAAGATGCCCATTGATCCTCAAAAAGCCGACGAGCTGACGATGAGGATCGCGGAGCTGCGCGAGCAACTGAAGGGCTTGGGCAACGTCGTGTCGGGGCTGACGAATAAAGTGCTCAAGACCGAGGAGGGCCTCTCTGTCTTGCAAGCGCAGCTGGAGGAGCAGGCTGCACAAGTCCAGAAGATGCAGGAAGAGTCCGCTGCGTTGAAGAAGCGCCTCGCGGCTGCGGAGAGCCAGATGCAAACGAACATGATGATCGGCGCGTTGGGGGTAGCTATAGGAGCACTCGCGGCACTGAAGGCGTTCGGGGTATTCTAGACCTCTCCTCCGACCCCTCCCCTCAAGTGAAGTGAGAGGGGACTGAGGGGTTAGGTCTTCTGATCGTCCAGCAGCGCGATCCCCTCTATCTCGATCGCGGCGTCTCTCGGCAATCGAGAGACCTCGACGAACGATCGAGCTGGAGGGTTCTCTTTGAAGTACTCAGCGTAGACTTGGTTGATCGCCTGAAAGTCTTTCAGGTCTTTAGCAAAGACGGTCACTTTGACGAGCTTGTCCATCGAGCTGCCGGACGATTCTAAGATCGCTCTTAAGTTTTCTAAGCACTGACGGGCTTGGGCTTGGATATCTCCTGAGACGAGCTGTCCGGTCTTGGGGTCGAGGGGGATCTGCCCGGAGACGAAGACGAAGCCGTTGGCCACGATAGCTTGCGAGTACGGGCCGATGGCTGCTGGGGCTTTTTCGGTCTTAATGACGCGCTTAGGCATAAAGAGCCTCCTTAAAGCTTGCGCTGAAAATTCGCCTTAATAGCCTCCCTGCGTCCCCAAGATTCGCACCTCTTCGGGTTTTGCTGCCTGTGCCCCATAGGGTCAGACTCTTTGTGATCTTGCTATTCTCGCTCCACGTCCCACCGCCAAGCAGATGACCGCGCCCTCTTTCGCACGGTCAATCGCTTTCTGAATAGACTCACCCGGCTTCACGGTCACGGTGCAGCCTGCTTGTGCCACCCGACTGATCTCATCTTCGATGCAGCTACCGCGAGCATGACCAAAGCTATGCCTAGGCCGAAAAGCTTCACCAGACGCATACAGCTCTCCTCCTCTTTACGCTTTTGACGCTGCGCTCTCGGTGTTATAAAATGCCCCTGTGCACATTATAGATCGAGGGAGGAGAGTATGGCAACTCCAATCAAGACGGACCGTCTGGGATTCTTAGACCAAGAACTGAAAAGCCTAGAAGAGCAAGGCTTCGTCTGGAGGCCCCGGACGCTTCAGGGCGAACAGCGCGCTCGCGCTGTCTTCGATGGCAAGGAAGTCGTCAATCTCTCATCGAATAACTATCTGGGCTTAACCAACCACCCGAAGATGCGCGAGGCTGCTAAGAGAGCGATAGATCAGTTCGGCGCCGGGGCGGGCGCGGTCCGGCCCATCGCCGGTACGATGACTTTGCACAGACAATTAGAAGAGAAACTGGCGCGCTTCAAGGGCGTCGAAACGACTTTGGTCTTTCAGAGCGGGTTCGCCGCGAACTTGGGCACTATTCAAGCACTAGTTGGTAAGGGCGACGCGATCTACTCTGAAGAACTCAATCATGGCTCGATCATTGACGGTTGTCGCCTCAGCGGCGCAGACATTATAAAATGGCCCCATCGAGATGTAGATGCGCTGAGACAACTCTGCAAAGAGAGCCGTCAAAAATATCGTCGTGCGCTCTTGGTCACTGATGCCGTCTTCAGCATGGACGGTGACATCGCCCCACTAAGAGAGTTGGCTGACATCGCTGAAGAGTTTGACTTGATTTTTATGGTGGACGACGCGCACGCGTCGGGCGTGCTGGGGCGTTCCGGGCGCGGCTCCGCTGATCACTTTGGGCTGCACGGTCGTGTAGACGTGCAGATGGGCACGCTCAGCAAAGCGTTAGGCGTGATGGGCGGCTACATCGCCGGCTCCAAGAAACTCATAGAGTTTCTCATTCAGAAGGCGCGCCCGTGGCTGCTCTCGACCGCGCATCCGCCGGCAGTCGTCGCGGCAGCAATCGCTGCTATCGAGATCTTAGAGAGCCCCGAAGGCGAACAATTAGTGGAGAAACTTTGGGAGAACGCGCGCTACTTCAAGAGCGAACTAAACAAACTCGGCTTCAACACTGGGGCAAGCGAGACCCCGATCACGCCGGTGATCGTCGGCAGCAGCCACAACGCTAAGCAGTTTGCGAAGCGACTCTTTGAAGAGGGCGTCTTCGCGCAGGAGATCGTCTTCCCCATGGTCGCGCGCGACAAAGCCCGCGTGCGCACTATCGTGACGGCCATGCACACCAAAGAAGATTTAGACTTCGCGCTCAACGCGTTCAAGAAAGTCGGCAAAGAATTGGGGTTGATTTGAATCACGGAAAGCACGGAAACTTACGGATAACACGGAAGAATTCTTCAGTGCCTTCCGTGCTTCTCCGTGCCTTCCGTGATTCTATGCTATGATCGAGCGATACTCTCTCTCCCCAATGAAGGAGCTGTGGACGGAAGAAGCCAAGTATCAGCGGTGGCTTGCGGTCGAGCTCGCTGTCGTCGAAGCCCAAGCCGAGCTGGGCTATGTTCCCAAAGAAGCTGCCCAAGCGATCAAAGAGAGAGTCACGCTGAACATCGCCAGAGCGAAAGAGATCGAGTCTCAGATCGGGCACGATTTGCTCGCGTTCGTGCGCTCGTTAGAAGAGAGCGTCGGCCCGGAGGGGCGCTACATTCACCGTGGCCTGACGTCATACGACATCGAAGACACAGCCCTTGGGCTAGCTTTCAAAGAGGCCCTGAAGATTCTCATTGACGATGCGCACAAGCTCGCAGCGGCGCTCAAGCATCGGGCGTTCGAGCACAAAAAGACGCTGATGGTCGGGCGCACCCACGGGATGCACGCTGAACCGATCACGTTCGGGCTGAAACTTCTTATTTGGTACGACGAGATGGGGCGCAATATCCAGCGCCTCAAAGACGCGCAAAAGCTCATAGCAGTTGGGAAGATTTCAGGCTCGGTGGGCACGTATGCGCACGTAGACCCTGAAGTTGAGCGGCGCGTTTGCGCCAAGCTCGGATTAACTCCAGCGCCGATCTCCAATCAGATCGTACAGCGCGATCTGCACGCGCAAGTCTTGACGACGCTGGCGATCTGCGCGGGAACTATTGAGAAGATAGCGACAGAGATTCGCAACCTCCATCGCACCGAGATCGCCGAGGTCCGTGAGGGTCGTCCGCATGGCTCTTCGTCCATGCCCCATAAGCAAAACCCGTCAACGTGCGAGACGCTGACGGGGCTGGCGCGCGTCGTGCGCATGAACACATTAGCTGCTCTAGAAAACCAGACGATCTGGCACGAGCAAGACCTGACGCGCTCATCGGTCGAGCGCATTATCTACCCCGATAGTTTTATAGCTCTGCATTATATGCTTGTCAGAATGACGGGCGTGATCGAGCAGCTCGTCGTCAACGCCGAGCGCATGAGACAGAACTTAGAGCTTAGTTATGGCACAGTCTTCTCCCAAGCGTTGCTCTTGAAGCTCATAGACAAGGGTATGGCGCGGGCGCGGGCGCACGAGCTGATCGGCGAACTCGCGGCCAAAGCGTTAGCTGAGCAAAGAGATTTCAAATCGCTCGTCTCGGCGCACTCAGAGATCCAAAAATTGCTTAGCTCTAAAGAGCTGGACGAACTGTTCGATTACGACTATCACATAAAGCACGTCGAGACGATCTTTGCGCGGTTTGCCGGCGACTGACTTGCATCTTCTCGTCTCGTGAGAGATAATAAAAACACTCTTCCTAGACTCGTAATCCAGAGGTGATCTGCCTATGGCTTACGTTTCCAAGAAAGACCTCATTGACAAGCTCAATCCTCTGCTCGATGATCTTGAGGAGCAGCGCAACGACTTGGAGACCGCTTGGGATGAGATGGACCGCGACAGCATCGAAGACCTACTCGACCGCATGGAGCGCACCATCCAGCAGATGCGCACGACTATTGACGAGGCGAAGGACTGAATCCCCACAAAAGACTCGGGGCAAGGGCCTCCCTTGCCCCTTCTTACTTGAGATAGAAAGAAGCTTCTTGTTAAGATAGCAGTGTATACAAAGCGAACAAGGGAGGAAAGTGCATGT
>JAOAIA010000019.1 GCA_026414955.1 Candidatus Bipolaricaulota bacterium
CGAGGGACGTACTGCCCCATCTTCTGCAAGAGCGTTTTGGAATCTTTCGCTTGGGGTTTGACCGGTGCTTTGACCGCCATAAGCAACTCCTCCTTTGTAGGGTCTCAAAATGGTACATCCCGCAAAGCGGGCGATGAACGCGAATGGATGACACAGTATAGTTTACTGATTTTTGGGTATTTAGCAAGCCGGTAAGACCCTATAAAACTCATCCCAAATCAGAGTTATTTCAGATGCTTATCGAAGAAGTCTCCCATCATTTTCGTCAATTCTTGTCGCGTGGGGCTAATCGGCCCGCCCACCGGCACAAAGCCGTGCCCGGCATTCTTGACAATCACGAACGTCGCGGGCACGTTGGCAGCCCGCAGCTTGTCGTAAAAGATTTGGGACTGGCTGACGGGGACCAGTATATCGCGTTCGCCGTGCAGAATCAGAAACGGCGGATCCTCCGACGAGACCCAGTTGACGGGACTCGCTCGCTTGAGCGTCTCGGAATTGCGATCCGACGTGCCGAAGACTTGCTCCATCAGTCGAGGATTCGCCCCCTCGAAGAGCACGGTTAAATCTGTCGGGCCGTACATATCCACGACGGCTTGAACACGACTCGATTGATCTAGATACGGTCCGACCTCCCAGCCGGCTGTCTCGTCAGCCGTCCCCAAGAGCGCCACCAAGTGCCCGCCCGCGCTGCCGCCCCACGCCCCGATCTTGTCAGGATTGATGTTGTATCGCTGGGCGTTGGCTCTGAGAAATCGCACCGCGCACTTGACGTCTTGGATCATCGCGGGGAACTTATAGCGCGGCGCAAGACGATAATTGACAGCCGCTACGAGATATCCGCGAGCGAGCAGTTCGGGAGTATCGCGCACGCCTTCACCGGAGCGCTTGTCGCCGCTCGTCCAGCCGCCGCCGTGCACGTAAAGCAATGCTGGCGTGGGCGCGGTGCTCTCCCTTGGACGATAGATGTCCATCTTCAGTTCGACGCCGTCCATCACGCAATACGTGACATCAGACTCGCTAGGACGGGGAGGCTGAAATTGTTCGCCCACAGAGCGAGCGAGCCCCTCGACCCACTCAAAGGGAGTATCGAGCTTGATGCCGCTCTCGTGATAAGTAATCGTCATCTGTGCGTCCAGCTCCCTGTAGAGCTGCCACGAGATTCTTCTCACTCGCGGGTCGTTGCTGGGAGCCGTAGGGACGACGGGCTTGCGGCCCATCAAGCTTGTCACATAGGTGTATCCCCCGGGCTGGTTGCGCTGCAATTCCCCCGTTGTCAGATCGAGCTTGTACGTCTCGTAGTCTCGCAAGAGCGATTCGGCAGCATCGTCGCTCATCGTTCTGAAACGGCGATCGAAGCCCGCATAGATGGGGTGCGGCGGACGCTGATGATAGCTGATGGTCATCCCGCTCTCTCTGAGTCTCTGAATGAGATCGGGGCGCTGCTGCGCGTAGAGATCGGCCATCGGCCCGGTGAGATAAAAATCGCCCTTGACTTTATATTTTTCAAAGATCGCGGTGAGTCTTAACAGCGTGTCCGCGCTCTCGGTGAGATGCCGAAAATTATGGACGTTGATCGCAAACGTGATGTAACCCGCGGGGGCCGCCTGATCGGAAGGGAGAGACAGAGCCGCGTTGCCCCCCAACAGCAGCGCGCCCAGACAGACGACGCGAACCCATCTAGAGTTCATACGATACCTCCTGTCGTTGAGTGACTGTAGCCTAAACCCGGATAAAAATGCCATAGAAGCCCCATGAAAAAAATTCTCTCTACGGCGTATTCGCCGAAGTGCACACAAGGGGAACTCCCGTCACACGCACCGTAGCGGCCGACTGAACTGTCTCAACGCCGCTGCGACCATCTACGCACTTGATCGTCCCAGAGAGCACGCTCGCAAGGTCTATGATCTTCTCGTCCGCGTCGCTCCAGAGTAGATAGATATCCCAAGTTGGCCTGGTGCTCACCACGCGACCGTTTTGATAGACCCAGTAGCGCCCGTCGGTCTTCACGAGCTTGTGAACGTTGACCCCCTGAGCGCGAAAAGCTCTGATCTCTTGCTCGTAGTGCGCGTACATGAGTTCGCGCGTCAGGCCCTTGAGCCGGTACGGATAGACCTCCCAATCGCGCACGCGCACGGGATAACTGAACGAAGATTGCCCCGGATGAGCCTGCTCCCATGCCTGAAACGCTTTCATCACCGTTTCTGAAGTCGCGTACCGGGCCATCAGCTTCCCATCGAGTGTCCGCTTATTGATGAAGTTCTCGTTGAGCCACGTGACATACTGTCGGACTTCGTCGCGCAGATTGCGGTTGTCGCCGTATCGGTTGTCGTCGGCGAAGAGATTGTTGGTGTGCTCCGTCCACCCGAAGACCCACACGCGTTGGTCAGCGGGATTAGTGCTCTTCTGGCGCTGGAGCCATTCGAGAGAGAGATGCCAGAACTTGCGCTGCATCGCAGGAATTGATAGGTCTTGCCAGACCATAGCGCGCATCCCTTGGGTATATTCAGGGGGGACGCCTGCGGGCAAGGGGAAGTGCTCGCCGATGGCTCCCAAGACCGGAGCCTGCGGCACTAGAATCCAATACTCTTTTATTCCTTCGGCCAGCGGCCAGCTCGCGTTCTCGCGGGCTGTCGCGGGCCGCCACGGGTTATAGACATCGTGATCGAAGAAGAGATTCAAGACCTCGTTGCGCCCCCCGGTGAAGAAATCAAACCCCATCTGACGAGCTAGCTCTTCATCGAGCAAGTGCCCGGTGATCCCGTGATTGGCTTGGCGAATCAATTTCGGGTCGCTGGAGCCGATGATCTTGGCGACGAGCGCATCTACTTCTTTGATGTGATCTGCCGTGACGCGCTGACGGTTTTGGGGGGTATCTTGGCGAATGCTGGGCCACAGATGCGGCCCAGCTTTGTAGTTATTGTGAAAGTGCACTCCAAAGGCGTGCCCCTTGGCGTAGAGGCGCTGGAGCAGCGCCAGCCCGACGGGGTCTTCGCTGTAGTGCTCGGCGTGATCGCCTCCGATCTCCAGCATGAGCTTGGGCACGAAATCCGCACTCTTCGTTCGCTCGATCTCGTCGAAGAAATCGGCCAACCACGCGAGGTTGTTGCGCTCGGCCTCATAGGCCGACCGCGCGACTTGGCCGTTGGGGGCCGCCAAGGGATCGAAGTGAATGACGAACGTGACATAGATCGGGTTGTCAGCGCTCTGCGCTACTACTTCGCTTGCTATCTTCTCACTGCTCCCCATTAAAAACACGGCGAGCAGCGCCAGACCGATGCTCAACGCTCTGAGTCTGTGAATCACGGTTTGACCTCCCTTATCGTCCGGGATTGTATTTGTATATCATCAGATAGCCATTGAGAGTGGTCGTCACCGCGGGGTCACAGACAATCGCTGGGGGCGCAGCGCGGAGATTCGTCTGGGCTTCAAACGCGAACTGAAGGCCATCAGTACTTCGATAAGCCGTGATGCCGCAGCCGTAGAGGCGCACCGAGCCGTCGGGCAGCACGACAGAGCCGGGGACGCCGCCGCGCTCCACGCGCACGCCGGGATCGAGCGCGAAACTCAAGCCGTCGGCGCTCGTCGCACTGATAATATGCCCTTCGTTGTTGAGATACATCCGATAGCGACCGTCTTTGAGCCTGATCACGTCGGGATCAAAGATTCTCGCTAACCGAAAGCGCACCCCGGGTTCTAGCGTATAGTGAAGACCATCCGAAGAGATGGCGCTGTAGATGGGGTGCTCGCCACGATCTTGCGTGATGTCATAGAAATACATTCTCAGACGGCCATCGGGCAGCTCGATCACGTCTGGGTCTACGGGAACGGTGCTGCCTAAATCTTTGAACTGCACCGTTCCCAGTTTCTCCCAAGTGTTGCCGTCGGTGCTGCGGGCGACGCCGATCTTCTCAGTGTGCGGGCCGGTGAAGTTCGAGAAGTCCACCCAATAAGCCCAATAGATATTCTGAGAAGTGCGCAGGACATCGGGCACGGAGGCCCTTTCAGACAAGGACATCGGCGTCTCCCACCGGAGGCCATCTGTAGAGACTGTGAAGAGAACGCTATCTTTGAGAACTTGGGGCTGGCCCCCCGGCGGAGGCTGAGCCAAGCTCACTACGCCCAACAACGCGATCAAGGATGCGACGCGAATTCTCATACGATCCCTCGACGTTGCTCAGCACTCTAGCATAGACCCAGATAAAAATGCTATAAAATTCCTCTGAAAATCCCGTCATAAGTTAAGCCTTTATGCCAAAACTCCCGAGAGTCGGTACAATAAACCCCGACCATGAGCGTCGCAGTCTTTCGATTCTACGGCGAGCTGAACGACTTTCTACCACCTAAGCACCGTCAACGTGAGATCGCGTACAGCTTTCAGAACACGCCCGCGGTCAAGGACGCCATCGAAGCCCTCGGCGTGCCCCACACCGAAGTTGATCTTATCGTCGTCAACGGGCAGTCTGTCGGTTTTTCATATCGCTTGAGTGACGGCGACAGGGTCGCGGTCTACCCTGTCTTCGAGAGTCTAGATATCTCACCCATCGTGCAGCTTCGCGAGAAGCCTCTGCGACGCATCGCGTTTATTGCCGATGTGCATCTGGGGAAGCTCGCGCGGCTGTTACGTCTGCTGGGCTTCGATACCCTGCACTCGAACGATTATGACGATAGCGAGCTGGTCGCTCTGGCTGCTCGTGAACGGCGCATCGTGCTCACCCGCGATCGTGGGCTGCTCAAACACAACGCCGTCACGCACGGCTATTGGCTGCGCTCGACCAACCCCGTCGAACAAGCTCGCGAGGTCGTGCGACGCTTTAACCTAGAAACCCTGATAGCACCGTTCCAACGGTGCTTGGTCTGCAACGGGCAGCTGGTATCGGTAGAGAAGCACCAGATCCTCGCGCAGCTTCCTCCCAAAGTCGCTGCCGAGCACGACGAGTACTTTCTCTGCTCCGCGTGTCAAAAGCCCTACTGGCGCGGCACGCACTACCCGAAGTTAGAGAAGCACATCGCGGCTATCATGGGCGACATGGACAAGAAGTCGCCGTGAGTGTATAGTAAACCTATGCGCGAGCGCGACGTCATAAAATTTCTAAGCGAAAGACTCCCCATCGGCGACGACTGTGCTATTATCTCTCTGAAGAAGACGAATCTCTTGCTCACGACGGATATGCTCCATCGGCAGACGGATTTTCCCGAGGGGATGACGCCGTACACGATGGGCTGGCGGGCTGTGGCCGTCTCGCTCAGCGACATCGCCGCGATGGGGGGAAAGCCCCTAGGGGTCGTGATCGCGCTAGGAGCGCCGGAGTTCGAGAAGAAATTCTTAGAAGAGCTCTTAGAGGGAGCTCTAGCGTGCTGCGAGGCGTGCGAGACGAAATTACTTGGCGGGGACACAGATCGTCATAACGAACTGACCATAGTGACGACGGCATTAGGCGAAGCTCAGAAGCCCGTCCTGCGCTCCGGCGCTCGTGCCGAAGATTTGGTTTGCGTGACGGGCGACTTGGGCCGAACCGCTGCTGCTTTGGAGTTGCTCAAAGCGAAGGAATACGAGCAAGCCAACGCACTCTTGCGGTTTACGCCGAGACTGAGAGAAGGCCAAGCCCTCGGGTCGTTAGCACGCAGCATGATAGACATCTCTGACGGGCTGGCACGCGCGCTCTATCAGCTTGGCGAAGCCAGCCACGTCGGCTTCAAGGTTGACGCGATGGCGATCCCCTTCGCGCTGGAGGTCGAAGAATTGGCTCGCGATCAAGACGAAATCTTCGAGATGGGGCTGTTCGTTGGGGAAGATTTTGAGCTGCTGTTTACGCTCCCCCAAGAACGATTACTCGAAGCGCGTCGGGTCTGCGAGTTCACCGTGATCGGGCGGGTCGTGTCTGCAAAAGAGGGCATCACCATGCAGCTTGGCCCAGAGAGCATTGTTTTGCCGGATCGAGGGTATGAGCACTAGAACAGCTCAAAGTTCCAAGTTCCAAGTGAAGGAGGCTTTATGAAAAGATTGATCTGTGTGCTAGGAGTCGTGCTGTGGGCCGGAGCGGCGCTCGCGCAAGAGTCGTCAGCGCCGGTCTTTGAGCCGGTCTCCGCGATGTTTTATTTAGATATGAGCGGTCTCAACGGGCTTTTGGAGCAGAATGGCTTTCCCAAAATCTCGACGCCCATCACCATGACGGGGAGTTGGACGCGGGTGCGCGTGGCTGAATGGCTTCCGTTGGGGCTGTCAATTGCCGAAGGGTCTGTTGGGGCAGAGCGTGGCGCGCGCCGCGTGCAGCTGACGTTCTTCTACTTCAGTGTGTTTCTCGATAGGCGCTGGCCGCTCTCCCAAGCGGCGCCCTTCTTGCGCGGCTTTGTCAGTGGCGGCCTCGGGATTGGCACGGCGACGCTCCTGCTGGGCCAACGCGCCCTGACCGAAGAGAATTTTGAGTCTGTCTTGCAGACGGCGCACGACACGCTTCTGAGACGGCTCTTTCTCTCCCTGATTCCCCGCGCAGGGATTGAGTTCGTGCTGACCGACGTGCTCACGCTGCGCGCGTCGCTGGGGTATAGTTGGGCGCCGTGGTCTGGGAGGTGGGAGCACTTTGCGGAGCGCATAGCGGGGCCACCGAGGGATTTTAGCGGGGTCTTGGTAGAGTTCACGGTCTCATACACCCTCACCCCCAAACCCCTCTCCCCTCCGAGGGAGAGGGGAGGAGGGTGAGGGGGCACAAGGAACTACCGTCGCCCGATGAGCTGCAGAAATTCAGCCCGTGTGCGCGGATCTCTGCGAAAGATGCCCTTGACGGCGCTTGTTACTAGCCACGCGTCTTTTTGCAGCTCGCGCATGGCCATGCATAAGTGAAACCCTTCAAGCACGACGCCGACCCCTTTCGGCGTGAGCGCTTCCATCAAGAAATCGGCGATCTCATCAGTAAGATTCTCTTGGAGCTGCAGCTTCTTGGAGAAGTGCTCGACGATCTGGGGGATCTTGCTCATCCCGATCACTCTGCCGTTGGGAATGTAGCCGACGTGCGCCTTTCCAAAGAAGGGGAGTATATGATGCTCACAGAGCGAATAGAACAGAATATCTTTGACGACGATCATCTGGTCGTGCGCGACGGGGAAGATCGCCCCCGCGATCAGCTCTTTGGGGTCCTGGCGGTAGCCAGCCGTGAGCGATTCGATCATCTCTGCCCACCGTCGTGGAGTTTCCCTGAGGCCCTCACGGTCGGGGTCTTCCCCAAGGTGAGCCAGCACGCGGCGCACAAGCCCTGTCATCTCATTGGATCTTTTCATAGGGTTCACTCATAATAACACGAAGCGGATTTGACAAGCAAATGGCTGACCTTCTACGATTAAGAGCATAAGGGGGGAATAACCATGCCTTGCACGCGACGCCAGTTTCTCCAAAGTATCGGGGCCGCAGCGGGTTTATGGTGGCTGATGGGGCTGACAAGCTGCGGGCCGACTCAGCCCTCTGGACCGATCAAGATCGGGACGCTGCTCGACTATACGGGGGCGTTAGCGGAGTTTGGGCCGCCGTTGCGCAATTCTGCTGAATTGGCTGCCCAGCACATCAACGACGCGGGCGGGCTCTTGGGAGGACGCAAGCTCGAGCTGGTCCACGAGGACGCCGCAACAAATCCCTCTGTTGCCCTCGATCGCGCCAAAAAGCTCATCGAGATAGACAAAGTCCCTGCGATCGTCGGGGCCTTGGCCAGCGGGGTCACCGTTCCCGTTGCCCAGACCGTTACGATCCCTAACAGAGTGCTGCTCATCTCGCCGGCTTCGACCTCGCCCTTGCTCACGCACCTGCCCGAAGACGAGGGGAAAGACCTGCTCTTTCGCACCTGCCCGTCGGATGCGCTCCAGGGGATCGTCTTGGGGAAGCTCGCGGCGGAGCTGGGCTACGCGACCGCAGCCGTGCTCTACGTGAACAACCCCTACGGGCAAGGGCTGAAGGACGAGTTCAAAAGATCGTTTGAGCGTCATGGCGGGCGCGTGGTGAGCGAGGCCGCCCACCCTGAAGAGGTCCAGCCCAGCTACGTGGCCGAGCTGCGCCAGCTCACCGAAGCGCAGCCTGACGTCTTAGTCGCTATCGGCTACCCCGGTCATGCGACGATCTACCTCAAAGAAGCACTCGAGGGCGGGTATGCGAAAAAGTTTCTGTTCGTGGACGGGACGAAATCCGAAAAGATCATTGAAGCCGTGGGGGCCGAAAATCTTGAGGGCATGTACGGCACCGCGCCGGGATCGGAGAAAACTTCCTCGCTGGAGATCTTCAACGCTGAGTACCAACGGGTCTATAAAGAGGTGCCGCCGCAGCCGTTTATGGCCAACGCCTACGATGCCGTGATCGTGCTCGCCCTGGCTATGCAGCGAGCGGGCAAGGCCGATAGCCTCGCCATGCGCGATGCGCTCCGCAGTGTAGCCAACCCGCCGGGGGAGATCGTCAGCGCGGGGGCTGAGGGCATGAAGAGGGCATTCCAGCTTCTCAAAGAGAACCGCGAGATAGACTACGAAGGCGCCGCCGGGGCGGTCAATTTCGACGCCCATGGCGATGTGATCACCCCTATTGAGATTTGGCAGTATACCAGCGGCACAATCCAGACGGTTCGTCTGGAAATGCCCACTGAGTAAACAAAAGCGGGAGGCCTTGACTTGAGCGGGCCTCACCGCTATAATGCGCCTAACCAAAAGACAGACCGTCGAGCGCCAAAGTGAGTAAGTTCGCCAAAACTATGTGTACCAGGAGGTGATTCACACAGAGCATAATGGGGGATTCCTGGTGTAAGACTTTTGTGGCGCTCGACGGCGTAATCACCATAATGCCAAAACTTTAGGGAGGTGTCTTTACACTCTATGAAGGCCATCAAACGCCGCACATTCTTAAAGGGTGTTGGTTTAGCCGTCGGCACGGTGACGCTGAGCGGAGTCTTTCGTGGGCCGATCATCGCCCAGCCACCCCCGGTAGTGACGATCGGGACGTTGCTCGACTCGACGGGGCCATTGGCGGAGTTCGGCCCGGCGGAACGCAAGGGCGCTGATCTCGCCGCAAGTCATTTGAACGAAGCCGCGCGAGCTGTGCTCGGTGGCCCTATCGTCAGGCTCGTCCATGAGGACCCCGGCTTCCCCAACTTCGCCCTCGTCGTAGATCGCGCCAGGAAGCTCGTCACGGTAGATGGAGCCGTCGGGCTAGTCGGTGGGTTGGCCAGCAGCGCGTCGTTGGCTATCGCTCGCGAGGTCTCCAAGCCCTTCAAAGTCCCGCAGATCTCGCCGGCTTCCACATCACCGTTGCTGACGGTCGAGCCCGATGATGACTTCCTCTTCCGCTCGACGGCTTCTGATGCACTGCAAGGGGTCGTGCTCGCGATGCTCGCCGCTGGTGAGATCAAAGAAGCCCCGGTCAAGTACAGGACGGCTGCGACGCTCTACGTCAACAACCCCTACGGGCAGGGCCTCAGTGATCGCTTCGCGAAATCATTTGAGAAGCGGGGCGGCAGGGTCTTAGCGCAGGTGCCCCACGCTGAGGAAGTTGCCCCCAGCTATGACGCCGAGCTGCGTCGCGCGCTCGCGGGCAATCCCGATGTGCTGGTGGCAATCAGCTATCCCGGCCATGCCAACGTCTACCTTAAGCAAGCCGTCGAGGTCTTCCGGTACAAGAGCTTCTTGTTCGTGGACGGCACGAGGTCCGCGGACATGATCAGGGCGCTCGGCTTCGACATCTTGCACGGCTTCTACGGGACGGTGGCTGGAGCAGATCCGGCAGATCCCAACGCCAAGAAGTTCGAGGAGGAGTTCAAGAAGGTCTACGGAGAGATCCCGCCGATCCCGTACATTGATACGAGCTACGATGCGGTGGCTGCCTTCGGGCTTGCTGCAGCAGAAGCCTATCTCTCCAAGAAAGCAGCAGCTACAGGTGTTGATGTCAGGGATCACCTGAGATCAGTCAACGGGACTTCTATTGAGGGGATTAAGAACGGCCCCAAATTCGGAGTCGCAGATTTCGTCAATGCTCTTAAGGCATTGCAGCAAGGCAGCTGCGAAATCGATGCTAGAGCATGTACCGCTAAAGGGCCTAATGCAAGTTGCAAGTTTGTCAAGAAGCCGGATGGTACAGAGATCTGCGTCTGTAGCTGCGGAGCTTGCAACTACGAGGGTGCGGGCAGCGCAATGGACTTCGACGCCGCCGGCGACGTCGTCTCACCTATCGAGATCTGGCAGTACAACAAGGACGCCCCAGGCGGCATCAAGACGATCACCTTGGTCAAGCAGGTTCCGCCAGAGTGACCTCTCCCCTAGGCCCCTCCCCTAAAGAGGGAGGGGAACGGGCTTTCCAAGAGCGGAGTTGGCGAGCGGGGGCCGACATGGCTCCCGCTCATAGCTTTTATTGCTGCCCTTTCTCTTCCGGGAGAATCCCCTGAGGCCGAAAGAGCAAGATCGCTATCAGCAGAACCCCAACGAGCAGATAGCGCACGTAGAAGACCTGAGTCTTGAATTGAAACGGCACCACAGCGTCACTTAAGAACGTTGTGCCTACCCAAATCGCCCAAATCGCAAACGCCCCAAAGACCGCGCCCTTGTGATTGCCCGATCCCCCCGCCATCAGCATCACCCAGATCATGAACGTATAGCTCATCGGGTGAAACAGCCCAAAGTCAATGGTGCTCACCGATGCCGTGAACAGCGCGCCCCCGATCCCCATCACACACGCTCCTAAGACGAACGCTTGGATTTTAAATGCAAAGACGTTCTTGCCGAACGCGCTTGTGGCGGCCTCATCTTCACGGATCGCCCGCAAGACCCGGCCCCACGGCGAACGCGTGACCATCTGAAGAAGCCAGAAGAGCCCCATCAACGAGAGAGCAAGCAGCACAAGCAACATCACACCGTAGTCGCGCGAGTCCAACGGAGCTAAAAGCTCCCTGATAAAGCTGGGCAACCACACGCAGGGGGGGTCTTCGACGAGGCAGAACAAGGGCTTGGGAATCCCCGATAACGGCTGCGGCCCGTTGGCCAGCCAGCGTTCGTTCTGAAAGACCAATCTGAGTGACTCGGCAATGCCAATCGTCGCGATCGCAAGATAGTCTTCTCTCAGGCGCAGCGTCAGCAACCCGATCAACAGCGCGATCACACCGCAGACAAGGGCTGCGCCAAGCACCCCATAGATAAATGGAAGATTCCACCCAAAGAGTTGCTTGGTGTACTCCGCCGCCAGCCCCGTGGGCATGGGCTTGGTGATGAGCGCCGACGTGAACGCCCCCACGGCAAAGAACGCCGCGATCCCAATATTAAAGAGCCCGGTCAGCCCCCACTGGATATTCAGTCCCAACGCCAAGACCGCATACAGACAGGCTGTAATCGCTGGGGCTAACAGATATGCTACCCACTCCCTCGGCGCCAAGACTATCGTCGCGCCCAAGAGCAGTGCGCCCAGAATAGCCAACCCAAGGCGCACGAACAACGAGCGCCCAAAGAAGCTGAAGAGCCATCCCCCTAAGACCCCAAAAGTCACGGACACGATGAGGCGCGTCAGCTCCATCACGATCGCCCTCCGAAGATCCCCTGCGGGCGCACCAACAGCACTACAATTAAGACGAGAAAGGCCACCGCCGGCTGATAAGCGGGATTGAGCCATTCCGTCGAAAGACGCTGCACGATCCCGATCACCAGCCCCCCGATGAGTGCCCCGTAGGGATTTCCTACAGTCCCCAACACTGCGGCCGCAAAGAGCGGGAGCAGGAAGCTCCAGCCCATCTCCGGGTAGAGCTGGGCGTTCACTCCGTACATGATCCCCGCAAGAGCCGCCAAGCCCGCGCCTATCCCCCAGGTCCACAGACGCACCCGCTCGGTGTTGATCCCCGTCACGCGGGCAAGGTCGGGATTGTCCGCCGTGGCGCGCATCGCCTTGCCGAGCTTTGTCTTCTGCAAGAAGAGATAGACCGAAGCGACCAACGAGAGCGCCAAGATGACGATGATCAACTCATCAGGTCGGATGCGAATATCAAAGGGGAGCTGCCACGCCGGACGGTACAGCCCCGGAAAGTAACTGATCTTATCCGGCCCCCAGAAGATATAGATGAGATTGCGCACGATGAACGCGGCGCCCAGCGAGGCCATCGCCACTATAACGGGGCTGGCACGGCGTGCCCGCAACGGACGATAGAACATCTGATCAAGCGCAATGGCAATCAGCGCTGTCACTCCAGCAGAGATGGGCATCGCCAAGATCAAGGGCCAACCGAAGCTCGTCCCTCCGAACCGTTCCTGGGGCACCCCCAACACGGGGAAGAGCACACTGATCAGAAAGAGCGCGATATACGCGCCGACGCTCATCAGATCCCCGTGGGCGAAGTTGGCAAATCGCAAGATTCCGTAAATCAACGTGAGTCCAATCGCCCCCAGGGCGATGATGCTCCCGTAGATAATCCCGTAGACGGTCAGCTCCAGCATAGCTCCCTTAGTCGTCGGGCAAGCTGTCTATGAGCTTGTCCCACTCTTTGAGAGTGAAGCTCGCCTCCATGCGCAGATGGACTAACGCTGCGTATAGATCGCCTTCCAAGGTATCACGTGTTTCCCCTTCGGGCAGTCGGCGCAGTTGTGCGATCAGGTGCAAAACATGGGCACATTCTTCTTCAAGCTCCTCCAAGCCAACTTCTAAAAGATCCGTTGTAGGACGCAGCACGGTCTTGGCTTCTGCTATCTTGGCCATCAGTTTCACGCTCCTTTCTTGCGCTTTCCGGGCAAGCGCTCGCGCAGCCGCTCGACTTCATGTTCAAAAACAGTAATATCCTTCTCCCACTTGCGTATATTGCGCCAATTAGGAGATGGCTTGGCATACTCTTCACCGATTTTCTCTTTATGGTGCTTAATTTGCCATTCCAAGCTCGCAATTTGCTTACGTAACCTTTGGTTCCTTCCCATGCTAATTAACCACCCAAATAAAGCCGCCCGATCTCCTCGTTCTGCAACAGCGCCGGCCCAGTGTCCTCAAAGCGATTCTCTCCCCCAGCCAGCACATAGCCCCAATCGGAAAACTTCAAGGCTTCCCGCGCGTTCTGCTCGACCATGACTATCGCTACCCCGGATCTGTTAATGTCTTTGATGCGCTCGAAGATCAGCTCGACCATCTTCGGAGCCAATCCCGCGCTCGGTTCATCTAAGAGCAAGAGCTTGGGGTCGAGCATTAAAGCCCGGCCCATCGCCACCATCTGGCGCTGCCCCCCAGAGAGCGCCCCCACTTTCACGTGCCGCCGCGCTCTCAAGTCGGGAAAGAGCGCGAAGACCTCTTCCATACGAGCACGATAGTCGTCGGTGCGAATGAACGCCCCCATCTCGAAGTTCTCTTGGACCGTCAGCGACGGAAAGACGTTCTCAGTTTGGGGGACAAAGCACATCCCCAAGCGCACAATGCGATCAGGACTCCAGCCCGTAATATCCGTCCCGTTGAACGTCACTCTTCCGGATTTGACCGAGAGCAAACCGAAGATCGTCTTGAGCAGGGTGCTCTTGCCCGCGCCGTTGGGGCCAATAATTGTGACGATCTGCCCTGGCTCGATCTTGATCGAGACCCCGTGCAGAATCTCCATGCCCCCGTAGCCGGAGACGATCCCCTGCGCTTCTAAGAGTGCCATGTCCTCACTCCGTGATGACGGCGCGATATTGGCTGCCCAAATACGCTTCTAAGACGCGCTCATCGCGCTGGATCTCGTGCGGCGTGCCCTCGGCGAGCTTCTCCCCGTTGCTCATCACGATCACGGGATTGCAGAGATTCATCACCAAGTCCATGTCGTGCTCGATCAAAAAGAACGTCACGCCGCGCTCGTAGCAGAGCTTCTCGATATTCGCCACGAGCTGCTTCATGAGCGTTGGATTCACTCCCGCGCCCGGCTCATCTAAGAGCACCATCTCTGGGTCGGCCATGAGCGTGCGCGCCAGCTCTAATAATTTCTTCTGCCCTCCGGAGAGATTGCCCGCGTACTCGTCTTTCAAGTGTATGAGATTGACAAACTCCAACACAGCCAGGGCTTTCTCGCGGATCTCGGCTTCTTGGCGGCGGACCAGCCCCGGCAGAAACCACGAGTAGAAGAGATTCTCCCCGCGCTGCCCCGCTGGCACAAGCATCAAATTTTCTAAGACCGTCATCTGCTTGAACTCTCTGGGAATTTGAAACGTGCGACACAACCCTTTGTGGAAGACGCGATGGGCGGGCAAGCCCGTAATATCCTCCCCGCGGAAGATGACCCGCCCGCCATCGGGCTTATAAAAGCCCGTGATTAAATTAAAGAGCGTGGTCTTGCCCGCACCGTTGGGGCCGATCAGCCCCGTGATCGTGCCACGCTTCACAGATAGAGAGCATTTGTTGACGGCGCGCAGGCCGCCGAAGTCTTTGACCAAGCTCCGCACCTCGAGCAAGACCTCGGACTGCATCACACCCTCCACCGCAAGGGAATTTGTGAGATTATAGCGCATCACCTAGGGAGAGAGCAAGGGCACTTTAGAACGTCGGCCCGACCTCCTCCCCGACGTAATGCTCTTCAAAACTCGTGTACGCGCGATGGAAGAGCAGCTCAAACGACCCTGTTGGGCCGTTGCGCTGCTTCCCGATGATGACCTCTGTTTTGTGCACGAGCGGCGCTGGCTGCTGTCCAGGTCCCGTAAGCTCTTCTTCGGAGTTCTCTTCGCCACCCGCGTCTTCGCGGTACAAGAAGAGCACGACGTCGGCTGTTTGCTCGATCTCTCCACTCTCTCGGAGATCGGAGAGTCTAGGTCGGCGCGGTGGGCGCTCCGGCGCGCGCGACAGCTGCGACAACGCTACTACCGGGATATTCAGCTCGCGCGCTAGGCCCTTCAGCGACCGCGCAATGTACGCAACTTCTTGCTCGCGGACGTCGCTGTGCCCCCCGGCTTCGACTAACTGTAGATAATCCACAAAGAGCGCATCTAGCCCGTGCTCGGACTTCATGCGCCGCGCCTTGGCCTTCAATTCCAACACCGAGATGCTGGGCGTGTCGTCAATGATAATCTTACTGTTCTGGAGCCTGCTCGCCGCGTTAATGATCCTGCGCCAAGACTCAGAATCCGTCTGCAGATACCCCCCGCGCAACCTGTGGAGATTGATGCGCGCCTCGGCGCAGAGCAGGCGCTCTAAGACCTGCTCCTTGGTCATCTCCAAGCTGAAGAACCCAACACATTTATGAAAGCGCAGCGCCATGTTCCGCGCGATCGAGAGCGCCAGCGACGTCTTGCCCATCGCCGGGCGCGCAGCGATGATAATTAAATCCGAGGGCTGCAAGCCCGCGGTCATCTCGTCGAATCTCCTGTACCCAGTAGGCAGCCCGGTCACCGTGTGCTGTGAAGGATCGCGCTGGAGTTTCTCTAAGCGTTCCAGGTGCTCGTGTAAGAAATCGCGGATGAGATAGAAGTTGTGTTTGAGCTGGAAGCGCGAGATCTGAAAGACTTTCTCTTCGGCGGCGTCGAGCAACGGCTCCAGCTCGGATTCTTCTTGAAACCCTAGCTCGACGATCTCGTGGCCCGCCTCGATGAGCGCACGTAAGATTGCTTTCTTCTTGATAATTTCGGCGTAGTAGGGCACGCTGGCCGTCGTGGTGACTTTGGAGACTAACTCGCTCAAGTACGCGCGACCGCCGACATCGTCGAGCTTGTTCAGCTCGTCCAGGCGATTCCCCACGGTGATGAGATCGGGGGGTTTGCCGCCCTCGAAGAGTTCTAAGATCACCCGATAAATAATCTGATGGGCCTTCCAATAGAAGTCGTCGGGTTGGAGGGACTGGAGCAACTGGGGAATTGTCATTTCTGGCTCCAGCATCGCCGCGCCGAGAATCACTTGTTCGGCCTCGCGGTTCTTGGGCAACGCTCGTGAGAACTCAGAATCCGGCACAGTATACCCTCCGAGGAGATTATAGCACGCTCGCCCTCAACTCACCACGAGCGATCTGCGTTAAAGCCCCAGTTGCGGAGCGATCCCCTGCATCGCTTTGATCACGAAATCTATGTGCTCGTCGAGGGGGACGCCCAGCTCGCGCGCGCCCTGCTCGATCTCTTCTCGGTTGACCCCGCGCGCGAACGCTTTGTCTTTCCATTTCTTCTTGACTGCTGTTACATCCACTTCGGCTAAGCTCTTGTTGGGGCGCACCAGCGCCGTGGCGACGATCAGTCCCGTCAGCTCGTCGCAGGCGAAGAGCGCCTTGGCCATGAGCGACGTTCTGGGAACCCCTGTGTACGTCGCGTGCCCTAAGATCGCTTGGCAGATCTCCTCGGAGACGCCGCGCTCGCGCAAAATCTGGACCCCGAAAGACGGGTGCTCTTGCGCGGGGTGATGCTCATTATTGGGGTACTTTTCGTAGTCGAAGTCGTGGAGCAAGCCGGCCAGTCCCCAGCTCTCTTCGTCTTGGCCAAATTTTCTGGCGTAGGCGCGCATGGCGGCTTCCACCGCGAGCATGTGCTTGATAAGATTCTGATTCTTCGTGTACTCCTGTACGAGCGCTAGAGCCTCTGAGCGCGTCATAGTCAGTCACCTCGCGCGTGAGAGCGTTGCAGCGTATTGTACGCGATGGATCAGGACTTGTCGAATAGGCTCAATTGATGGTCTTTACGTGCAGATTTGCCCTTGATCGTCTGGGCAGCCTGGCGGCTTGTGTTGTGGGCACGTTGTATTGGCTCCGGTAAGAGACTGTCACGTGTGAGGGCACGTTGAGCTAATTCTATCGCCGTCTCTAAATCTACGCGATGCCCCGGCGAGACGAAGAACGGCTCAGCGTCTTCTCTCGGGCGTAGTGCTGCCCCGGCGCGCTCCCCCGCAATACGAATATAGCAGATCTCGTTTGGGGCTAGAGTCTTTAAGTCTCTCTCTGGCTCGCCGTGCAAGAGCGACTTGGTAATCCCAATCGTGGGGATGTCGAGCATCACGCCCAGCTGTGAGGCGATCCCCGCTTGGCGATGGTGCAACGTCCCTGTGCCGTCAACGAACGTCATATCTGCCAGAGAGTCCTGATCTTTCAGTTTCTGGAGTAGAGCGAGCATCACAGGCAGCTCGCGGAACGCCAAGTAGCTGGGAATATACGGAAAGCGTACTTCTTGCGCGAGCGTCTGGGTATCGAGCACGCTTAGCGAGTCTAATTCTAAGCGCACATACGCTGCGACGCCCTGAGTGCCAGCGTAGGAGAGATCGACTCCACCAACGGTGCGATAGTCAGCCCTATCAGGGGTCAGGTGCATCTTCTTTCGGATGTCGTTTTGGATCTCTTGGAGCTTTTGGAGAGGCTTGCCGGTGCGAAACTCGCGAAAGAGCAATTTATTCACTGAGAGCACGCGCCCGCCTCTGACGGGGATGCCCTCGGCCTGGAGGAGTTTCGCTTGCTCGTCGGTGACGGTGCCGTCGAAGCTGATGACCCGATAGCTGGGGCAGTCGTGCTTATGCTGAGCGAGAATAGACCCTACAGCGCGCGCGGCGATGGGGTCGCCGAGCGCGATGGCGATCTCGCGGAACGTCGCAATTCTGCCCTTGGGAATCTGCGCGACGAGTTCTACTGTGATGGTCTCAATATCGGGCAGCTCCAGCATTGGGCGCCTCCGCGCCCATCATATCACTTCGAGTACTCTTTGAGCAACAACGCAATAGCCTCGCGCATGAGCTCAGATTTATTCGCTTTGCGCCCGGTGCGCTTGCGAATCTGGAGCTGAAGCTCTTCGAGCGCGATCACGTCATCGGGCGCAAGATAGAACGTTGCTTTCACCAGCCCCGGCGCAGCCCCTTCGGGGTCTTTCGCAGAGGGCTTATAGAAATCTTTCATGATCTCGCTCTCAGCGAGCGGATCGTGGGCGATAGAGCGACGCGGCTTCATCGGAAGATCACCTGCGCTTCACGAAATTTATGGTCGTCGGTGCTGGGAGACTCGCTCAGCACGCGCGCGGCTAAGCTCTTATAGTCTCTCGCGCCATATGAGCCAGGGTCATACTCGAAGATCGTTTGATGATGGCTGGCAGCCTCAGCAAGACGCACATTAGCTCGAATGGGCTCAGTCACTTTGCCATCGAAGTGCAGCTCTAATTTCTCTAGGACTTCGCGACTCTTGCGGTTGCGCCCGTCATAGAACGTCGGGATGACAAGAGAGACTTCGATAGGGTGCTCTAAGATCTCGCGCACCATCTTTAAGTTCTCTAAGATCTGCTTGACGCCCACGAGCGCCAAGTAGTCCATACTGACGGGGACAAACGCCTCGTCAGCGTAGACGATAGCGTTCTGATTTAAGAGATTCAAGCTGGGCGGGCAGTCCAGAAGCACAAAATCATACCCGGACAGATGCGCGAGTTTTCTGCTCAAGACGCGCTCGCGCCCTGGCAGCCCAGTTAGGATAAGCTCGGCTTGGGCAGCGGTCTTGGTGCTTGGGAGAAGATCTATGCGCTCGCGCACGGGAATGATACATTCGTGAGGTGTCGTCGTCTCCTCGACAAGCAGATGATAAAGTGACTTGTGCGGGACGATGTCGAACCACGTGGCGAGATTGCCCTGCGGGTCCATGTCGATCAACAAGACCTTGCAGTTGTGGAGGGCTAAAGCCGCGGCGAGATTGACAGCCGTAGTTGTCTTGGCCGTGCCCCCTTTCTGATTGATGATGGCGATCTTGCGCATCCTCTCACCCCTTGGATGACTGATAGACTACTAAACTGGCATGCCAGTATAGTGCCAGAGGGCGCGGGAGGTCGCCAAGGACACGTGTCTCGTGAAGGAGTCGCTCACTCCGTGCTCTCGCGCACGCTCCACCGCCCATCCCGTCCGGGCGCGTAGTGCATGGGGCCTTGGGGAATGTAATTGCTGACCTCTAGGTAGCCAGCGTCCATGTATTCCCAGATCGTTTGGAAGGGGGCTTTGTTGGGGGACCACTTCTCGGCGAGCACCACGCCGTGCCCCGGCAGGACGGTGAAGACGACCTGGCGGGGATCGTGAGGATTTTGGAGTGCGTGTGCGCGCGCGAAGGCGCTGGTGACCGCGCGAGCCTGGGCGTCGGTCGCGCACGAGACCAGATAGTGATAATACGGCGGGTCGAGGGGGACGAACTCGACTCTTGTGGGGTCATACGCAGCGATCCCGCGATGGCTGTGGAGCTTGGAGCGGATGACCGGAACTTCGGCGTTCTCCGCCCCGGGGAGTTTGATCTTCGGTAAGGGGCTGTCCATCTGGAACATCTCGACGGCTTCGGAGGAGGGCGGATCGTTCCGCTGGCCCTCCACGGGGCGCACGATCGCCCCGCGCCCGTCGGGCCGGACCCCGACGACGACCGCCAGATCGTCTTGACTGAGATGAGCTTTATCTACGGGGCGCGCGCTGCCGGTGATGGTCGTCAGCAGAGCGTTGAGCTGAGGCTCCCACGTAGCAAAGCAGCCCTCGCTGTATTGGCTGGCCACGGCGCCGCCGACGGCAGGCACGGAGACCAGCTGCTCGATGCGCACCATCTCGGTGAAGAAGTGACGCTGGCCAAATTCTGCACCGGCGCGACACATCGCCTTGGGGGTGCTCACCTGCTCCCACAGGGCGCGCGGGATGACTTCATCGAGAACAAGGTGATCGGTCAGCTCGCGGGCGCTTGCAGCCGTAACCAGCCGCAGGACGATCTCTTGGTAGAAGTTTGAGGCAGCGTCGGTGCGCGGGTGGGCACCGACCAAGTCGAAGTGATAAGCATAGAGGGGGCGGTCTTCGCCCACGACGAGAAGGATACGAATGCTCTTGGCTTGAGCTTGCAGGATGCGCTCTAGCGCCAAGATAGGCCCACCGCGTTGCCCTTGGTGATGGAGGGTCTTATAGGCTTGCGGAGCAAGTCCGGGGAAGCAAGCGTAGTCCAGAGGGTCTGGGGCTGAGCGAGCCAGGGCGCGTTCGAGATGAGCGAGCACGGGATAGAGCTGGTTGGGGCACGCATGAATGAGTGACAAAATCATTGGAGTTTTAGGGAGCTTGAAGCGGCGGCGTGCGGTGAAGAGCAGGGCCTGCCGCCAGTCGAGCGGTTCTCCAAAGGGGGCCGTAGTGATGATCAGATCGGTAGTGCTATCCGGGAGCGCCTGCACTCTATGTCCCAGAAGGCGAAAGTGCTTTAGGAGTTCCTCGGAGACGTGCTCCAACAAGGGAGTGAGCGGCCCCGGAACGTAGGCAAGGCTGAGAGTGCGCAGCCAATCGTGAATTGGTTTGGGAGCCATCGGTTACCCCTCCTTCGAGCTTTTTGGCGTTGAAGTTGAATCGGATTATACTCTGTCAGGGGGGAGAGAGACAAGTCGGCTTGCAGATTCTGTAGCCACGCGATAGATCTCTTTGAGGGCTATGCTCTTTTCTTCAGCGAGCTTCTTACAGTCTTCATATTCCGGTGCGATATTGATAATCTCAGAGCCGAGCAGTCCCAGCTTCACGCGCACAGGGCCGTATTGGGTGTGTACTTCGACGATCTTGCGTGCGAGCTTCTTGCGCTGCACCGGATAGTAAATAGCCCCTAGTGTTGTCGTCTCTCGAAAGAGCGTCTCGCAGAGCTTGTCTACGGAAGCCGCGTCGCAGAGCACACGAATTAAGAGACCGGGACGTCCCTTCTTCATCAGAATATTCTGAGCGCTGACGCTCTTGGCCCCGTGCTCGAAGAGCTTCTGCTGCACGTGGGGAAAGAGTTCGGGGTTCATGTCGTCAATCTCGGTCTCGATCACGATCGTCTCGTCGCTCTCCAGCGCTGTGTCGCTGTCGCCGACCAAGAGGCGCAGCACGTTGGGCTGGGCTGAGAGATCCTTCGTGCCCGCGCCGTAGCCGATCTGAGAGGGGCGCGCCTTTGGCATAGCAAAGCTTGGCGCGAGAGCTTTGAGAATCGCCGCGCCCGTGGGCGTGACCAGCTCGGTCTCAATTCCCGACGAATAGATGGGAAAATCTTTGAGCAGCTCCAGCGTTGCGGGCGCGGGCACGGGCAGTCTCCCGTGCGCCGTCTCGACCGTCCCAGAGCCAACGTTGATGTGTGAAGCGTACCAGCGGTCTATCCTCAGCGCTTCGATGGCAACTGCTGCACCGACGATGTCGAAAATCGAGTCGAGAGCACCCAGCTCGTGGAAGTGCACGTCGTCGGTAGAGACGCCGTGAATCTTCGCTTCGGCTTCGGCGAGCGCACGGAAGATCGCGATGGCTCGCGCTTTCTCTGAAGCCGTCAACGCGCTCTGCTCGATCAGCGCGCGAATCTCCGACCAATGTCGGTGATCGTGAGAATCAGCACTCGTCTCGAAGCGCAGGTGCGTCGCGGCGATGCCCTGGCGCAAGACTTTTTCTGCGTGAACGCGCACGGGGCCTAGGCCCAACTGCGACAGCTTCTCGCTTAAGAATTGAGCCGTGATCAGCTCTGCGTCGAGCAACGCGGCAAGGAACATATCCCCGGCGATGCCGGAAGAGCAGTCTAAATACGCAAGCTTCATGATGGTGCTCCCCGTCGTTTGCGCCATTTGTTCTTATGAGCCTTTGCAAACACCACGGAATCTTTAGCACCGGATAACCCTAGCTCTTTGACAGTGACGA
>JAOAIA010000020.1 GCA_026414955.1 Candidatus Bipolaricaulota bacterium
CGCCTCGATGGGCTCGCGGTCCATCACCTTGGGGTTCTCTGAGCATTGAGGGACACACTTGGGTTGAGCCAAACCGAGGAACGCTCCCAGAGGAACCAACACCGCGACGACGAGCAGCAACACAAGTACTTTCTTCATATTTACCTCCTTCTGTAGAAGAGAGCCAAACTATTCTAACTGGTTCGCGCGATACCAGTCAGTGTCTATACTGCCTTCCATGAAATGCGAGGGCGCGAAGTCGCCTTCGCACCCTCGCACCCATGTGCTCTTTTAGGCTTTACCCACCGCGGCAGCGCCCGCCCTTGCAGAAGAGCACCAGGGAGTTCGCTAACGGAGCCCGAGCGTGATTCCGAATCGTATCAGTTCTGTACGCCTGCAACGAGTTCGGAATCGCTATAGGAACGATGGGCAGGAACTCCGCGAAGAGGAACTGTGCCCTGTCCGCAAGCTCATGGAGCTTGGCTCTATCGCTCTCCTCCGACATCTGCCGGTAGAGGTTGTGGAGCTCTCTCTCTTCTTTCGTAGCTCCAGAGCAGTCGTCACCGGCTTTGACGTTCCAGGAGTGGAGTTCGCCACCGCAGGTCCATACGTTGATACCCGCGGAAGCAAACGGGCCAGCTCCACCTAAGCCAACGAGAATTCCCTCATAATCACCGATGGTGAGCTGGTCAATCATCGCCGCGAAGTCGATGGCGACAGGGTTCACTTCGATCCCGATCTTCTTCAGGTCGGAAGCGAAGACTTTTATGATCTCCTCGCGGCGAGTGTTGCCGACGTTGGTGTTGAGGGTGAACTTAAACGGACCGGCGGGGTTGGTCTGCGGCCCGAAGTCGTTGGCGAAGTTCGCGGGGATCTCGCGGACGCCATCGTTGTTGGTGTCCTTGATCCCCAGGCTGTCCAAGATCTCGGCAGCTTTCTTGAGATCGAAGCGCTTCTTGGCCTGCTCCCAGCGGGCAAGCACCTCGGCCTTCTGGCCAGGACGCTCAATATGGAACGGGTTCGTGAGCGAGTACTGGCTGTACTGCTCGCTGCCCAGGCCGAGCATGATGTTCCTCACATAGCCCGCGCGGTCAAGGGCATGGGAGAAGACGAACCGCACTTGCTTGTTGGCAAACGCCGCGCGCAGGGTGGGGTTCTGGGTAGTCCAGCTGAACCACATGTAGTCCACCTGGTTGATGGCTACCCCGGTGTCGATGTCATCGTTGACAGGGAGCCGTCCTGCGGCCTTGTCCGACTGCAGGATGGCGATGTCCGCGGGGCGCGGCCCGAGGAAGTCCGTCTGGCCGTTTCTAAACTGCTGCAGTGCCAGCTCTTGCCCCTGGGTGGGCGCGAGCAAGATGCGGATGCCCGCGATGTACGGGAGCTGGTTGCCCTTCTCGTCCACGCGGAACGTATAGGGGTTGCGCACGAACTCCACGACCGTATTGGGATCAATCTTCGAGAGCTTGAACGGCCCCGCGCCTACAAGATCTTCAGGCTTGGTATTGACCCCATAGACGGCATTGAAGGACCTCGGGTCCCTCTCCACATTGGGGGCGAGCTGCAGGATCTTCCTCTTGGAGAGGATATCCATAGTACCTACCGCCGGATGCGGCGTGTACGTCGCTGGCTCTGGGCAGCTGAACCTGATCCTGCGCTCGTCCACGACTTCCACCTTGGGCAGATCCTTCCCACCCTTGCAGAAATAGGAGTCGCGCCCGAAGGTCGTGACATCGGGATGGAACGCCAAGAAGAAGGTGAAGCGCACGTCCTCTGCCGTGACGGGGGTGCCGTCGTTGAACTTCAGCCCCTTGCGCAGGGTGTAGGTGACGGTCTTGCGGTCGGGGCTCACCTCGAACGCCTCGGCCATGGCGTCCTCCGGGTTGATGAGGCCACCATCAAGGAGCGTATCGAAGACACGAGCTATGACGGTAATGCTCGCGCTGTCGTTCGCGATAATGGGGTTGAGCGTGCGCGGGCGCGCGATCATCACCTCGCTATAGATGCCTCTGCCGATCTCAGCAGCTTGCGGGATCTGCTCGTAGAAGATCTTGATGTCAACTTTCGCATCGCCCTTGGTGCTGATCTGCAAGATGCGATTCGGCCCAAGGCTCTCTTCGATCCCCACGACGGCCTTCTCGCCGGCCTTGACAGCGCCCTTGACATCTCTCCCGGCGTTCTTCACGGTTCTGTTGAGCGCGTCCTTGACTTCATAGTTGATATCCGCGGGGCCTTGATTGGCGATCTCCAGCTCCACGGCGACGCGCGGGAGCACCGTCTCATCGGCGGGAGCGCCCTGGAAGACCAGCGTCACCGAGGTCTTCTTATCGGCTGCGGTCACGGCGATCTCGACGGACTCTTGCTTGGCGCGGTCGAACGCCGGGACATTGACAGTCACCGACTGTTTCGCGGCGACGACGCCTTCAGCGACCTTGGTGCGCGTGGCGCGTGTGCCCGTGCCTACGATCTTCGTCAGTATATAGGTCAGATCGCCTTCACCGGCCGTAATAGTGACGGTCTTTGTGCCCTGGGGCAGCCCAAAGACCACCTCTTGGCCGGGGTCGAGCTCAATGGGCTTCAGTCCGCCGGCCTGGACCTGGCCGCCCTTGAACTCCGCCGCCGCCTCGATGGGCTCGCGGTCCATCACCTTGGGGTTCTCTGAGCATTGAGGGACACACTTGGGTTGAGCCAAACCGACCAACGCTACCGTGGGAACGAGCACCGCTACGGCCAATAGTAATACGAATATCTTTTTCATAGTGCTGTGCGAGTATCGCACTGACGCGATTCTGCTTTCGCCTCCTTCTTTGTACCCTTCAGTATAAAACTACACCTCCAGCTGGCTCGCGATACCAGCTGGCTGCACACCATGACCGAAACGACCCTTCCTGCGGTCTTCCCCCGTGATGTTCCTCCTTTCTGCGCTGCGCTTGATGCGTATTTTTACACGCATATATTATACAAGCGCGAATGCCGTGTCTGACAGTTTTGGGGTAGCTACGCTCAGTTTATGGCTTCATATCGAGATTTTTGTGATTTCGTTGCACTCTCACCCCCAACCCCTCTCCCCTGTGAGGGAGAGGGGAGCAAGGGGTGAGGGAGTGAGGGACCTAGCACTTGCCCAGAGGGTGCTCAAGTGTCACAAAGACTCCCGCTCGCTATAATCAGAATCAGCTATGAACATGGACGGTTTGACGGTCTCGGCGCTGGCGGCGGAGCTGCGCGCAAGGCTTCCCGGCAGCCGCGTGCAACAGATATATCACCCCCAGCTGAGCACGATCACCCTGGAGCTGTGGGCCGGGGAAGAGAAGATCTTATTGATAGAGACTGGCGAGCTGCCGCGCGTCCAGCTCACGACACAAAGATTCGCGCACCCCCCCAAGCCCTCGGCGTTCTGTATGCTGCTGCGCAAGTACTTGCGTAACGGCATTCTCGTTGGGGTGAGCCAGCCCGGCTTGGAACGCATTCTCGATCTTCATATTCGACACGGCGAGGAGTATATTCTGCGCACGGAGCTGCTGGGCAAGCAGGCCAACGTCATCCTGCTGCGCGAGCAAACAGTGCTTGGGGCGCTCAAGTCAGCGATGGGGCAGAGATCGTTTCGCCCTGGGGAGATCTATCAAGCTCCGCCATCTCAGGACAAGCTCGACCCGCGCACGATGACGCGCGAGGAGTTTTTGCAACGGCTGAGTGTTGCACCCTCAGCCGTGTCCCCTCTCCCTCACTCCCAACCCCTCTCCCCTGTGAGGGAGAGGGGAGCAAGGGATGAGGGAGTGAGGGACCTAGCACTTGCCCAAGCGCTCTTGCAGATTCTCGACGGGATCGGGCCACGCCTCGCCAAAGAGATCGCCCTGCGCGCCGCACTCGACCCTGCCCAGCCCATCTCTGCTCTCACAGAGGAGCAACGCGCAGCCCTCTGGGACGCGACGCGCCAACTTGTTGCAAGCGTTCAGGAAAATCCCTCGCCGTGTCTGTATCTCGACGACGATAAAATAATTGATATCGCTCCCATCCCGTTGAAGCTCTACGAAGAGCTGCGCTGCGAGAGCCGCGCCACGCTCTCGGAGGCTTTCGATGACTTCATGCGCCTTGCTCCAGCAGAGCAGAGTGACTTTGCCCACGAGCAGCGTCGTCTTCAGCAGATCGTCCGCGGGCACGGCGAGAGGGTGCGCAAGGCCATCGCGCGCGTCACACAAGACTTGCAAGGGGCTAAAGAGTATGAACGGCTCCGACGCGAGGGCGAGCTGCTCCTGGCCCATCTCTCCCAGATTCAGAAGGGCATGAGCGAGGTTGACCTCGAAGACTTCGATGGGACGAGCAAGACCATAAAACTCGACCCAGCCCGCGATCCCGTAGAGAACGCCCAGCAGAAGTTCGAGCGCTACAAGAAACTGAAACGCGCTCACGAGAAGCTGACGGTGCGTCTAGAAGAGCTGCGCCAAGAGCTTGAGTATCTGGAGAACGTCGAGCACTCTCTTGAGCAAGCCGAGGACGATGCTGATCTCGCAGCGATTCATGAGGACTTGAGTGCTGGGGGATATCTGCCGCGCGAGCCTCAGAGAAGAGAGCCTGCTCAAGCACTAGGCCCGCGCGAGTTCGTCATCAAGGGCTATCGAGTCTGGGTGGGACGGTCGAGCAGACAGAACGATGAGCTTGTTCGGCGTGCCGCGCGAGAAGATTATTGGCTGCATGTGCGGGATCGTCCCGGCTCGCACGTGATTATTAAAAACCCCACTCAGCGCGAGATCCCACACGAAGTCCTGCAGCAAGCAGCGCAGCTCGCCGCGTATTATTCTAAGGGCCGGGATGCAAAAAAGGTCCCGGTCAGCTATACTCGTGTGAAGTACCTGCGCAAGGGCGGACGCCCTGGCTTGGTCTGCGTCACCCAAGAAGAGGGAACGGTGATGGTCACTCCCAAAGGAGAGCTGTGATGTCTCTGGAGATGCTCAGTGAGCTGGCGCTGGCGCTGGTCGCGTTCTTGGCTGCGGTCGTCTTTCACGAGTACGCCCACGGGCGGGTAGCTTACGCGTTAGGTGACCCTACGGCGCGCGACGCTCGGCGCTTAACGCTCAACCCCTTGGCGCATATTGACCCCTTCGGCACGGTGCTCCTGCCCGTGCTGTTAGCCGTGTTACGCTTCGCGTTCAATATGGGTGTCCCGATTGTGGGCTATGCCAAGCCCGTCCCCGTCAATCCCCTCTATTTCCGTCATCCCTACCAAGGGATGATGCTTGTCGCCCTGGCTGGGCCGTTCATCAATCTGCTCTTAGCGGGGGTGGGGGTGGGGGTCTGGCAGAGTTTGGGCGCAAGTCTTCCAGAGTTGCTCGCGTTTTTTATCTTCTACTTTGTCGTGATCAATGTTATCTTGGCTGTGTTTAATCTGATCCCGGTGCCCCCGTTGGATGGCTCGCGGGTCTTATTGTATCTTTTGCCGCAGGGGGGCAAGCGCCTCTTGATGCAACTCGAACCCTTCGGGTTCGTCATCGTCTTTCTCTTGCTCTATGCGGGAGTGCTTCAGGCTCTGCTCATGCCCATCGTCTCGTGGGTCGAGCAGATTTTGGACTTTGGGCGGTTCGGTTGAAGAATTTGCTCAGTTATAGTACAATCTCTTCATCAACAGCGAGGTTGATCACAAAGATTATGGAGATACTCAGAGCGTTGGAGATCCCCCTTAAGGTGTTGTTCGTGCTGGTCAGCGTGGCGTTGATCGGGATTATTCTCTTGCAGATGAGCAAGCACGCAGGCTTGGGGGGCGCGTTTGGCGCGGGCGCGACGAGCACCGTCTTCGGCCGCGAAGAAGAGGCCGACCCCAAACGCACCGCGACGACCTGGCTCGCTGTAGCGTTTATGCTCTTGGCCTTCGTGCTGACCTATTTTGCCTCTCGGTAGCGAGATCCTATGGCAACCAACAACACCCTCATCGAGCTGCGCGACCTCAAGACGTACTTTTATACCGAAGACGGGGTCGTCAAGGCCGTGGACGGCGTCAGCTTCTCCATTGAGAAACAGAAGACCCTGGGGGTCGTGGGCGAGTCCGGCTGCGGCAAGTCCGTGACAGCGCTCTCGATCATGGGCTTGATCCCCATGCCGCCGGGCAAGATCTTAGGCGGCTCGGTCATCTACCATCGCAACGGCCAGCAGATCGAGTTAACGAAACTTGACCCCAAGGGCAAACAGTATCGCGAGATCCGGGGCAATGAGATCGCCATGATCTTTCAAGAGCCGATGACGTCGCTCAACCCCGTCTATACGATTGGGAACCAGATCATGGAAGCGATCATGCTGCACCAGAAAGTAGGCAGGCGCGAGGCGCGCGAGCGCGCTATTGAGATGCTCAAGGCGGTAGGCATTCCCCTGCCGGAGCAGCGTGTGGACGAGTACCCCCATCAACTGTCGGGGGGGATGCGCCAGAGAGCGATGATCGCGATGGCCCTCAGCTGCAACCCCAGTCTCTTAATCGCCGACGAGCCCACGACGGCGCTGGACGTCACCATCCAAGCCCAGATTCTCGATCTGATCCGCAAGCTCCAAGAAGAATTCCACATGGCCTTGATGATAATCACCCACAACTTAGGGGTGATCGCGGAGATGGCCAACGACGTCGTCATTATGTACATGGGCAAGGTCGTGGAAGAGGCCTCGGTGCGCGATATCTTTCATGACCCGTTGCATCCCTACACGATTGGCCTGATGGAATCCATTCCGGCGCTCACGCGCAAGAAAGAGCGATTGAAGCCGATCAAGGGGATGGTGCCGGACCCCTATAATCTGCCCAAGGGGTGTCCCTTCGAGCCGCGCTGCCCCGAAGCAATGGACATCTGTCGGACGCAGATGCCCGATCTCAAAGAGATCAAACCGCGGCATAGAGTAGCGTGCTGGGCGCGCTTCTGAGGTGACTATGGCGAAGAACGAGATCTTGCTGGAAGTCCGCAATCTGAAGAAGTACTTCCCGGTGCGGCGCGGCGTGCTGCGCCGCGTCGTCGCGCACGTGAAGGCCGTGGACGGCGTGAGCTTCTTCATCCGCGAAGGGGAGACGCTGGGGCTGGTGGGGGAGTCCGGCTGTGGCAAGACGACAGTGGGCCGTACGATCCTGCGCCTCATTGACCCCACCGCTGGGAGTATTCTCTTTCGCAGCAACGGCAACGCTGTAGACATCGCCAAGCTCTCCCAGCGCGCCCTCAAGCCCCTTCGCCGCCAGATGCAGATTATCTTTCAAGACCCCTACAGCTCGCTCAACCCCAGGATGACCATCGGGGATATTATCGGCGAGCCGCTGGTGGTGCATCGGGTGGGCACGGCTGCCGAGCGCGAAGCCCGCGTCAAAGAATTATTAGAAGCCGTCGGGATGAACCCCCAGTATATGAAACGCTACCCCCATGAGTTCTCCGGGGGGCAGCGCCAGCGCATCGGGATCGCGCGGGCGTTGGCTCTGGGGCCAAAGCTCATCATCTGCGACGAGCCGGTCTCAGCGTTGGACGTCTCCATTCAAGCCCAAGTGATCAACCTGCTCGAAGATTTACAGAAGGAGTTCGGGCTGACGTATCTGTTTATTGCGCATGATCTCTCCGTAGTCCGGCACATCAGTGATCGCGTCGCCGTGATGTACCTGGGCAAGATCGTCGAGATGGCCGAGACCGAAGAGCTCTTTCGCAATCCCCGGCACCCGTATACCGAAGCGTTGCTCTCGGCGGTGCCGGTGCCAGACCCGGACTATCAGCGCGAGCGCATTATTCTGAAGGGCGACGTGCCCAGCCCGGTCAACCCGCCGTCGGGGTGCTATTTCCATCCCAGATGCCCCTACGCGCAGCCGATCTGCAAAGAGCAAGAGCCGTCGTTTGTTGACATCGGTGGGGAGCACTTTGCGAGCTGTCACTTCTCTCAGACATTACAGCTTAAGGGCGTGGGGGAGATCGCCGAGCGTCGCTAGGTGCGGATGCTGAAGCATCCGGCTCACGGGGGGCTTGTGCGAAGGGGTTATGGTTCTTCTACTGGGCACGAAGAATATCCACAAAATCCGAGAGATTACTGAGATTCTTTCCGATGTCCCCGGGGTCAAGTTCCTCACATGGCACGAGCGCCCGTTCTCTGACGTTCGTGAAGACGGCAAGACTTTTGAAGAGAACGCCCGCAAGAAAGCCAGAGAGATCTGCGCCCAGACGGGCTTGCCCGTGCTCGCGGAAGATTCGGGGCTGGAGGTCTACGCGCTCGGCGGAGCGCCAGGGGTGCGCTCGGCGCGCTTCGCCGGGGCGCAGAAAGACGACCACGCCAACATCGCAAAGCTTCTCGATGCTCTGAGAAATATATCCGATCGGCGGGCGCGGTTCCGCTGTGTTGCTGTGCTTGTCTTTCCCGACGGGCGGGAGTTTGTGAGCGAGGGCGTTCTCGAGGGGAGCATCGCGCTCGCTCCAGCGGGCAGTGCCGGCTTTGGATATGATCCGGTCTTCATTCCCGACGGCTACGGGCAGACCCTTGCGGAACTCGGCCCAGACGTGAAAAACCGTATCAGCCATCGGCAGCGCGCACTGGAGGGCATTAAGGCCCATTTGTCATTCTGAGCGCGAGCGAGGAATCCTTCGCTGCGCTCAGGGTGACATTTTTTATGAAGCAGTCTGGTGTGCTATCGGAGCAGCCGAAGCCCCGTCGGTAGCAGCAGCGGGCGCAGCCGTCACTGTCATCGGCTGGGGTGACGGTGGGCGCTTAAAACCCGTCCCCGCGGGGATGCGCTTGCTCACGATCACGGCGGGCTTGAGGCTCTCTAATCTATCTACGGCCCCCTTGAGCGCCGCTTCGGCTAAGACGGTCGTCGTCCGCTGGAACGACGCTGCGGAGAGCCACGATTTGGTCTCGAGCGCCGCCTTGGAGATGCGCAGCAGGGCGCGCTCCCCGTTGGGCAGGCGCTTCTCAGCGATGCGCTGCGTGACCTTCTCTTTGCCGCGCTCCAGCACGATCTCGGTCACCCCGGCGCGCAGGGCTGCCCGAATCAGCTCGCTCGTCACCGTGCTGCCCTTGGGGGCTATTACCGCTCCGGTCTTGTCCGCTATGGGAGCAGCTAACGTCAACCCGATGACCTCCTCGCGCTCTCTGCGAATCTGACGATTCTCCTCCAGCAGACGCTTGTTCTCAGCTTGGAACTCCTCAAGGAGCACCAATTCGTTGGGCAAGAACTGCGAGTCCCCCGGGTCAATGATGCGCACGTTGTTGAGCATCTGGCGGATGACCAGCTCGATATGCTTGTCGTTGATATCAACGCCTTGGCTCTTGTAGACTTTGTGAATCTCTTCTAACAGATACGTTCTGGTCTTGTCCACGCCGGCGATGCTTAAGAGCCTATGGGGCGAGATGACGCCCTTGGAGAGGAGTTCCCCTTTCTGGACCTTGTCGCCGACTCGGACCGTGGGGGGGTTGCTCAGTTCGACGGTCGCCTCATGGTGATACGAGATTTCGACGAGATCGTCGTCGAGGGATTTGATCGCGTCAATGTGAACAAGCTCGTCGCCCGGCAGCGTCAGAGCAAAGAGCGGCTCACCGGCTTCGACCCACTCGCCGTCGGCCTTGAGCACGGTGACGTCTTCGGTGAGCGTGAATTCTTTCTTCTCTTGGGGCTGATAGACGATAATCTGATTCTTGGTGACGATGGCGACACCCGAAGCTTGGGCACGCAGCTCGATGGGCTTGGAGGCCGTGGAGAGCTGCTCCCCTTTGACGACCTTATCGCCGACGTTGACCGAGCGCCGCGCGCCGTAGGGGAGCTTGTAGCGCACGCGGTTGCCGGTCTCCTTCTCTTTGATGATGAGGGCGCGCTCGTCGTTCTCCACGATCTCCTCGACGACGCCGTCTACCGTCGAGACGAGCGGCTCTTCATGGAACGGCTCGGCGAGCAGCGTCTCCGCGGCGACTCTCTGCCCGTGGCTCACCACGGGCTTGACGCCCTCCGGCAGGGTATAGACGGCATCGTTCTCATCGAGAATATAGAGTTTGTGGAGCTTTTCCCTCTCGATGAGGCGCACGGTGCCGCGGCGCGGGCTGTGCCCCTGGAGGAGCTTGCCCAACGGGACTTCAGCCGCGTTCTTCCCCGGCGAGACGAAGAGCGCCTTGGGGAGGCGGATGCGCCTCTCGTCGCCGTGTAAGACGGCCACGAGCCGGCCGGTCTCGGCGGACTGCTTGAGGTCTGTCACCACCCCGCTGATCGGTGCGATCTCGCTCTGGGAGCTGCGCACGGCTTTGCGCGCCTCAAAGAGTTCTTCGGCGCGCGGCAGACCTTGGGTGATATCAATGCCGGCCACGCCGCCGGTATGGAACGTCTTCATAGTGAGCTGGGTGCCCGGCTCACCGATAGACTGCGCCGCGATGACGCCCACAGCTGTGCCCAGCTCGACTAGCTTATGGGTGCTCAGGTCGTAGCCGTAGCACTGCTGACAGACGCCTCTGCGCACGGTGCAGCGCATCGGGGAGCGAATGACGATGGTGGGGCGCACGCGGATCGTCTCGATCTTGAGGGTGCGCAACTTCTCAGCTAGTGTTCGCGTGATCGTTTCGTCTTGGGAGACGACGACGTGGTTGGTCTTGGGGTCGCGGATATCGTGGGCGGCTTTGGTGCCCACGACTTTTTCATAGAACGCGCGATCGCTGACGGCAAGCTCAGTAGTGAGATTCCCAAAGTATCGGGCTTTCTCGCGATCGAAGGCCGCGCCGCGCTTCATCAGGGTCTCTCCCAGAAAGACGAGATCGCGAGCGAGCACGCGCCCGTAGATGCGCTCTTCTATCGTTTCCATGACTTCGTGGGGCTTGGTGAAGTAGAGCGGATCAATCTCGATCCCCTCGGTGGTGCCGCAGTCTTCTGCTTTCACGATCAGCTCTTCGGTCGCGTCGACCAATCGCCGGGTGAGATACCCTGAATCAGCAGTCTTGAGGGCGGTATCGGCGGTCCCTTTGCGCCCGCCGTGCGTGCTGATAAAGTACTCGATGACGTTCAGCCCTTCCCGAAAGTTTGAGATGACCGGCATCTCGATGATGCGTCCCGAAGGATCGCTCATGGGGCCGCGCATCCCGGAGAGCTGTTTGACTTGGGTGCTGCTGCCGCGCGCCCCAGAATCGACGATCATATAGATCGGGTTGAACGGATGTTGTGCAAGGTTCTTCATGGTCGCGTCGGCGACCTTGTCCACGGTCTCCATCCAGACTTCTATGATCTTGGTCTTGCGTTCCTCGTCGGTGACCAGGCCGCGCTCGTAGCGCTCGTTGATCTTGGCGACGCGCTCGCGGGCCTCGGCGAGGATATCTTCTTTTTCTGGGGGAATGAGACAATCACGCACGGAGATCGTCAGCCCGGATTTCGTCGCAAACGAGAACCCCAGGTCTTTGAGGTCGTCTAAGAGCTGCACGGTGCGGTCTAAGCCGTGCTGGAAGTAGCACTCCATGATGAGCGCGTTGATGGCATCGGAGTCAAAAGTTTTGTTATAATCCCGCAGGTCTGGGGGGAACGCCGTGTTGAGCAGGGCGCGCCCCAGCGTCGTATCTATGAGTTTGCCGTCAATGCGAATCTTGATGGGCGCGTGCAGGGAGATGATCTGCTCTTCGTAGGCGCGTTCAGCCTCAGCGATGCTCGTAAAGTACTTGCCCTTGCCCCTCCCCTCCGGGTCGAGCAGCGACAGATAATAATACGCAAAGATCGAGTCTTGGGTGGGCACGCTGAGGGGTTTGCCGTTGGCCGGCGAGAGAATATTCTTTGTCGAGAGCATGATCTCGCGCGTCTCTCGGATTGGTTCTTTGCCCAGGGGCAGGTGGACGGCCATCATGTCGCCGTCGAAGTCGGCGTTGTAGGGGCGGCAGACGAACGGGTGAATCTGAATAGACTCCCCGTCAACCAAGACCGGCTCAAACCCTTGAATGCCCAATCTGTGTAACGTGGGGGCGCGGTTGAGCAAGACCGGATGCTCCTTGACTAATTGCTCCAAAATATCCCAGACTTCGGGCATCTCGCCGGAGAGGGCCTTGTTCTTGACGTCGTCGAAGTTCGAAATTGCCGTGACGCCCAGGCGCGACAAGATAAACGGCTTGAACAGCTCTAGGGCCATCTTCTTGGGCAGGCCGCACTGATGAAGCTTTAATCTGGGGTTGACGACGATGACGGCGCGCCCAGAATAGTCCACGCGCTTGCCCAATAGATTTCTGCGCAGGCGCCCGTGCTTGCCCTGGATGCGCTCGCTCAAAGACTTTAACGGGCGGTTGTCGCGCCCTAAGATGGGGTTGTCTTTCTTCTCATTATGGATGAGCGCGTCCACGGCTTCTTGCAACATGCGGCGCTCGTTGCGCAGGATGACCTCGGGCGCGCCCATCTCCAAAAGTTTTTTCAGCCTGTTGTTTCTGTTGATGATGCGCCTATAGAGATCGTTGAGATCGGTCGTAGCGAACTTGCCGCCCTCTAACTGTACGATGGGGCGCAGCTCTGGGGGCAAGATGGGGATGACATCTAAAACCATATTTTGGGGCTGGTTGCCGCTGCGCCGAACCTGTTGGACGATCTCTAATCGCTTTAAGAGCCTCTTGCGGCGCCCCTCGGTCGGCTCCTGCGCGATCTGCTGGTGCAGCTCGGCTTCCAGGGCGGCTAAATCTAAGTTCGCAAGGACGCCCTTGATCCCTGCAGCGCCGGTCTGAGCCTCAAACTGCTCCGGATAGAGCTTCTCGTAGGCGTTCTTCTCCAGTTCCCAGAGGCGATCCCCGACTTTCAAGGGCACGTTGGGGTTCTTGACGCTCGTCACGAGATAGACGAGGCTATCCACAGCCTCGACGACCTTCTTGCCCTTGAGATCGGGGTAGACGCTCTTGAGAAAATTAAACGTCGTCTCGGCGAGATACTCTTCTTTGAGCAATCGCGCTAAGGGTTGGCCGACTGGGACTTTCTCGCCCGACTGCACGAGCATCTCGGCGCTGAGGGGCACGGGGAATGCTTTGGTGGCGTTGGAGAGCTTGATGAGCTTGATCTCTTCGCCGTTGTCGAGCTTGATCTTCTCAAAAGAGACTTTGCCGTCGCCTTCGGCGCTGATCTCGAAGTCGTTCTCAAGCGCATAGAGGCGCTCGGCCGTGAATTTCTTCTTTTCGCCCAAAATCTGGAGCTGCGTCCCGTAAATAATAGCGCCCTTGGGAAAATCTGAAGAACTCGACTGAGTGATAATATACATCTCTTCTTCCAGGGGGGTCGTCTCGTAGTAGGCGATCTTTTTGAGCGTGGCGCGCTTGATGCCCAAGAGCGTGCTCAAGGGCGAAGAGATGCCCTTCAAGTACCAGAAATGGACGACGGGGCTGGCCAGCTCGACGTGGGCCATGTTGGAGCGGCGCACGTCGGAGCTGGTCACGAGCACGCCGCACTTCTCGCACGTGATCCCTTCGAACTTGCGCCCACGATATTTCTGACAGGCGCACTCGTAGTCGTTCTCCGGGCCGAAGATCTCCTCCGCGAAGAGGCCGCCGCGCTCGGCTTTATGGGTTCTGTAATTGATCGTCTCGGACTCGGTGACCTCGCCGCGAGACCAGCTCTTGATCTCTTCGGGTGAGGCCAAGCCAATACGCAATTTGGCGATATCGTCACCGCTGTACACGTCGGCTCCCCCTTATAGTAGTGTTACAGTGCCCTGGTGCTGTTGTGCTGCCGTGTTCGTTCACGAGTTGCTTGAGCTTGGAGATGTCTGCTGCGCTGTGCCGTTCGTTGAGTTCGTTGAGGTAGCGTGCTCGCGCTTCCGGCCGTAGTTGGTCGTGTAGAAGCCGGAGCCTTTGTATTGGATGCCCACGCGCGACGGGAGGCGACGTGCTTTCGGTGCTCCGCACTCCTCGCAGTCGCGCGGATTCGGGCTGTTAAACGAGTCTAGGACGCTGAAGCTATGACCGCACGATTCACAGAGATAGCGATACAACGGCATAGGAGTCCTCCCTACGAGCCACTATACAGAGTTCTGGGAAAGAAAGAGTGCTCACGGAGTCAAACCCACAAACCGCCATCGGTCCAACAAGTATAGCAAAAACTCCCCCATCGTGCAAATGGCCAGACTTCGTCTGGACTATCCATCGTGCCGCCTACGGCGGCATGGCGAACGGTGCAGGCGAAGCCTGCTCTTCGGGGAAGAAGAGAGCGAGTTCGCGCTGGGCCGACTGGGGGGAGTCAGACCCGTGAATGAGATTCTGGGTTAAGTCGAGTCCAAAATCTCCCCGGATCGTGCCCGGAGCGGCATTGAACGGATTGGTAGCCCCCATCATCGTGCGCATCACGCTGATGGCGTTTGGGCCTTCGATGATCATCGCCACGGCGGGGCCGCTCGTGACGAAGTCCACTAAGTCTTTGAAGAAGGGCTTTTCGCGGTGCTCGCCGTAGTGCGTCTCGGCGAGCTTTCTGTCAATCCGTATCATCTTCATGGCGACGATATGTAAATTCTTTGCCTCGATTCTTCTGATGATTTCACCGATGAGCCGTCGCTTGACGGCGTCGGGCTTAAGCATGACGAACGTGCGTTCCATTGGGTGCTCCTTATGAGGGAATTGAGTGTGAGCTTGATTGTACAGGAATTTGTGCGGGAGAGCAACACTATAAGCTATAATAATTCGGCCAGGACGACAGAGGGTCAGCCGTGTCAGAATGCCCCGCGATTTGCGCATACGAGAAAACCCTGGCGCTCGCCCGCGGGGAGTTTCTCGCCGAAGATCGTTACGAAGAGTGGGCCATCCCGTTGCGCGAACGTTGGCACGAACTCTTGCTCAAGACGCTCTCGCGCTTAGCCCGCTGCAGATTCTGAAGCGAGAGCTTGAACTGTCGCCCTCACAGGAGACGCGCGCCCTCTACGAGCAGATCCGCAAGCGCGAAGTCGCCGCGCCTGCGTCACGAGCTTTGCATAATCTCCCCCACGAGCTGACGAGCTTCATCGGGCGCGAGCGCGAGATCTCCCAGATCAAACACTTGCTCTTCAGTGCACGGCTCTTGACGCTCACCGGCCCTGGCGGCTGGGGTGAGGGGGTGGGGCAGGGACGGGGGTGAGGATGAAGCAAGAGACCAGGGGGTTAGGTCTGCTTGTAACCGAGAATCGTCATCGCTGATCCCTCCTTAGGAATCTGTGAGTTTGGGTACGACCCTGCTGCGACTCTCTTGCGCATCATCGGCGCCACCTTCCTTATCGTTTGGGTTTGGTCACCCTCCCTAGTCGCCCCCCGCGTCGGGCAGGGGGCCAGGGGTTAGGTCCTTCCCCTCAGTATACTCCCGCGATGTGCGGAAATTGTGCGGTGACGAAAACCCTGAAAGAATCAGCTCATTCGAGGTGGATGACGCTCCCGCAGATAAAAGCCTCCCGCCCCGCCGCCACAGCGAAGTTGCGGACTGATCCGTCACTTGTGGTCACTCGAATCGAGTTGGGGTCGGCTCGGAGATTCTTATACACTACACAGCCCTCACGAGCGCTGCGCCCCCAGTGCGCCGGCTCCCCAAGCTCCAGCTTGGTGAACTTCAACGCCAGCGGGCTTGCCCCTGTCGCTATGTTCTCCAAAACTCGCGGCTCTCCCACGCTCTCTAGGTGCACCAGCTCGCCACACAGGAGCACCTCGCGCCCCGCAGGCACCATGTGCTCTTGGATCCCGTCACTCAGCACGATCTGGACTCGTGCCTCCCCATCGTTCGTATAGATGACGCACCCGGAGCGCAGCTCGCGCCGCCAGCCCGGCGTGACGAAGAGCACCTGCGTCACGGCGAGCGTGCGCAGCACTGCGGGCAGCGTCGCCGTGACCCTCACGTGATCGGAAGCCCGCTCGCCCTTGCCGTCGTCCACCGTCAGCTCGATGAGATATTCCCCCGGCAGATCGGCGACGAACGTCGGATTAACGATGCGCGGGTCGGAGAGCGTCGCTTGGCTGCCGGTAGGAAGACCGACGAAGCGCCAGCTATAACTGAGTCTATCGCCGTCGGGGTCGCTCGAGCTGCTGCCATCCAGCTGCACGACCGCGCCGACGGTGACAGTTTGATCCGGCCCGGCGTTCGCCACCGGCGGGCGATTCCGCGCCGGAACGGCTCCTAGGAGAAGCTGCCCTGCGCCCCAGTCGTTGTCCTTCCCCACGGGGCCACGGTCTTCGGCACGGCTTTCGAGAAAGCGCGCAATGTCGCTTGGCCCGTAGTTTGGGAACGCCTGCTTGATGAGCGCTGCTGCCCCGGCGACATGGGGCTGCGCCCCGGAAGTCCCCGTGAACCCCTGGCCATCGCTGGCGCCGCTGAACCGGCCATAGCTGGCGGTCGAGACGTGGCTCGGCGCGGTGATGTCCGGCTTGATTCTCCCATCTTTGGTCGGCCCGCGACTGCTGTAAGCAAAAAGCCCATTGGGGCAAGGCGCCCAGCTGGGGCAGCGTTGGGGATTGTGCGCAAACGCCCCGACGGTGAAGACGTTGGCCGAGCTGCGCGGCTCGAAGATCGAGATGCTGCCGCGCGGGTCGCTGTACTCAAACTGCTGGATGTCGCAGCAGCGCCAGACGATATCCAGCCAGCCCCGTGGTGCCCCAGAGCGCATCTGTCGGATGGCCATCTGGACGCGCTTGATCGTGCCCACTTGATCGACGGGATAGTCCAGCGTTGCGAAAAAAGACTTGATGGGTACACCCGGCCGCCAGACCCATTCGTTCACTTGGCCCTGACCGGTGTCCTCATCGAAGGGCGGCAGTTCTCGCCCCTCCTCGTCGAAGAAGACGATCTCGTAGTCGTCGCCGGCATTTTGACAATCTGCCTCCCAACTGAAGACCCCTGAGATCACGAACGTCGCCACGCGCTGGCCACTGGAATATTGAAACTCGAAGAGTTCGACGTCCAGATCGTTGCGATTGTCCGCCCCGTGGAAGTTGTGGAGGCGGTCGTTCTCGTCGTCGCGCCAGCGGCCCTCCCAGTGCTGCTTCCCGTCGTTACCCCCCGACGTAGACCAGAAGATCCCGGCCTCGCGTGCCCTGCGTAGATACGGCTCAAGGATCCCCGGCCCTGTGAAGCACCCCGACGGCAGGCTAAACGACGTGGAGATCACGTCGACGCGCTCCGTAATAAGATAGTCCATAGCACGGCGCAGCTCGACGTCGGTAGCGAACGCCGTCAGATAGAGCGTCGCGCCGGGGGCCACGTCGTGGACGATCTCGGCAAGCGCCGTGCCGTGGCGCGACGGGGAGACTGGGCTGTACATCTGGTTGTCGCGTCGGAACGACCGAGTCACGAGGCGCTCGCGCGGGGGCAACTCCCGACCTATCAGCGTCTCATAGCGAGAGAATCCCCCGTCGAGCACCCCGACCTTCACGCCCTTGCCGTCAAGCCCCGCGCCGTTCCATGAGCGGCTGCCCATGAGTGAGACCCCCTCGCTGACCACCGCCCCTTGATCGAAGGCCGGGGCGACGGGCAGGCGCACAAAGCGCACCTGGGGCAGAGCCGCCAACGCTTCAAGGTGCTTGATCGGCACCTGCGCTTGCACAACGCTCTCATACACAAGCTCTGTCTGGCCGCCCAGAGCGCGCACCGCTTCGCTCAGCCGGCTCAGCTCCGCACTCGCCGTCGTCTCTATAACAACTTGGATGCTCCCGTTCTGAGTATGTACTGAAGTCAGCCCGCGCTGGTGCATCTTGCTCGCTGTCACTGTGAGACCGTCCCTCGAGATGAGCTGGCGCAACGTCGTCTGGAGTTTCTCGCGCACCGATGCGGTCTGCGCCCAACCCACGCTCCCGATCACGATCGCCAATACGACCCACAGCCGCACTGCCTTCATGACCGACCCTCCTTCGTCCAAGATGACCCCATTATAATCGCTGGGCTAGCCCCTCTGACAGCACCGAGGGCGAGGGGAGCGAAAAACGCCAAATAATCAGAGAAATTCGGCTCTTCTGTGGGAAATAGTGCTCGGGGATGGGGTTTCGACTTGACTTTTGGGTATCTTCTGCTCTACAATACAGCCACCATAACAGCAACCACAAAGGGGGTTCGTCATGAACAAAGCAGAGCTCATCGAGACGATTGCCCAGAAGACGGGCATTCCCAAGCGCACCGCGCGCGACGCCGTCAACACGATCTTCTCCGCGATCTCCAAATCGGTCGCGGACGGCCAGACCGTGCGCATCACTGGGTTTGGCAGCTTCGCGGCGCGGCCCCGTCGCAGCAGCAGCCGCATCAACCCGCAGACCGGCCAGCGCCTGCTGGTGCCCAGCAAGGCCGTCCCGGCCTTCCGTGCCGGCCGCGAACTCAAAGAGATGGTGCGCAAGAGACTGAAGGTCGTCGAGGCCGGCGGGAAACTCTCCGTCAAGAAAGCGTAAAAGCCTAACCCCCTCAGCCCCCTTCCCCGCTCGGGAAGGGGGCTAGGGGATAGGCGCTCACTTGAGAGGGCGTCCGCCCTTCAGCTCAGATTTTCGTGGCGGGAACGGTTCGCCCCGCTCGCGTTCCAATCTCGCTACGGCCGCTGCAAGGGCTTCCTCGGCCAGCCCAGCTAAGGTCAACCCCGGCGTCCAGTAGACCGCGTTCTTTATCCGATCAATCAAGTCTACGGGCAGATGGACGGTCAACCGCTCCTTGACCACCCGCGAGGGCCTGGCGGGCTTCTCTGCGCGCCGGGTGGGGATGACCGCATCGAGGGGGTTTGTCCCGATAGTAGTGCGACGCTTGGCCATCGTCACTTCACTTCCTCTCCTTCTCTTGACGGATGACTTCCGTCGCCAAGGCTCGATAGTCGTGTGCCCCGTAGCTGCGCGGATCGTACTGGATGATGGGCTTGCCGAACGACGGGCACTCCGCGAGACGGACGTTTTCACGGATGACAGTATTGTAGACAAGGTTCCCGAAACGGCCTCGAAGCTGCTCGACGATCTCTTGAGCATGGCGCGTGCGCCCGTCCACACGGCACGCCAAGATCCCCGAAATCTCCAGCTCGGGGTTGAGCCGCTCCTTCACGACGTCTACTGTTTGTATGAGCTGGGCGAGGCCCTCCAGGGCCAGCACGTGCGCTTCGACGGGCACGAGCACCTCGCGGGCGGCCGCCAACGCATTGACCGTCAGAATCCCCAGCGCCGGTGGGCAGTCTATCACCAGATAGTCCCAGCGGTCGCTGGGGAGCTGGTGCAGTTGACGTCTCAGGATTGTCTCGGCGCCGACCTCCCCGGCCAACGCCCGCTCCGCCCCAACCAGCCACGAGCTGGCTGGAACGAGATGCACATTGGGAACGTTTGTCTCACTGATAATATCTAAAACGTTCCCGTTCTCAACAAAGACGCGAAAGATGCCCTTATCAGGATTTTTGATCCCAAACCATGAGGTCGCCGAGCACTGCGGGTCGAGGTCTATGAGCAAGACGCGGCGCTTCTTTTCGCCCAGGGCGGCTGCGAGGTTGACGGCGGTCGTCGTCTTGCCTGAACCGCCCTTCTGATTGGTGATCGCGATGCGTCGCATAGGTTCCCGTTTCCCCCTTTCCCAGCATAAGAGCTTTGGTATACGTTGCGTATCATAGCAGAAAGGCTCCCCAGAGGTCAAATGGGAACTTTTCTGTCAGCCCCCGCGCCCTGTGTGCTATAATATCCCCCTGAAAGAATTTGCACAAGGACGGTGTCCACGATGCGCGCAAAGGTTTTTGTTCTGCTTGCTCTCTGGCTCACAGCGTCGGCGGTCACGGCCCACGCCACGGTCACCGGGGCGTACAAAGCCACGGTCGCTCCGGGGGAACTCTACGAGGTCTCGTTCACCCCCACAGCGCCCGGCCCAATTCGGGCGCACTTTGAAGTCAGGCCCTTAGAGCTATGGGCCTCGGCCCAGCTCTATAAGCCCGATCAAGACCAGCCCGTCGCGCTCACCCTGGATCACAGCTCGTTCGATCTGCTCGCTGAAGCAGATGCAGAAAATCTCAATGCGCCCTGGCGCGTCGTGCTCGTTCACTCTAACAGCGTCGCGCTCACCGTCGAACTCGATATCACGTTCCCCAAGGCGTTCTGCGTCGAGATCGCTGCCGAGCTGAGCATCCGCATCTCCTACGAAGAGGAAGCTGGGGAAATCGAAGACTATCACTGCGACCAGATGTGGCGGGCGCTGCGCTCGTTGGGGTTAAACTTAATAGAAGGGCTGCATCAGATCAAATTCTTGCCTCCCTCGAACGAGGTCGAAGGGCGCTTTCTCTATGCTGGACGTATCTTGGAGATGTACCGCATGACGCCGGGGCGGCGCTTCACTGGGATCTTTTATCACGAGCTAGCGCACTTTATTCACTTCGTGAAACTCGGCGCCTCCCTCAAGCGCGAGTGGTCATCCCTTCATAGGCAATCTGGGTCTGATATGATCAATTACGTGCGCGAGCCCTTCGGCGGCCCGCCCAATTACGCCATGACCAACGAGTTCGAAGACTTCGCCGTGACGTTCTCGGCGTACATTCTCAACACAAAAGACTTATTCGATCTGGGGATCGCGCGGCGCGACAACCTGGGCAAGCCGATCTTACTCGAAAAAGCCAAGCTCATCGCTCACGTCTTCTTGCACTACCGAGACGGGAAGCCGTATACATATATCTATAGATTCGGGTCTGGGTATCCGGTCATCCCCATCGAGCGGGCAGAGGTCCCGTTGACGGCCGAGGGCCTGCCCGATTTCACCGAGCCGATCCCGTGGGAGAGATTTTAACCCAAGGCCCTCACCCCTCAGTTCCCCTCTCCCTCGGAGGGGAGAGGGGCTGGGGGTGAGGGCCTTGAAGCGTCTCACTCGACCTTGATCTCGATGGCCTTCTCCTTCTGCTTGAGCGACTCCCGCAACGGCACGGTCACCCGCAAGATGCCGTCCTCGAAGCTGGCCTTGATCTTCTTGGGATCGTCGGCCTGCTCGGGGAGCGGGAAGACCCGCTGGAACTTGCCATAGTGACGGCCGATGCGGAAGTAGTGCTCGCGCTCGATGCGCTCATCGCGCTTGACCTCGCCGCTGATGATGAGCCGGCCGTCCTCGACCTTGATCTCGATGTCGCCCTTCTTCACGCCGGGCAGTTCGGTCTCGTAGACGAGCTTGCCGTCTTTTTCGTAGATATCGGTCCGCCCGAAGCTTTCAAAGGGCGTCCAGTCGAAGAACAAGCTGCGGTCGAAGTCAGCGAAGAACTCGTCCATCAAGCGGCTCAGCCGCGTCGAGAGCGCGAAGGGTTCCCTCCAGAGTTCCGGCAGTCTGGTCATGGTCTCTACCTCCTTTGCGCTGCTGTTCTGTCATTTCTCGAAATTAGCAGACTCGACTATAGTCTGCTAACTGGATTATAGCAGACGGGGGCGAGTTTGTCAAGTTTTCAGACTGGAAGCGAAAAACTCTCTACTGAGCGGGCTGGGGTCGGGCCCGCAGCGCCGCCAGCTCCGCCTGGCGCGCGTAATCTATTGCTTCAGCCAATATCCGTGCGGCTTCTTGGGG
>JAOAIA010000001.1 GCA_026414955.1 Candidatus Bipolaricaulota bacterium
CTCCGTACCCTACAGTAGGCGAGCCAGAGCATCTGCGCAAGCCCTCCGACCGTGAACGCTACTTGCGCGACATACAAGCCCGTCACTTGTCCCCAGAGCACTCCTGCGCTCAGGATCGCGCTGCTCACTATCAGGGAGAGCGCCATCGCTTCGGTGACCCCGCGCGTCCTGCGCGAGTGAACTAAAGACCCCTGATAGAAGCTCTGCCAGACGCTGAACGCCGGCAGGAGCAGCGCGAACCACAGGCTCGATTGCGCGAGATTCGCCAACGACGGGAGCAACCCTGATAGCCCTCCAAACCAAAGCTCTGCTAGAGGCGTCATTGTAACAAGAAGCAGCATCGCTGTCAGAGAGAGCGAGAGCATCGTGGCGAAGCGTCGCAGGCTCTCTTCAGCCCTTGGCTTACCCAAGAGCGCCACGACGACTTCGTTGTACGCGATCCCGACGCTGCGCAAGAGAAAGAGCAACCCCGACACGACCGGCCAGACGGCCAACGACTCTAACGCGCCCGGCATCCGGCTGATTGCGGCACTCCCAATCGGCTGCACCAAGAGAGTCAAGAGCGATGTCATCGCCAAGGGGATATAGAAGCGCAAGAAGGCTCTCAGCGTGAGCGGGTCTCCATCGGGCGTGATCTGGCGCAGTCTCTGTAAGAACGGGCGCACGCGCAGCCCGACGAAGAAAGCTTCGCTCATCACGCCCATTGAGACGGCGCTGGCCGCGACGATGATGCCGGGAATGTTCCCAATTAGATACCCGATGCCAAGCACGATGAGATTGGCGCTCAAGCGCACGACCGTGCCCAAACCAACAATTTCCGAATGCCCAAAGCGAATCAAGACCCCTTGATGAAACCGTCTATAGGCGATGGACCACGTCCAGGGGGTCATGAGCATCAACCCCCAGCGTGCTGGCTCGATAATCTGAGCTGGAGCGCCAATGAGATCAACGACGACAAAATAATATAACGGCGTGAAAGCAATCAAGACGTGCAGGGCGGTCAAGAGCGCGCTCGTTTGCATCATGAAGCGTCGCACCTTGAGATACGAGTCCCAATCTCTGCTGAGGGCTGTCGAAGCTGCTAACAACATAATAATCGGCGACTCGATGATCATCGAGATCGCGAAGACGATACCGTAAGCTGCGAGATTGATCTGCGGTTCTGGGAGCCGTGCGACGATAGCGCTCACTGCGGGAAGCTCTAAGCCCATGAGCAGCCAACTGGCGGCGAGGGGCCACCAGGTGCGAAAGATCTGGTCTTGCGCAAGAGCGCGTTGTGTCATTGTTGAGTTCACGATCTAGTTATCTTAACAAACTCCTTTGACGAGTGCACCTGTTCTCGCTACAATAGTTAAGCTGTGCGCCCGTAGCTCAGGGGATTAGAGCGCTGGCCTGCGGAGCCAGAGGTCGGAGGTTCAAGTCCTCCCGGGCGTACCAATACTCTCTTGTGAGTTAGAACCATCGGTTACCACCCCCTCACCTCTTGATAGCTAAGGCAATCTAAGACTTGACCAACTTCCTAAGATGAAGCTATACTTTCAGTATAACTTCGCTCATACCGTCGAGGTGAAGAAGATGCCGGCCCAAACCGTGAAGATCGCTATCAGCCTACCTAAAGATGAGTTTCGGGCTATAGAGAAGCGGCGTCGCCAGCTTAAGCAGACCCGAAGCGCAGTGATTGCCGAGGCGATTCGCCAGTGGCTGAAAGCGCAGCAAGAAGCCGAGGACGTTCGACGCTACATCGAAGGGTATCTAAAGTATCCGGAGACTGAAGAGGAGATGGCAGCGTGTGAAAGTATGTCTGAGCAGCTCTTGGCACACGTGGAGTGGGAGGAGAAGTGAAACGAGGGGAAGTCTGGTGGGCGGAGCTTGACCCTCCGGCCAGGCGGCGGCTGGTGGTGCTCGTCTCGCGTGATGAGGCTTATCGTATTCGTGAGTGGGTGACGGTGGCTCCGGTTTCGACGCGCATTCGCGGAATTCGTGCTGAGGTAGAGCTTGGCCCAACAGACGGCCTGCCTCACCGTTGTGCGGTGAACCTCGACAGCTTGATCACGATACGTAAAGCGCGGCTGCGAAAGCGGATTGTGCAGCTTAGCACAGAAAAGATCAGAGCAGTCAACGATGCGATCAAGTTCGCACTGAATCTGCCATGAACATGAACTTCCATATTCGCGAATTCACTGCCGACGATTACACGGCTATCGCCGAGATCGGCAACGCGATCTACCCCGACTATCGCTCCAGCGCCGACGAGATCCGCTACGACGACGAGCACTTCGATAAAAAATATATCTTCAAACGCTATGTCGCTGAAATACAGAATCGGGTCGCGGGCTACGCGGAATATCATCACATGCCCGGCATGTTCCATCCCCAGAAGTTCTGGGTTTATGTCGGCGTCCATCCCAGCTTTCAAAAACGGGGCATCGGTCGGGCGCTCTACGAGAAGATCGAGACCGATCTGCGCGCGCTCAACGCCGTGCGCATCTTCACCAACACTCGCGAAGATTACCCGCGCAGCTTAGCGTTCTTGCAGAGAAACGGCTTTGCGGAAACCCAACGCTCTTGGGAGTCGCGCTTGAATGTACACACATTCGATCTCTCCAAGTTCGCGCACTATCTCGAAAGATTCTCGGCTCACGGTTTGACGATCTCCACGCTCGCGCAAGAACGCCAGCGCGATCCCGATTCTCTCAAGAAGCTGCACGAACTCTTTGTTCTCATTATGGAAGACGTGCCCCACCCCGATCAGTACACGCCCGTTGATTTTGAACACTTTCTGCGCTACAGCATCGAGCACCCTGACACCATCGCTGATGGCTACTTCATCGCCAAGGACGGCGAACAGTATATCGGGCTGAGCAACCTCCGACGCAGCCAAGGCGAGCCAAAAGATCTATATCAAGGGCTGACGGGCGTGCGCCGCGAGTATCGCAACAGGGGCGTCGCTATGGCGCTCAAGCTCAAGACGATTGAATACGCGCGCGCACACGGGTACGAAGTCATCAAGACGTGGAACGACAACACGAATGTTGGGATGCTGGCGATCAACGAGAAGCTGGGCTTTGTGCGCCAACCGGCGTGGATCACGTTCGTGAAGGAGTTCGCATGACGACGCTGCCGGTGCTAGAACTAGAGGGCACGCCCTACGAGCAAGGGCTGGCGCACGGTCGGCTCGCGCGCGAGCGGATCGCGCAAAATTTAGAGATTTATTTCTATCGCTTCGAGCGCGAGACGAAGCTTCCCAAAGCTGAAGTCTTGCATCGTGCTGGGCTGTATCTGGACGTGATCGAGAAGCTCACGCCCCCCTACGCCGAAGCGATGCGCGGCGTCGCCGAAGGCTCCGGAAGAGAGCTTCTGGAGATCGCGGCGCTCAACGCACGCTATGAATTGATCTACAGCGAAGAGACGCGCAAAGTGCTCACGGCTGACCTACCCCCCTGGCCCCTTTCCCGTGTCGGAGAGGAGCGAGGGGAGAGGTCCGACGGCTGCACCAGCTTCGCCCTCTTGCCTACTAAGACTGTTCACGGACACTTGCTCTTGGCTGAGAACTGGGACTGGATTCCCGATGTGCAGGGCTTAGTCCTAAAGATTCGCGAGCCGGGAGTGCCGGAGATCCTCTGCTTCACCGAGGCGGGGATCGTCGGGGGCAAGATCGGCTTGAACTCTTCGGGCTTAGGGCTTGCGATCAACGGCCTGAACTCGGAGCACGACGACTGGGCACGGCTGGCGAAGCCCTTCCACGTGCGGTGCTGGGAGATCTTGCGCTGCGCGGACTTCGAGCAAGCCATAGGCGTCGTCACTGAAGGTCAGCGCAGCGTCTCCGCGAACTTTCTCATCGCCCAAGCGCCCGACAGAGCTATTAATCTGGAGACCGCGCCGACGGGCGTCCACGAAATCCCTCCTAAAGACGGTTGGCTCGCGCACACGAATCACTTTCTCGATCTGCACGCTATCGGCCTGACGCGCCGTATTCAGACCTCCAAGCGCCCCAGCACCGAGCAGCGACTCGCTCGCGTCCAGCATCTCTTGCGCACAAGCTCCCAGATTTCTCACGAGCGCGCGCTAGAAATCTTGCGTGATCACGATGATTTCCCGTACTCGCTCTGTCGCCATCCCGACGAAGCTTTTCCGCCAGAAGAGCGTTACGCCAGCGTCGTCTCGGTCGTGATGGACCTCCACGAGGAGGCTCTCTCAATTGCACCTGGGCCGCCATGCCAGCATGAGTATCAAGCTCTGCACCTCTGATTTGACCTGTGCTTGACAACCCCCTCGTCGTGCGCTATACTCTCACTAGACTGACATGTCAGTCTAGTGAGAAGGATGGCCAGAACTGCCCTAGAGAAGGAGACCCGACGCCAACAGTTGCTCGACGCGGCGACGAGGGTCTTCGCCCGCAAAGGGTACTTAGAGACGTCTATTGATGACATTATCACCGAGGCCGACGTTGCCCGCGGCACGTTCTATCTCTACTTTCCCGGGAAGAAAGAGATCTTCCTCGCCATCATTGATCACTATTTTGAGCTGTTGACGGGATTAGTGAATCGCTTGATGAGCCAAGAGTGGCCAGCACGCCTGGATCGGGCACGCTTGAGAGAGCACGTGCTCACGTGGCTACGCTTCTTCGCGCAGCATCGGGATTTAGCAAAAGTGATTTATCGCGAGGCAACGTCGATTGATCCCCAATTTGAAGATCGCTGGAATCGCCTGAGCGAAACGGTGAAAAACTTCCTCATCGAACGGGTGCGCACACTCCAACAGAGCGGCGTTCTGCGCAAGACGCTCGACCCGCGAGCGTGGGCGCTCTTCACGGAAGGGATCTTCCACGGAGCGGTCTGCCATTATATCCTGCAGTCGGATCGCCCTGACTTGAATTGGCTCGCTGAGCAATGGGTCGACCTGATGCTATGGGGGATAACGCCGGAGAGGTGAAGGGTATGCGCAAGCGCATCGTGCTCCTCAGCATCATCGCCCTGGGAACGCTCAGTGCTCTCGGTGCCCTCGCTCAATCGAAAGTGGATCTGCTCTTAGTCGACGAGACCCAGACGCTACAAGCGTCTCTGATGGTGCAGATCTACGCGCGTGCTCTGCAAGAGTCAGGGCTGTTCAACTTCGAGGCCAAGATCGTCCGGGTCGCATCGAGCTACGACGACCCTTTGGGGGTCAACCCTACAGATAAGAGATACGAACTGATCGTGATCGTGCCGCGGGGGATCGAAGACGGCTCGGTGCCCCAGATCTGGTTGATCACCAAGCCCATCGGGCCGCAGACGCGCCCGGAGCTGCTCACTGCGATAGAGCTGATCCGCCAGCGCGTCGCGCAAGGCTCCGGCGGGCTTTTCAAAGCTTTAACAGTCCTGGACGACGGCGCTCTGGGGATCTTTTCGAGCGTCTTTGAGCGCCACGGATGGCTGAAATGAAGAGAAAAATTTTCGCTGAGAAGATCATAGATCATCCCTGGTGGGTGATCGGTGTTATTCTGACGCTGACGGCGCTCTTTGCCAGCGCCATCCCCAGAATTCGCTTCGAGCAAGATTTCGAGGCATTCTTGCCCCACGATGATCCTGCAACAGTCGCACTCCGTCGCGCTGAGGAGCGCTACGGCGACCAGAAGCTCTTTATGGTCGCTCTCGAAGCCGACGACACGATCTTCAAGCCCGAAACGCTGAAGAAGCTCAAAGAGATGGAGGAACTCTTTGAGCAGATCCCCGAAGTGGACGAGGTGCGCGGGCCCACGAACTCTCAAGTCATCTCCGGCACCGAGACGGCGATCACCGTGGCGACGGCGCTGCCCCAAATCCCCGAGACTCCCCACGAGATCGCAGCGTATAGGGAGCGCGTCCTGGGGGATCGGCTGCTGCGCGGGTTCGTCGTCTCCGAGGACGAAAAAGCTGCAGGGATTCTGATTCGCTTACAACCCGGCGAAGAGGACACCGTCGGCGTCGTCAACCGTGTCCTGGAGATCGTCGAGCGCTATCAGGGGCCGGAGCGCATCTACGTCGGCGGGATGCCGAGATTGAATCAGTTCATCGCCGAGAGCATGAGAAAAGATTTGCTGATGCTCTTCCCCGTGATGATCGGCGTGATCGTGCTCGTGCTCTACGTGGGATTCAGTAGTCTTCGCGGCGTAGTCCTCCCGTTACTGACGGTCGTGTTGAGCGCGATCTGGGAGATGGGCACGATGGGCTGGCTCGGCGCGCCGTTTACGCCCTTCTCGTTCATCGCGCCCGTGGTGCTGATGGCCGTAGGGACGGCCTACGGGATTCACATCCTCAACAAATACTACGAAGAAGCGCACAAAGAGGGGCGCCCCAGAAAAGAGATTCTCGTAGAAACAGTTACGGCGATGCTCTCCCCCACAGCGATGGCGGCTTTAACGACAGTCGCGGGCTTCTTTGCGCTGCTCAGCTCAACGCTCTGGCCTCAGCGCGATTTTGGCATCTACACTGGGATTGGTGTGCTTTATGCTGCGCTGCTGTCGCTCACGCTCATCCCCGCGATCTTGGCGCTCTTGCCTGTGCCCCAAGGCGGGCGCCGCAGTCTCTTAGCGCGCTGGCTGCAAGGGCGCGCGGGGTTAGTCGGTTTGGCGTACCTCATAGAGCGCACGACTCTGGTGATTCTCATCGGTGCGGGCGTGGTCGCCGTGGGGTGGGCTGTGGGTATCCCTCGACTGCGCATTGAGACCTCGGCGAAAGAGTTTTTGGGGAAAGGCCATCCCGTCATCGAAGCCCTCGACGTTCTAGAGCGCCATTTTGGGGGAAGCCTCCAGACGGGGATCGAGATAGACCTGGGCGTGCGTGACGGCCTCAAAGAACCCGAAGTCTTAAAGAAGATCCTCGCGCTGCAAGAGTTCTTAGAGACGCTGCCCGCGGTGCGCCGCACCACGTCGCTCACCAATCTCGTGCGCGAGTTGAATCAGAAGTTCCATGCCGACGATCCTGCGTATTATGTGATCCCTGACGACCGCAAGCTCATCGCGCAGTTGCTGTTGCTCTTCACGTTCCAGGGGGGCAGCCTGGGCCAGATGGCCCTGACGGATTTCTCTGCTGGGGAAGTGCTCGTCTCGATGGAGTGGGTTAGCAGCACGCAGATGTCCAAGCTTGTCGCGGAGATTCAGCGCTATCTCGATGAGCACTTCGGTCCGACAGCGACGACGTCGTTGGCCAGCGACGGCTCGGCCTTACAGATCAAGGCTGAGCAGGTGGGCACAGTACCGGTCTACGCGCGGCTCATGGAGCAGATCAAAGAGAGTCAGATTTGGAGTCTGCTGACGAGCGTGAGCGCCAGTTGGCTCATCGTCTCGCTCTTGATGGGATCGGCCGTCGCAGGGATGCTCTGTATTGTGCCGTTGGTCTTGACGATCCTCACGGAGTTTGGGCTGATGGCCTATCTGGGCCTGCCCTTGGATATGAGCACGATGATGATCGGCTCAATCGCTATTGGGATCGGGATAGATTATGCGATTCACTTTGTCGAGCGATACCGTGTAGAGTTCGCGCGTGACGAAGCTGCGCGGCGCGCCCTGGAGCACACGCTCACGTACACCGGCGCGGGGATCAGCTACAATGCTCTCGCGCTCACGTTAGGGTTCGGCGTGCTCTGGCTCTCGACGTTTAAGGGGCTGAACACGTTCGGATCGCTTGTGGCGCTGACAATGGTCGTGAGCGCGCTCAGCGCGTTCACGGTCATCCCCGCGATACTCTTACTATGGAAGCCGAAATTTCTCAATAGCCGGAAGCTGAAGCGTCCGGCTCAGGAGGTGGAAGCGTGCTGAAGCACGCTGGCCAGCCCGCTTGAGCGGGCTTTCATCTGCTGAGCCGGCGACTTCAGGCGCCGGCCCAAGGAGGTCTATCATGCGTCCTATCACGAAGTGCGCTTTAGCTGTCATCGGGGTGGCGCTCCTTGTGGGAGCGTGGTCTTTGTACGGGCAGCAGACGCTCACTGGACCCCAGATCTTACAGAGAGTCGAAGAGAAGGGCGGCATCGGCGGCCTCGAAGGCGAGCTGATCAGCGACATCAAGTTCGATATCGTCGGCAAAGACAAGAAGACGGCGACCAACGAATTTCGCTTCATCTCCAAGAGAAAGAAGGGCGAGCCGGATCGGCTCTTAGTGGCGTTCGTCAAGCCCGACGACGTGCGCGGCACGCTCTTCTTGAGCATCAAGCCTGAGAACAAGGACGCCGATCTGTGGCTCTATCTGCCCGCGCTCGGCGCGGTCAAACAGTTAGTCAACACCCAAGAGCGCAAGGGGAGTTTTGCCGGGAGCAACCTCTCGTTCGAAGATTTAGGGAGCGGCTTCAAGTACAGCGAGAGCTACACCGCTGACGAGAAGGTCACTGAAGAGAAGGTCAAAGTCGGCGATAAAGAGTATAGCACCTATGTGCTGACGCTGCGCGTCAAGAAAGAGAAAGAGAGAACCGAAGACTACCCCGTGCGCAAGATGTGGGTAGAGAAAACCGAGTTCGTCGTGCTCAAGGGCGAAGCCTACAATAAGACAAATAAGCTCGAGACCGTCTTTGAAGCGTTAGCGTTGGGCAAGTTCGAGAACGACACTGTGCCCGATAGAGTCTTAATCAGAAACGTGCTTGATGGCAGCCAGACGACCATTAGCTTTGTGACGCGCAAGCGCCCGGCCCAACCGTTGCCGGAGAACCTCTTCGACCCGAATAATTTGAAGAACTTGAAGATTGACGACCTCCTGAGGCTCTAGCCTAAGCCCTAGTGGGACGGTACACCTGCCCGTACCGTTCCGAAGCGAGGACCCCTCAAGGGGGCGGGCCCTCCTCCCCTCCCCCGCCCCCTTCCCTCGCTCTCAACCCCTGACGCAACAAGAGCAAGAACACCGCTAAGAAACCAAACGCGAGTAACAAGACCCAGCCAAAGCTCAACGATATCGTGACACTCAACGCCGTTGCCCCCAAAATCCCAGAGATTAGCACAATCGCGCCCAGACGCCATAGATGCGTCCGCACTAGTGCATCAGGCACCTCGGAGTAAGGAGCCAAGCGCCGCGCAAAAAGTTCCGCATCCCACGCGATCAGCCCGCAGAGCGCACTGCCCAAAGCCGCCCACTTATTGAGGATCGTCCCAACCGCGCTCGCCGCGAGGAGCACGAGCAGATTGACCGACGCGGGCCACGCCCAGCGCCACAAGCTTGTCACCAAGGCGAGAAGCCCTAACGCACCCGCGAGCCCAGCCCAGAGCCACTCCCCACGCATCAACCAGGTCAACGCTAATATCCCATACCCAAGCAACCAACTCGCCCGCCCTATGCCCCAAAGCACTCTTTGTGCTGTCATTATCGAATTGCTCCGCGACGGATGAGCGCCGCTCGCCAAGCCATCCGCCCCAGCTCGCTGCGCAGAACCCCGGCTAACGGCTGAGAGACATCCCAGTCCACGACGCGAATCCCCGCGCGGCGCACCTGCGCCAGCAGCGCCCGACGCCGCAAATACTCTAGTCTGAGGGCCAATTCTGTCTCCGGCGCTCGCGCTACGAATGCGCTCTCAAACAGCACGGGATTGGGAGCGACGCAGAGCACTTCGTAGCGCAGGCGCAGATCAACAATGGTCTTGACGTCGGATTCCAAAATCGGGCCGACGAAGACCAACTGCGAGCCTGCAGGCAGTAATCGTGTTGGCAGGTTCTCTAAGTCCTCGAAGACGGCCTTATCGCCCTTTTCAGCCGAGGCGATAGCTCGCGAGAGCTTCTCCCGCTGCCAGCGCCCAAACCCCGGCCAGGTCCAGTCCAAATACTTCCCGTAGATGAGCAGCCCGACCCTGTTGCCCTGAGCCGTGAAGTACTGAGCTAATGAGAGCGCCGCGCGCACGCTGTGCTCGAAGAGCGAGGAGGCCCTCACCCCCAGGCCCTCTCCCGTTCTACGGGAGAGGGGTGGCGTAGCCAGGGTGAGGGCCACGACATCGCTGCGCTCGCGCGCATCTAAGAGAATAATCACGTCGGCGACGCGCTCCTGCTCAAACTCGTTCACAATCAGCCGATCTTTGCGCGCCGTCGCCTTCCAATTGATATACCGGCGCTCGTCGCCGGGATAGTATTCTCTCACCCCGAAGAACTCTATCCCCGTGCCGCCCAGACGCGCTTTAATTTGCCCGGAGAAGATGCGCGTCCGCCGAGGACGGATGAGAATCTCATCGAGCCGCTCAAACGTCGGGACGATCAATAATTCGCTCTCACACGGGAGTTTCATTCTCTCGACGAACAACCCCAAGGTATCCGTGGCTGTGACTGCAAGCTCTTCCCAGCGGGCGAGGCCGCGCATACCCGTCACCGTGTACTCAAGGGCAATCGTCGCTCCCGCGGGGATGGCCTCAACCTTGGTGGGACTTTGAGAGCGCACGGTGAGCTGCGAAGGGACTGTATCGGCCAGCTCGACGAGGTCGAGCTTCGGCCCAAGATTTTTAAGCTCGACGCGCACTGTTACTCTCTCTTCGCTCGCGACGCGCTGGCCGCTCAGGCTGCGGTGCACTTTCAAAGTAATCTGGGGCAGGGCGAAATATGACCCAAGGGCAAGATAGCAGATCAACGGGAGCGCCACGACTAAGAGTTCCCCCTGGCGCAGGATCTCGCCGATCAGAATCAAGAGAAACGCTGCGCCACCGAGAAAGGCCCAGCGGCGCGGACCAAGCATACTCACTCTATCTTCGGTACAGGGACGCGCTCTAATATTTCTGAGACGATATCGCGCTCGGAGAGCTTCTTCATCCATAGTTCGGGTTGTAAGATCAATCTATGGGCGAGCGCCGCATGAGCTATAGACTTGACATCGTCGGGGATCACATAATCGCGCCCCTCTAGGGCTGCTCGCGCACGCGATAACTTCAGCAACGCTAATGAGCCGCGCGGACTGGCCCCGACTAAGACCCTCCCATCGGCGCGCGTCGCCCGCACCAGCTCGACGATATATCGCTCGATATCCGGGTGCACGAAGACCGTCTCTAGCGCGTGGCGCATCGCCAGCAGCTCTTCAGAGTTTAAGACTCTCTGAAGCTGCGGCTCGTCAGCACCGCGCTCGCGGCGGCGTCTCAAGATCTCTTGCTCGTGCTCCGCCGACGGATACCCCAGCGACAGCCGCACCATAAATCTGTCAAGCTGCGCTTCAGGCAGAGGGAACGTCCCTTCAAATTCGATGGGGTTCTGCGTGGCCATCACAATGAACGGGTGGGGCAGGGGGAGTGTCTGCCCTTCCAAGGTCACGTGAAACTCCTGCATCGCTTCCAGAAGCGCCGATTGTGTCTTCGGCGACGCGCGGTTGATCTCATCGGCTAAGATCAGGTTGGCAAAGATCGGCCCTGGGCGCAGCTCGAAGCGCCCACTATGACGTTCATAAATATACGTCCCGGTGATGTCGCCGGGCAAGAGATCGGGTGTGAACTGAATTCGCTTAAATTCCAAGCCCAACACCGCTGCGAAGCTCTTCGCTGTAAGCGTTTTTGCTAAGCCTGGTAGATCCTCAAAGAGAATATGTCCGCCCGCAAGCACGGTGATCAAGACTTGCTCTAATACGGCACGCTTGCCGATGACGGCCTTCTCGACTTCATCTAAGATCTTCTGTGCGTTCTCCGCGATGGTCGCGACGGCGTTCATAAGCCTCCCCCGCGAAGTGCTCTAAAATATTCGTAAGCTGCGAGATCTCGTGAAGGCGGCGCGCCCGCTGCTGGATAGAGATAGGCAGATGCTCACGAAGCCAGAGCCAGCCCCGCTCTGTCGCTGATGTGGGAAACTCTAGCTCCAGGGCGTCATAGAGGTCAGGCAGGATCTCCTTGAAGCGCCGCCGCGCCTCGCCCTCAGCAATGTCCTCACGCACGACGATCCAGTGGAGAGCGATCTCGCCCACGGCGCGATGCAGATTCCAGCGCGCCAGCTCCCCATGACACGCCAGCTCGATCTTGCGCGCCAGCGCCTGCACCGGCCCAGTAAGAGTGCTTCGCTCTTCCTCACGAGCTTGGTGACGCCCGCGCAGCACCAAGTCTATAATCACGTAGTAGACGCTCAGACCCCCAATGACTAAAAAGACCATCCAGACCAAGCCGAAGGGCAGGCTCTCTAGGCGCAGCTTCCACAGCCATAGCTCGTACACAATATAGCGCAAAAACTTCTCGCGCAGCACCTCACCGTAGAGGAGCGTCAGCGCTATCGCGAGAGCTAAAAGCGCAAGCCCGATCCAGAACCATCGCTGCTTTAAGATTCTCATGCGGGATGGGGCACCTCAAGAGGCCCTCTCTTGTCTCCGTAGAGGCGCGCGATCTCCTCTAAGAGTTGAATCGCTTCGCGTTCTTGCTCCGGCGTGGGGCGTGCGGGGCTGTAGCGCGCCCACTCGAAGAGCCGCGACAGCCGGATAATATGCCCTTCGAGCACCCCGATCTGTGCCAGCCTGCTCTCGAACTCCCGCGCGGTCATGGCGCGCGAAATTTCTAGATGAAATCGCTCGCTCACGAGATGGCACATCTCGCGGTAGCATCGCAGGATCGTCTCGTGCACCGGCGCGCCATAGCGCAGCTCTTGGGCGTATTGTTTAGAGAGAGCGGCAAGCTCTTCGGCAGCAGTCGGTTGGGCGCGCGCCCGCCATAAACGCCATACTATGAAGATCGTCACCCCCAGTGCAAGCAGAGCTAGGAGCACGAAGAGAAATATACCCCACGGGGGGACGTGCACTTGTTCTAGCGTAGGGAAGGGCTGAGTCGGCTCCTCAGGGAGAACGCCCGTTCCTGGAGGAGCACCCTCTGGCTCTGTGAAGAAGGGCCGGTCGCGCCAGCGCATCAGAATCAATAAGATCGCAGCGAACCAAACCGCTGCGGGGATGGCGCGCTTGAGGGCCTCCCACAGGCTCCTCGGCCACAAGATGACCGAGATGAGAGAGATCACTACCAAAGTTCCCAGAAAGACGATCAGGACTTGTTCCCAAAACGACGAGAGATTCTGCTCTGGCGGCTGAGGGCGCGACAGCACCCTCGATGACCCTTCTGAAGATTCCGGCGGCGGGCCGTAGCGCGTTCCGACAAACGAAACCCGCGACAGCCCCGCGGCCAACAGCACCAGCGCGAGCACAGCAACAACGGGAATCACCAAGCGCCATTTGGTGAACATAATCATCTCAGCTCCTGAAGTCGCCGGCTCAGGAGAGGCAAGCGCGCTGCAGCACGCTCTCAGTCCCCTTGAGTCACTCTAATCCCCAGCTCGCGCAATTGCTTCTCGCTCACCTCCACCGGCGCGCCAGTCAACGGACAGTACGCGGTATTCGTCTTGGGGAAAGTGATGACGTCGCGAATCGAATTTGCCCCGGCCATGAGCATAATGAGTCTGTCTAATCCCAGAGCGATCCCGCCGTGCGGTGGCGCCCCGTACTCTAAAGCTCGCAAGAAGAACCCGAACTTCGCCTCGGCTTCTGCTCGAGTAAGCCCCAACAGATCGAAGATCTTCTGCTGCAATGCGCGGTTATGAATACGGATGCTGCCCCCGCCCAGTTCAACGCCGTTGAGCACAAAATCATAGGCGTTCGCCCGCACCTTGAGCGGCTCTCCCTCCAAAAGCTCCAAGTCCGAAGCCTTGGGCGACGTGAACGGATGGTGCTCGCTCACGAGTCTTTTCTCTTCGCCGTCCCATTGGAAGAGCGGGAAGTCCACAACCCAGCAGAACTTCCAGTGGTCTTTAGGGATCAGGGCTTCGCGGCGCGCCAGCTCCAGCCGGAGCGCCCCGAGGGCCGTGTTCGTCGTCTGGCGCTCCCCAGCGATCATGAGCAGGAGATCGTTCGCGCGGGCGTGAGTCATCTGTTGGAGTTGCGTCACTATCTGGGCATTGAGAAACTTCGCGATGGGCGATTCGATGCCCTGATCGGTGAACTTGGCCCAGAGCAGCCCCTTGGCGCCGAGGGCCTGGGCTTGTTTTTCTAGCTCAGCGAGCTGACTCCGTGAGTATTTTGCTCCGCCGGGCAAAACCAGTCCCTTAATGACTCCCCCGCCCTTGAGGGTCTCCGTGAAGATGCGAAACCCCGAGCCTGCAAGGGCGTGGGAGAGATCTATTAACTCTAGGCCGAAGCGCAGATCGGGCTTGTCCGAGCCGTAGCGATCCATCGCATCGGCGTAGCTGAGCTTGGGGAAGGGGCGCTCCGGTCTCACGCCCACGTGCTTCTCAAACAGAAAACTGATCAGCTCTTCGACAAGTTCAGTGATCGGGCGCTCGTCGAAGACGAAGCTCATCTCCAAATCTAATTGGGTGAATTCGGGCTGACGATCAGCGCGCAGATCTTCGTCGCGGAAGCAGCGCGCGATCTGAAAGTACTTCTCAAAGCCAGCGATCATCAATAGCTGTTTAAAGAGCTGAGGCGACTGAGGGAGCGCGAAGAACTTCCCCGGAAAGGTTCGGCTGGGGACGAGATAGTCCCGTGCGCCTTCGGGTGTGGATTTGGTGAGCATGGGCGTCTCGATCTCGTAGAAGCCGCGCTCGCTCAAGAAGTTTCTGATATCTAAAAAGACCCGATGGCGCAGGGCGAAGTTCTTCTGAAGCTCTGGGCGTCGCAAGTCCAGATAGCGATACTCCAAACGCACCACTTCTTGGGCCTCTTGAGCGGCGTCTACGACGTCAATCGCGAAGGGCGGGGTCTTGGCTCTATTAAGAATCTTTAGGTCTTCCACCCGGACCTCGATCTCGCCGGTGGGCAGCTTGGGGTTGATATTTTCGGGTGTTCGGGCGATCACCGTGCCGTGGGCGTAGATCACGTCTTCCCGATTGAGTTCACGAGCTTGCGCGTATGCGCTCTGCTCCGGGCTGAAGAGCAACTGCACCAACCCAGAGCGGTCGCGCAAATCTATAAAAATAAGCCCGCCTAAATCTCGCCGCCGATGCACCCAGCCCATCAGTGAGGCTTTTCTGCCGACGTCGCTCTTGGTGAGCTTGCCGCATTCTGCTGTCCGTTCCATACTCTATCTATCTCCCTTTCTGGTGTTTGAATCGCGGAAAGCACGGCAGGATCACGGAAGACGCGGAAGACGACAAAGGCTTTTTTCCGCGCTCTCCGTGGCCATTCCGTGTGCTCCGCGATTCACAATATCCCTCACACTTTGCGTACTGCCACCACATACGTCACCAGCCCCAGCGTGTCGTCGAGCGTAACGTCATGAGAGAGATTGCGTCGGCACCACTGGGCCATATCTTCAGGCGCCACGGTGAAATCTGAAGATTCTTGGCGTCGGCCCGGAGCCAAGTGCGTGAAGACTAAGCCCGCGCGTGCTACGCGGAAGAGCTCCCTCAAGAGCGCGTTCATATACCCGAATGGGTCGTCGCTGATGGGATAGCCCAAGACACTGAGCAAGAAGACGATATCAAATTCGTTCTCAGCAAACGGCTGTGCCAGCACGTCACGGCGCTCAAAGTACGGCCCAAAACGCTTGATCGCGCCCGAGACCATCTTCTCACTCAAATCCACCCCTACATACGAGCGATAGCGCACCCCGTGCGCGTCCAGATATTTCTTGAGATACCCCAACCCGCAGCCGACGTCCAAGATCGTCCGATCTGTCAGATCAAACTTCTCTACAGCGTGCTGGAAGATCTTCTGCTGCACGGCTTCGTCGGGGTACTCCAAGACCGCCATGTCGTCGCCGGCTAAGACGATATTGCGCGCGTCGAAGAACGCCGCGTACTCGTAGTGATCGCGAAAGCGCTTCGGCTTATACAGCGCCATGCGCCGCCGCACACGACTCCAGAGCTTCGAGAGCATAGAGTGATTATATCGCTAGTGGCACTTGTGAGCTATCTCGGCGACAGACGCCTCATGGAGCGCACCAAAGTCCGTACCGTTTTGGCTTACAGCCGTCTCACGACACTCCCTAATATTTTCGGCGCTGAACGCCCACAGCCCGTAATTGCGATTGTTCCTGATCTCTACGCGGGTGAGCCAGACTGTGATGTCGCTGTGGGCGATCTCCGCGCCGTTACTGCCGTTGCCTTCTAAAAGAACGTTGCGCAGCGTCAATTCGATCTTGCCCTCGGCGTCAATGCCGTCGTCGCGGAAGTTACGCACCGTGAGATTCTCTAGAAAGACGGTGCTCTGGCCACGCACGGTGATCCCGTCAACGTCCCCTAAGCCTGTGCCGTCAAGAATAACTTCGTCGCGACTGGCCCCGCGAATTCTTATGTTCTTATCACGAATCGTTAAGAACTCTTTGTACACCCCCGGCGCGACGAAGATCGCGCCCTCTCCCACAAGCAAGCCCGCTGGAACGTGCTCATTGACGTCACCCAAGCCGTTGAGGCCCATGCTTGCTTGCCAGGCGTCAATCGCTGCTTGAATAGTAGGAAAATCGTCAGGGACGCGCGAGCCGCTGCGATTGCCCTCACCGGAGAGCTGCGAGGTGCTATCAGCACGAATGCCGTAGCCCTTGTTGCCCCCGATAGTATTCTGAGAGATCTGCACCTGCGAAGCTTCGATGAAGACGCCGTCGCCGGCGTTCCCTGTGATCGTATTTCCCACCACAGAGATCTCTTGGCTGCTGATCACGGCGACCCCAACGTCTGCGCTTCCTGAGATCGTATTGGCCTTCAGGGTCACGCGGCGGCTGAGCGCGATCCCCACAGCTCCGTGTACTGCCAGGGATGTAATCGAGACGTTTTCAGTCTTGGCGATGTTGATCTGCCCCTCAAGCCGAGCACCTTCGGAGCCGACGATCTGTATGGGCTTGGCGATCAGAATGTTCTCCCGATACGTCCCAGATCGGATGTGGAGCGTGCTCCCACTGCGCGCGGCGTCAATAGCTTTTTGAATCTGCGCAAACGCGCACCCCGACGGACAAATTGTCAGATTCTGCGGCGAGACGAACAACACCCAGACCGTTACACCTATCCCGACCACAGCTATAGCCCCAACTCCGACGACTAGCCAACGACGAGGCATACTGAGTCTCTTACCTCCGCGATGAGAATTTTTCGCGCAGACCTCGACGATACAACAATCGAATCGCTTTGGCAACCCAACGCGCGACTCTTTCGCTATACGGATACCAGAACAATTCACGCTTCAGCCCAAATCTATCTACGACGACCGTCTGCGGCCACGTGAATTGTCGTAGGCCCCATTCTCCGTGACGGCGCCCCAGCCCGCTCTGCTTGGCCCCGCCGTAGGGCGCTTCGAGAATCGCAAAGTTCGTGATGCAGTCATTGACGCAGACATTGCCCGCTTCTATATGCCGCGCCAGCTTCACCCCCAAAGATTTGTCTTTGGTAAAGACGCTCGCAGCAAGCCCGTAGATCGAGTCGTTCGCTAGCTGTAAAGCTTCTTCGGCGGAGTTGACTTTCATAAGGGGGATGACCGGCCCGAACGTCTCTTCCCGCATGATCTGCATTGAATGATCTACGTTGACCAAGACCGTCGGCTCATAAAAAAGCCCGTCTTTACGCCTTCCCCCGAGGAGAATCTTCGCGCCCTTTTCGACCGCATCGCGAATATGCCGTTCTACGGTCTCCAACTGTTTGGGCATCGTCAACGGCCCAATGTCGACTTCGCCAAAGCGCTTTTCAGCGCCCTGACGCAGATTCTTCACCTTCTCGACGACTCGGCTGACGAACTCGTCGTAGACCGGCGCTTCGACGTAGACGCGCTCCACGGACATGCACATCTGCCCCGCGTTGCTCAGTGCCCCCCAGACGCAGGCGTTCGCGGCGCGCTCTAGGTCTGCGTCTTTCAAGACGATCATCGGGTCTTTGCCGCCCAGTTCTAATAATACCGGGATCAGTCGCTGGGCCGCGCGCTCCGCGACTTTCTTGCCCGTTGCGACCGATCCCGTGAACGCGATCCCGTCGCAGTGATCTACCAAGGCTGCGCCGGTGTCGCCGTAGCCGCAGAGCGTCTGCAGGACGTTTTCGGGCAAGCCCACTTCGCGAAAGACGCGCTCGACGAGCAACCCCGTCAACGGCGTATATTCTGACGGCTTCAAAATAACAGTATTGCCGGCGATGAGCGCGGGGACGACGTCGCCCAGTGTCAACGTGAACGGGAAATTCCACGGCGAGATCACCCCGACGACGCCCAACGGCTGATAGATCACAAAGACGCGCTTAGTCTTCAACAGATGTGGGCTACGGATCTCGTCTTTAAGATAGCGTTCGGCGTTTTTCGCGTAGTAGCCGAGCAGATCGCAGCAGTAGAAGACTTCGGCGACGAGGGCTTCGGTGCGGGGTTTTCCGGTCTCTGAGCAGATCGTCTCGATGACGTCGTCGTGGTGGTCTACGATCCAATCGCGGGCGGCGTAGAGATAGCGTGCCCGCTGGGCGACCGAAAACTGACGCCACAGTTGGAACGCCTGGCGCGCGCGGCTGACCGCTTCTCCTACGGCTTCCGGTGGTGTGATCGGCACGTCGGCGATCTTTGCTCCGGTTGCGGGGTTGAAGACCTCGAGATGCCGTTGTGTGCTTATTGAGATTCCCATACAGACCCCCTCATATATCTCTGGATTATTCTACACGCTTGCTGGCACGAGCGCCAAGCGATTTGATAAAATCTTATCAGGGAAGCCCTCGAGCTGTACTTAGAGGCTTTTCGCTCTATGCCCATCCAGACGGGCGCGTAACAGAAGTGCCTCTACATCGTGAGCGGAGGTGGTAACTTCAGCATGGCCCGTCGAGATTGGTACTGTGAAGACGTCCTCTCTGGGAAGCTCGAAGTTAAGAAAATCTGGGAAGATGAGCGCGTGTTAGCGTTCCATCATCCTCACCCTCAAGCTGAGATTCATGTGGTGGTCATTCCCAAGGCTCACGTACCGTCACTTCTAGACCCAATGGCCCTGGATGGCAAGTTGCTCTCCTCCATGATGCAAGCCGTTCAGCAAGTTGCTCACAAGTTGGGGTTAGATCGAACTGGCTTTTACGTTCGCGCCAATGCCGCAGCGCCCGACGTTACACCCCACATGCATTGGCATATAGTTGGCCTTAGTAGCCACGATCTTGACAGCAGCTTGCAGAATTGATAGAGTGTTCTCACACCTTCGCGCAGTGGACCCTTGATGCGCGTTGTGATTCTTAAGTCTTGCGACTGCCCACGCGCACGCGATTCTCGACTCCATTCCTATCCCGCAGGCGCTAGCTGAGCTGTGGACAAGAACGTCGGAGCGGTAGGGTGTGGTTGAACAGGTGGAGAAGATCGGCGACACGCTACGAGCTACCGGGCACCCCTAATGATATGGTGCCGAGGGGCGGACTCGAACCGCCGACACCAGGATTTTCAGTCCTGTGCTCTACCAACTGAGCTACCTCGGCAAGCTTCGCTTGACGTTCATCTTTGCCGGCTGCAAGCCGGCAAAGGCGAACAGTCCAGACGAAGTCTGGTGGCGGGGATGACGGGATTTGAACCCGCGATCTCTGCCTTGACAGGGCAGCGTGTTAGGCCACTACACCACACCCCCGTGTGTGCACATTATAACGGCTCTTCCCAAGCTCGTCAACCGCGCGAACGCAAGTCCCCCACCGCGTATACCTGCAGCGATCCCGCTTTCAGCGCACCAATTGCCCCTACCAACGCCTGCGCTCCCTCAATAGTGGTCACGGAGGGCACACGATGTTGAACGGCTTCGATGCGGATCAGGGCTTCGTCACGATGCGCGCGCTTGCCCGACGGCGTGTTGATAACGAAGTGAATCTGCCCGTGGCGGATCGCGTCGGCGATATGAGGATGGCCCTCGCTCACTTTGTTGATGATCTTAACGGCGAGACCCGCGTGGCGCAGGACGTGAGCCGTGCCGCGCGTCGCTACGAGAGAAAAGCCCAGTTCTGTAAGGGCGCGCGCGATGGGCACGACGGCGGGCTTGTCGCGGTCGTTAACGCTGATAAACACGGTCCCTTGCGTGGGCAGTCGGCTCTTGAGACTAAGCTGCGTCTTGGCAAAGGCTTCGCCTACCGTCTGCCCTGACCCCATCACTTCGCCGGTGCTCTTCATCTCCGGGCCGAGAACAGGGTCAACCAAGAATCGGTCAAATGGGAAGACTGGAGCTTTCACGTGGAAGCCCTTCACTCTTGGCTCTTCTGTGAACCCCAGCTCTCTCAGCTTGACCCCAGCCAGCACTTGCGCAGCGATTTTAGCTAAGGGCACGCCCGTCGCCTTGCTGATGAACGGCACGGTGCGCGACGCGCGCGGGTTCACCTCGAGCACGTATAATGTCTCGTTCTGCACGGCAAATTGAACGTTCATCAGCCCGACGACGTGGAGCCGCCGCGCGAGCTTTCTCGTCATAGCACGCACTGCGTCTAAAATCCTTGCGCTGAGCGTAAAAGGCGGGAGCACACAGCAGCTATCTCCTGAATGAACTCCTGCGCGCTCGATGTGTTCCATAATCCCGCCGATGACACAGTCTTGCCCGTCAGCGACGGCATCAACGTCTAGCTCGATAGCGTCTTGAAGAAATTCATCAATGAGCACGGGCTGCGCCGGAGAGACGCGCACCGCTTCTTCGATATAGTGCTCTAGATCGCTCTTGTCATAGCAGATGGCCATGGCGCGTCCGCCGAGCACGTAGCTGGGCCGCACCAGCACTGGGAATCCGAGATCTTCAGCAACGCGAAACGCTTCTTCAGTCGAGAACGCGATGCCACTGTGCGGGCGCTTCGCGCCGAGTTCGTCCAAAACCAGATTGAACTTCTCGCGATCTTCGGCCAAGTCTATATTTTCTGGGCTGGTGCCCCAGATGGGCACGCCGTGCTCGTGGAGCTTGAGCGCCAAGTTGAGCGGCGTCTGGCCCCCAAACTGCACGATCACCCCCACGGGCTTCTCGATCTCAATGATATTGAGCACGTCTTCGAGCGTGAGCGGCTCGAAGTAGAGCTTATCGGACGTGTCGTAATCTGTCGAAACTGTCTCTGGATTGCAGTTGGTCATGATGACTTCATAGCCCAACTCGCGTAGCGCGAATGCTGCATGGCAACAGCAATAGTCGAACTCGATCCCCTGGCCGATTCTGTAGGGGCCGCCACCGAGGACGATCACTTTCTTCTTCGCTGTGGGAGCAGCCTCGCACTCATCGGCTTCGTAGGTCGAGTAGAGATAGGGCGTTTGCGCTTCAAACTCGGCCGCGCACGTATCTACTTTCTTGTAGACGGGTCTTATGCCCCATTGAAGCCGGCAGCGGCGCACGGCGCTCTCGCTGGTGCGCCAAAGCTGAGCCAGACGAGCATCCGAAAACCCGTATCGCTTGGCTGTCCACAGTTGCTCTCTCGATATTTTGTCCCAGCCCAGCCGGTGCAGCTCGTTCTCGCAGAGCACGATCTCTTGAATTTGACCCAAAAACCACGGGTCAATCCCCGTCCAGCGAGAGAGTTTCTCAATCGAAGTCCCGGCTTGCAGCGCTTGATAGATATAGAAGATTCTGTCGGGATTGGGCTTCTGTAAAGATTCGCGCACCATCTCGTCGGAGAGCAGGCGCGCTTCCCCCACGCTCAGCCCACTGCGCCCGATCTCCAGCGAGCGCACGGCCTTCTGTAACGCTTCTGTGAACGTGCGCCCCAGCGCCATCACCTCCCCGACGGAGCGCATCTGCGTCGTCAGGGTCGTGTCCGCGCCGGGGAATTTTTCAAAGTTCCAGCGCGGGATCTTGACAACGACGTAGTCAATCGTTGGCTCGAAGCTCGCCGGGGTCTTCCTCGTGATATCGTTGGGCAGCTCGTCGAGCGTGTAGCCGACGGCCAATTTAGCCGCGATTTTGGCGATGGGAAAGCCCGTCGCTTTAGACGCCAACGCCGAGCTGCGGCTGACGCGCGGGTTCATCTCGATGACCAGCATCCGCCCGGTGCGCGGGTGCACCGCAAACTGAATATTGCTCCCGCCCGTCTCGACCCCCACCGCGCGGATCACGCGGATCGCCCAGTCGCGCATCTTCTGATACTCTCTGTCAGAGAGCGTCTGCGCCGGCGCCACGGTGATCGAGTCTCCCGTGTGGACGCCCATCGGGTCAAAATTTTCGATGGAACAGATGATCACGACGTTGTCGCGACGGTCGCGCATCACTTCGAGCTCGAATTCTTTCCAGCCGATCACGGACTCCTCGATCAAGACTTCGTGCACGGGGCTTAGCTCCAGTCCACGCTGCACGACTGTGCTCAGCTCTGCCTCAGAATGAGCGACGCCGCTGCCCTCGCCCCCTAGCGTAAACGACGGGCGCACCAAGATAGGGTAGCGCAGCTTCCGCGATAGCGTGAGGGCTTCGTCGAGAGAGCGCGCCAGCGCCCCCTGCGGGACTTCTAGCCCTGTAGCTTCCATCGTCTCTTTGAAGAGCAGTCTATCTTCGGCGATCTCGATGGCGCGTTGCTGCGCCCCGATCAGCTCGACGCCGTAGCGCGCCAAGACCCCCGACTTAGCCAGCGCGACCGCGAGATTGAGCGCCGTCTGGCCGCCGACGGTGGGCAAGAGCGCATCGGGCTGTTCGCGCGCGATAATTTTTTCTACAATCTCTGGGACGAGCGGCTCGAGGTAGACGCGCGAGGCGCTCTCCGGGTCGGTCATGATCGTGGCGGGGTTGTTATTGACTAAAATCACGTCGTAGCCCTCTTCGCGGAGGGCTTTACAGGCTTGGCTGCCGGAATAATCAAATTCCCCGGCTTGGCCGATGACAATCGGCCCGGAGCCGATCACTAAGATTCTTTTCAGATCAGTGCGCTTTGGCATGTTCGGGAGCTTTTTATGAATTCGAAGAACTGATCGAAGAGCGAGAGCGCGTCATGTGGCCCCGGCGAGGCTTCGGGGTGAAACTGCACCGCGAAGATCGGGAGTTTTTTATGCCGAAAGCCCTCGACCGAGCCGTCGTTGAGATTGATGTGCGTCAGCTCCAGCTCTGGGGGCAAGTCTTTCAGGGCAAATCCGTGGTTGTGCGAGGTGATCTCGACTCTATGTGTTAGGAGATTCTTGACGGGCTGGTTGGCGCCGCGATGGCCGAATTTTAACTTATACGAGCGCGCTCCCAGTGCTAAGCCTAAGATTTGATGGCCCAGACAGATCCCGAAGATCGGGCAGCGCTCAGACTCTATGAGCTGGCGCGCTGTGCGGATTGCGTCTTTGAGAATAGCTGGATCACCAGGGCCATTGGAGAGCAGAATACCGTCGGGTTTGAGCCGAAGAATCTGCTTGGCGCTCCAGAACGCTGGGACGACCGTGACCTTTCTCGCTCGTGCGCGCAAGTTTCTGAGAATGTTGCGCTTGACGCCGAAGTCCACCACAACGATGTGAGACCTCTCCCCCTTCTCTAAAAGGGCAGTAGGCCAAGGGGGTGGGTCTTCCCATTTATACGGCTCGGTGCAGCTTACCCTGTAGACCCAGTTCTCTTCAGAGATCGTCGGAGCGCGGCGGGCGCGCTCGACTAATTCGTCGGGATCGCTCTCAAAGCTCGAGAGACACCCGCGCATCGCGCCGCGCTCGCGGATATGCCTCGTGAGGGCGCGCGTGTCTACCTCGTACAGCCCAATGATCTTGTGCTCTTTGAGATAGCGATCTAAGTCCATCTGGCCGCGCCAGTTCGAGAAGTTCTGCGCAAGCTCACGCATGATGAACCCGTTCACCCAGGGGCGAGCAGACTCGACGTCTTCAGAATTGACTCCGTAATTCCCGATATGGGGGTAGGTCATGCAGACGATCTGGCCCGCATATGATGGATCTGTAAGAATCTCTTGGTAGCCGGTCATGGCTGTATTGAAGACGACCTCGCCGCAAATAATTCCCTGAGCGCCGCAGGCGCGCCCGTAGAAGATTTTTCCATCTTCGAGGGCTAGGAGTGCCATGAGAACCCTCCCCGGCACAAAAAAAATGGGCCAGTCCGCCTCTGCGGCGGCTGGCCCGTGAATTCTCTCACCCTACAGATTCGCTGTGGCACGGCTTAAGCCGGATCACCTCACGCACGCGTTGGCCGAAATTATAGCAAAACGCACACGGGGGGTCAAATGAACTTGTCCTGTGTTTGTGTTAGAGTTTGACTTGGCAGAACAGTCAAACTATAATCAGCGTTGTGCAGGGCTTAACGAGCGAAAGGAGTGTCGGCAAATGCCTGAAACGGTTTTGAATGAAGCACAGACCAAGAACCTACTGCGGCAAGTTCTTGTCGAATTACTTAAAAAGCGGAGATCAGAATTTCACGAGCTGGTTATTGAAGCAATGGAGGAAGTGGCGTTAGCAAGGGCTATCCGTGCAGGACGAAAGAACGAATTTGTAAGTGAAGACGAGATTCGCGCTGCTTTGGAAGCGTAGCAGGCAAGTTGTTTATGAAGCCACTTTTCTTCGTGACTTAAAAGGCATTCGTAGCAAGAAGGTTCGTCGCCACTTGAAGCGAATCATTGATAAGGTCAAAAGGGTTTCAGAACTATCTGACATACCGGGCTTAACGAAACTTCATGGCTATGAGACGTTCTAGCGGATTCGCGTTGGAGATTATCGGATAGGCGTCGAGATCGTCAAGGGCACGGTCATCTTTGTTCGATTCCTGCATCGGAAAGATATCTATCGTTACTTTCCGTAAATGTTGCTCCTAGCGAGAGGAGAGCGTGCCTTATGGTGCGCACGCAGATTAGCTTGACGGAAGAGGAGTATAGGGCTGCTAAGAGAGAAGCTCGCAGGCTTGGTATCTCGTTGGCCGAGCTGCTTTGTCGCTCGCTGCGATCCCTGCTTTCCGTGGACGAATCCAAACCCTGGATGCGGTACGCCGGGATGATCGAAACAGGCGATAAGACTTCAAGCCAGCGGATCGACGAGGTCGTGTATGGTCAGAAAGATTAGACTAACTTCCATCTTGGACTGACCGGGGTCCCCTTGGTCATTCATGAGTTTTAGCATCTTGTGAGCTTTAACTTTCACAACAAATCTCCCAGATCCCCGCACAAGATATATGCTGTTGGGTGAACAGGTAGAACGATTTGTATATAATGGATTTCAAAGCACAGCCTTGGAGAAGGAATTTCTTGAGCAGAATCGCGCAAATTCAGAACCTTGTCCGCAACGGCCTATACTACTTAACTGAGCACGCTGACAACGAAGCCGCTGCAGACGGCTTCGATGTTACGATATAGAGCAAGGTATTCTGACGGGCAAGATTCGCAAAACGTGGCCCAAGGAAGGCAAGTATGAAGTGGTGGGGGTGGCGTTAGACGGGCGTCGTATCGGGATTGTTTGTCGCATCACTCAGACAGGTAAAGTGCGTGTGATCACGGTTTACGAAGATAAGCCAAAGCGATGAAGGAGGGAACTATGAGCTTTTGGGAAGGCGAGACGTGCGAATACTGTAGCGGGCCGATTGTGGAGAAGCGCGTGACGTTGCATCGCAAGGTGCGAGGGCAATATGTCTTGATTGAGAATGTGCCTGCCGGAGTCTGTAAGGAATGCGGCACACGCTACTATGCGGCGAACGTCCTGAAGACGATAGAAGAGAGCCTACGCGGACGTCGCCAAGCGAAGCGTAAAGTGCTTGTATCCGTGTATTCGTTATAGAATCGCGCCTCCGATTACTCACAACGAATCTCCCAGATTCCCGCGCGCTCAGTTACTATAAATCGCTTGCCCGTGAGCTGCTCCGCGACCCACATATTGGTCTTGATATGATCCGTCAGCTCGGCACAGAAGAATCTTCCCCCAAAGAGCGCCAAGAAGGGGATGATCTGATCAGCCATGTGACGGTCGAGCGTCGCACCGCTGCGTAGCTCAGAGATTAACGCCGCCGCAGCTTGTTCACCGACTCTCTCGGCAGACACGCCCCGCTCCCCTAGCGCGTCCCCTCCCAAGATGGTCTTCTCGCAGTCCGCCCAGAGCACCACGGCCGAACCGGGAGAGAGCGTCTCGGCATAGCGCGTCTCGATCCCGATAGCGATCCCAGAAAACTCTCGGCTCAACAGTCTGTGAGCAGCTTCCGCCTGACGCTCGGCGACTTTGCTCTTCTGTAGATGATGCGAGGCGATTGAAAGCCCGCGAATCTCTCGAAGTTGGCCTTGCTCTGGGAAATCGAACGCTTGGGTAATCTGCGCCGGGCCGAAGCGCGCGCGCACCCGCGCCCCACCCTTGGGATAAAACCCTTCACGCTCAATCTCTAAAGAAGCTGGGAACCCCCAACGCCCTAACAGAGCGAAATTGACGTGTTCCAACGCAGCTATCGGCGACGCCCACTGGCCGTAAGTGCCCCCGCCCGCGATCTCGACCGTGACCGAGCGAGCAGCGCACGCCAGCGCGATCTGAATGGGCTGAAGCGCCAACGCGACGGAACCCGCCGTCTCAATCTGAATTTTTAGAGAATCTGTCTGGATCGGGCCGGGATGAAACTCGATCTCGCGCGAGCCGATCTGCGCGCCCTCCAGACGAGCTTGACAGAGCTGCGCGGCAGCACGAAGACCCGCCAGATGCTGCGCTTGCAAGCCGGGATTGGGCCGCCCCTGCCGAATATTTATCACTCGTACAGATTTCCGCAGCGCAATTGCCAAACCCAGACCAACCCGCAAGACCGAGCCGCCTCCGCTAGCCCCATCAAGCACAAGCACCCCTGCACTTGCCATACTTCCCTCTCTGTGATATTGTGTATCCTACCCTGGAGAATACCGAATTGTCGAGTTTTATGCACAGCATACGACTGCGAGGCCTGTACGCCACAGCGTTAGCAGCCCTGCTGCGCGAACACCACTGGCGGATCGTGCAGCCTCATGAGGAGCTTCAGCCCTATACCGACCCAGAGGACTGCTTCGCCCCCTTTGACGCGGAAGTCAAGGATCGCGAGGATCGTCAGGGCGTCATTGTCGTTGGGGAGGCAGGTTCTGTCCATGCTTTCAAAGAGCTGCTCTTTGCCGAGCTGCCGGACGTCATCGGCGTGCTGGCGCCGACGGAGCTGGGAGCGATCTATCTGGGGGTTGTGCACAAGCAACGCGCGTGGGGCTACGAAATAGACCTGGGAGGTCTCACGGGCTTCCTCCCTCGGCCGGAGCTGGAGCGGCCCTTGAAGAAGGGTGAGGCCGTGCGTGTCCAAGTCAAAGAGATCGCGCTCTCCCACCCCATCGTGACGACCCACCTCAGCCTTGCCGGGCAGCTCGCGGTGCTCTCGCAAGAGCAGGGTGTGGGTATTAGCAAAGAGATCACTGACCCTGATGAGCGCGAGCGGCTCTTGAGTCTGGGAAGAAGATGCTGCACCAACGGCTGGGGAGTGATCTGGCGCACCAGCGCCTATCGTCAAGACGAGCGCGCACTCCAGCAAGAGATCAAGCACTTGCAGCAGAAGCTCCCCGCCCTCGACAGCCATCCCGACGAGGGCATCCCCGGCAAGCTGCTCGCCGGTCAGCAAGCCCTCATCGTCGAATTCCCCGGCGGCAGCAAAGAGACGCTCGATCGCTGGCGCGCACGCTTGATCCCAACAGAACCGGGATATCATCGTCAGATGGTAGGGGCAGGTTCTGAACCTGCCCCTACCACGGGGAACGCAGGGGATCGCGTGCGCATCGAGCACGTCAAAGCGCAGAGCGATCTCAGTATCGTTATGACCGGTCGGGTTATCGCAGCGAGCCCGGAACAGATCACGGTGCGCCGCGAGATCAAGGGCTTAGGGGTCTACGACGGGCTGAATATCCCCAAAGAACCCGGCGACTATGCCGTGACGGTATTCTGTCACGGAGCCTGGCACTACGAGACGCGCTACTACGCCCGCGACGGGCAGCTCAAGGGCGTCTATATCAATATCAACACGCCGATAGAGATCTATGCGGATCGCGTGCGCTATATTGATTTAGAGATTGACGTGGTGCAGCGCCCCGGTGAGCCGGCCCAGATCGTTGATGAGCACGATCTCCAGCGTATTGTGAGCTTTGTGAGTCCCCGACTCCTCGAGCAAGCACGCGCCGTCGCTGCTGAGTGCGCACAATCACTGAATGCGCGCACTCGTGGCAGACCGTGAGCGCGCTCTTTATAATAATACTGATGCTGCGCTCAGCATGACAACAGGAGGAGAGAGTCGTGAGCACCAAGCGTTCTCAGAAGCCAACCAAGGCTGAGAAGAAGACGTCATCGAAGTTGCCGTGGTATCGTCAGCCGATGCTCTTAGGCATTGCTGTTGGCGGAGTCGTCGTCGTGGGGTTGATAGTCCTGACGGTGTTGCTCTCGCGCCCTGGGGAGAGTTTTCAGGTGACGCGCCCGGTGGGGCAAGATTTTCTGCCGGAGATGGGCGACCCCAACGCGCCTGTGACAGTATATGAATATTCAGACTATCAATGCCCGTTCTGCGCGCAGTTTGCCTTACGGGATAAGCCCAAGCTCGAAGAGATGCACATTAAGACGGGCAATGTGCGGTTTATCTACCGAAACTTTATTGTGAAAGGGGAAAAGTCTGTCCTGGCTGCTGAAGCGGCATTTTGTGCTGCTGAACAGGGGGGATTTTGGGCCTACCATGATATGCTCTTTGCGAAACATGAGCGGGGCGTGGACTTCAATAAGTCCAATCTGATCGGATTTGCACGTGAGCTTGGCTTGGACGAAAAAGGGTTTACTGAGTGTCTGGACTCAAAGAGATATCGCAGTAAAGTTGAGGAGGAGCATCGCGAGGGAGAGCGATACGGGGTCACCGGGACTCCCTCCTTTGTGGTCAACGGCAGGCTCGTCAGAGGGGCTGATTATTTCAGCCTGTTAGAGACTATTAAGCAAGAATTAGGGCGGTAGCGCGATGTGGCGCTTGTGGGGTATTCTGGTATTGGCGATGATCGGCCTCGGTGTAGCGGGGTATTTGACGTATGAGAAGTTCGCCGGAGGGGGACTGATCTGCTGGGGCAGCAGCCAAGAGTGCGAGATCGTGCAAAACAGCCCGTATAGCCAGATCGGCCCCATCCCCGTTGCCGTGCTGGGCTTGCTCGGGTATCTGATCTTTCTCGTCATGACGGTCTTGCAGATACGCGCTCCGTCGCTGGAGAGGCGTCGGACGCTCGCGGGGCTGAACTTCGGCTTGGCGCTGGGAGCGTTTCTCTACTCAGGCTATCTCACATATCTTGAGTTGTTCGTGATCTATGCGATCTGTACGTGGTGCGTCATCTCGGCGATCTTGGTGACGTTTATCTTGGTGTTGGCGACGTGGGAGCTGGTCGCGCTCACCAAAGAGCCCCAAGCAGTTGTCGAACCCGTGGCCGACGACTGAGCGTGTCGGCTTGACAAATCCCTTCCCAGCCCGTACTCTCTCTGCTGAGGAGAGGAAGGCGTATGCGGCGCAGTGCTGTTGCCGGGCTTCTGACGGTGGCCCTGGCGACCGTTCCCGTGCTCGCCCAGCCCCAGATCGAGAGCGTCGAGCTGGGGTTCAATGGGCGTTTTCTCCCCGGCGCTCTGACGCCCCTGAGTGTCACGCTGCGCCACAGCGGGCCGGCTCAAAATTTCACCCTCGAAGTCTCCCAGGAAGTCCGCGACTTCACCGAGCGCAGCCTTCGTGAGCGTCTGCGGCTGCCAATCAGCCTGGGGTTGGGAGCGCGCAAGACGCTCTCGTTCGATTTTCCCATCAAAAGCGTGAGCACCCCGGTGCGCATCGCGCTCCTGGCTGGAGAGCGAGAGATCGCGCTCACGGAGATAGACGTGCGCGAGCGTTGGAGCGAGAATGCGCTCGTAGTGGGGCTTGCTGTCCAGCCCATGCCCGCGATAGAGCCGATAGAACCCGAAAGGCTTCCCCGGCGCTGGACAAGCTATGACGGCGTAGCACGGATTCTGTGGGGGCGGCTCGACCCCGCACGCTTGACGGCAGAACAACGCACCGCGATGCTGGGCTGGCTGGTGCGCGGCGGCGAGCTTATTATCTTATCGGGGGAGAACTGGCACGAGCAGTTCAGTCCTGGGGAAGCGTCCCCGGAGACAGCCCAGGGCTGGTGGGCACATCTGCTGCCCATCACCAACGGGCGCATCGTGCGCCGTGCACTCAATGGCCAAGAGGTCTCCTGGGTGGAGGGCGCCCTTCGCGCGGGAGCGCGCGTCGTCACCAGCGATGCGGGACGCCCCTTGATCTGGGAGCGCCCTCTAGGACATGGGAGAGTTCTACTGGTGGCCCTCGCCACGCTCCCCGAAACTATACGTCTCCCAGAACGGAACAGCGATAAAGTTTTCGAGCAAGATCAGCTCATTGTGAAAGCCCTCGGTGCGCTTGTTGTCCCGTTTCCGTCGCGGGAGGTCATCGGCGGGCTGCTTCTAGCTTTTATTGTTGGCGTTGGGCTTGGCGGGATACTCGCTAGCAGGCGCACCGTGTCCCTATGGATCGCCCTCGCATCCGGGGTGCTCTCGCTGGCTATCTTTCAGTATCAACACAGCGCGGAATTCTCTCACGAAAAGTATTCTGTGCATCTTGGGGTCGTGCGGATCTGGGCGGGGGAACCGATAGCGTGGGAACAAGATTGGTACGGGGTTTTTTCTCGCCGGTCAGGTGAGGGGATTCTCCCCATCTCTGCCGACTGCGTGAGATCGGTCGCGTGGCGGGCGGCCATGCGCCCCACGGGCACTGTCACTGTTGAGGTGGCCTCCCCACGGATGCGCGTGCTGCGCTTTCACAGCGAGCGCGACTCTGTGCGCTTCTTCGCTGCTGAACGCATGACGGACCCTCCCGTGCAGTTCACGGTGAACCGAGCCGTCAGTCCCCCGCAGATACACGTGTATAATCGGTCATCGCTGAGCTTGCAGGACGCGGTCGTGCGCATCGGCAACGATTTTTACAAGGTGGGTCCTATCGCCCCCCAGACGGAGCTGATCCGTCCCCTGAGCGAGATGGGTCGGATCAGCAAGACCGAATGGCTCACTAGTTTACCCGAAGGGCGTCGGCTGCTCTGGCACCAGTGGGGTGCAGAGAGCGTCGGCCCTACGCTCATTGGATGGTTTGAGGCTGGCTCCGTATGGGCCAAGATGGAGCGAGAAGCCCGAACGGTCGTGCGCTTGGTCACTGTTGACGGGGGAGCCTTATGAGATACCTTCGTGAAGCCCTGCCGCGCGTCGAGCTGATCACCCCGACGACATGGTCGGTCTACGTGAGCTATTTGGTTCTCAGTGGGATTCCTTTGCTCATGGCCTTGCCGTCGTCGGCGCGCATTGACGTGCTCGTTGAACCACGCCTCAGTATGCTGCCCATCTTCGTCACGGTGATCACCCTCTTGTTCACGATCTACTCGCTCAACTTCGGGCCGGCCCACGCGAAGCTGAGGCTCTCTCCCCGCGAGACTCAGGTGAGTCTGCTGGCGCACGTCGGCTTCTTGATGGTGCTCAGTCTCCCGTACTGGACGGTCTTTGAGGGCATGACAGGCTACGCGCTGGGGCGCATGGCGGGAGCCTTGGCGTATCTGACGCTCTACGGCTCGTGCTGGGCGTTGATCGGCTTGGCCATCGGACTGCGCTGGCCCTCGGAGATCACCCAGTTTAACGTCAAGTATGCTCTGCTCGCCGTCACCATGATCGGGACGTTCTTCGTGGTGAAGCCGCTCAATCCGTTCTTGGCGCTGTCGCTGTGGTTTGGGGAGGGTCCACTCAAAGAGCAATGGTCGTTTTTGCTCGTATCGTATGGGGGTTTGGTGCTCGGAGTTTGCTTGTTACTCATGTGGACGTCGGCGCTCCTGAACACGCGCGGAAGAAGAGATATAATGTGACAGAAGAAGGAGGAGCTTTATGGATTCGTTCAAGACAGTGTGCGCGCGGCTGGTGCGGCGCCAACGGTTCCTACACGGTTTGAGCGCCGCTCGGTGGACTCTGATGGCAACGCTCGCGCTGACAGCGATCACGCTGATACTCCAAGCGTTGAAGATCGTGCCCACTCTCTCCCCTCTGTGGCTGCTGGGCGGGAATCTCGCTCTCGCGAGCGTGGCGTTCGCATGGGGCTGGCTCAGGCCCGTCAATCTGACGGAGATGCTCTTTCGCGCCGACCGCAACGCCCACACTGAAGAGAAGCTCGTCACACTCTATGAGCTTTCCCTGGGGCAGGCTCCCAGAGAGTTCCTCCCGTTGCTCATCTCTCGGCTTGGATCGCTGACGCTCGATCTCTCTACCGCCCTGCCCATCGGACGGAGAGAGCGCAAGTTATGGCTCGGGGTGCTCGCCTTGGGCTTCGTATGCGTGGGGATGATCGGCGTCGTCCACGCTGGGGTTTTTGTGTGGGCACCGTGGGGCACTTCAGAGCAAGCGGTGTCTTCTCAATCGTCCGAGTCGGCCCAGGCGCCGCCACGCGAGATGCGCCTGGCTGACTTGGTGCAGCCCCCACCGCCGGAACTGGCGCAGAAGCTCGCAGCTCTGAGAGAGCGTTTCGAGCAAGCCCGTGCGGCGTTAGCGCAAAACCCCAACGATCCCCGCGCACGCGCCATCTTGCAACAACTTCAGGAAGAGATCCGCCAAGAGCAGGATCGTCTGGTGAGTCCGCCCCCGCTTGGCGAAGATCACGCTGCTCCTTCGGGGAAGCCCCGTGATGACGCTTCTCTTGTAGAAAACCCCGCAGCCGATGTGCGGTCTCCTGAGAACACTGACTCTGCCTCAAGACAGACCGAGCTTGACAGATTGATGCGGATGTTGCGCGACATCCAGGGACAAGCGCAAGAGCTTTCACCCGAAGAGCTGCAGAAGCTCTTGGAGCAGCTCCAGCAAGAGAATCCCGATGCGGCATCTATTGCTCAGCAGGCCTTACAGATGGGCCCGAGCACCCAAGAGTTCAGCGAGAGGCTCGAAGAAGCTCTGAGAAATCTAGGAGCGCGTCGCGATCTCCATCAAGAGCTGGAGCAATTGCAGCGCGATGTGCAATCGGCACTCTCTCAATCCGAGCAGGCTGAAACAGCTCGCGGCGATGCACCGCCGTCGGGGGACGCGCAGCCGTCTTCAGAGGGTCCGCCAGACCCTCAGAACGCGAGCACAGAATCGGACTCTGACTCTGCAGAGGGGCCTCGACAAGAGAACGCGCTCTCGCAGCCGTCGGGCGGGCGCGGCAAGGCCCCCCTCGACCCAGAGGCTGTGAAAGACTTACCCGATCTGTCGCAGTTACGTGAGCACACACGCTCGTTCTCCGTCCCCGGCACAGACGAAGAGAACCTCGAGATTCTCTTCGAGATCATCAGCACAGGGTTGCCGCAAAACCCCAATACGCCAGGGCAGCCCACGCCGGTCGAGATTGATTATCGTAAAGTCGAAGCGTTGATAGACGCGCTGGAGATCCCTAATGAGCTGCGCGACGCTGTGCGCCAGTATTTTCTGAGCTTGGCTAGACCTCTCCCCTAACCCCTCCCCGACGCGGGGAAGGGAGCGAGGGGGGTAGGTAGAAAGGAGCCAGATGATCACGGAGAAGCAGATCCGCGATCTGCAAGCGAAGTTTCATGCGCTCATCGAAGAGATTCGCTCGGTCATCATCGGGCACGACGCAGTCATCCAACAGACGCTGATCGGGCTTTTGTGCGGCGAGCATCTTCTGTTAGAGGGCGTACCGGGGCTGGGCAAGACGCTCCTGGTGCGCACGCTGGGGAAGGCGCTCGGCTTAAAATTCTCGCGCATTCAGTTTACCCCGGACTTGATGCCCGCGGACATCATCGGGACTCGGATCTTACTTGAAGACGAGACCGGGCGACGCTATTTTGAATTCTCTCGCGGCCCGATCTTCGCGCACTTAGTGCTGGCCGACGAGATCAACCGTGCTACGCCCAAGACCCAGTCAGCTCTCCTAGAAGCGATGCAGGAGCGCAGCATCACCGTGAGCGGCGAGACATACAAACTCGAAGAGCCGTTCATGGTCCTCGCGACCCAAAACCCCATCGAGATGGAGGGGACGTACCCCCTGCCAGAAGCCCAGATTGATAGATTCTTCTTCAAGATTTTGCTCCGCTCCCCGTCATTAGAACAGCTGGAGCAGATCATTGACCGGCACGGGGCAGGACGGGATGCTGTGGCGATAGAGCAAGTCTTGAGCCGTGAAGAGATTCTCGAAGCACAAAAGCTCGTGGCGCGTTGGCCCATCGCCTCGCCGCTGCGACGGTACGCCGCGCGCCTCGTAGACGCCACGCAGCCCGCTTCGCAGAACGCCCCCGAGATTGTCAAGCACTACGTCGAGTACGGGGCCAGCCCGCGCGCGGCGCTCGCGCTCGTGCGCGGGGCCAAAGCCCATGCGTTTCTCTCCGGCGAGGTCCACACCCGCATCGCGGACATCCAAGCTGTTTTTTACCCCAGCTTGATTCACAGAATTATTCGCAACTTTCGCGGTGAAGCCGAGGGCGTCCCTGTAGAAAAGATCCTTCAAGAGGTCTTCGATCATGTTCGCCCGGAGTCCGTCATTGAGGCTCGATGAGGCGCTCTTCAAGAAGCTGTCGGCCCTGCAATTGTTAGTGCGCAGGCGCTTCCAGGGCCAGACCGGCCTGTGGACGACAGCGCGTGCCGGCATGAGCCTCGAATTTGCAGAATATCGCGAATACCACCCGGGGGATGACTTTCGCTACGTAGACTGGAACCTCTACGGACGATTGGATCGGCTCTTCGTCAAGGTCTTTCAGCGCGAAGAAGACGTGCCGATCTATCTGCTCATAGACACGAGCCGCTCGATGGCCGTGGGCGAGAAGCTGACGTATGCAGTGCAGCTTGCTGGAGCTATCGCCTATGTCGGGCTGAAAGAGATGAACCGTGTGGGGGTCTTTCCGTTCGCGCGCGATGTAGCACAGGGCGTGCCGCCTAAACCTGGCATGGCGCACCTGCACCATATCTTCGATCTCTTGGGAAGATTGGAGCCTTCGGGACAGACGGCGCTCACGGAGAGTTTGGAGCGGTTCAGCAAGCGTCCGCTGCGTCAGGGCTTGGCAGTCTTGCTCAGCGATATGCTCGATCCCCAGGGATACGAGCACGGTCTCTTCAGCTTGCTCTGGAAGGGATTGGAAATCGTGCTCATTCACATACTCGCCCGTGAAGATATTCACCCACCGGTGCAACGCGCAACACGGCTCTGCGATAGCGAGGTGGCGCGCGAGTTTTCTGTCGGCGCAGGGGCAGTCGCCCGCTATCGTGAGAATCTTCAGAGATATGGGCGCGCTCTCGAAGCGTTTTGTCGTGAGCACCAGATCAGATATGCGCAACTCTCGACCGCCCGCTCGCTGGAGCGCGCGCTCCTGGAAGACCTGCGCGGGGTGATCTTTCAGTGATCTTTCTGAACGCCTGGGCGTTTGGGCTGTTGGGCTTAGCTGGCGTGATCGCGACGCTCTATTTCCTACGGCCGCGCGAGGAGCGCCTGACGGTCTCGGCCCTGTGGCTCTGGCCCCAAGAGCCGGAGCACCCGCGCAGCGCCCTCATGTTCTTATGGACAAAAATTTGGCTCTTATTGGTGCAATTAGCCGCGCTGGCAGCGCTCGTCTTTGCGGTAGCCGCGCCCACCCTGCCCTCGGCAGTGCTCGGCGGCGGCACCCTTGCTCTGATCATAGACGGCAGCGCGAGTATGCAGACCCGCGAGCGTGAGCAGACGCGCTACGAGCGCGCGGTTGAGATCGCTCAGGAGATCATCGCGCAACGACGTCCACGCCATCTCACGATCATTCAAGCGCAGCAGAGTCCTCGCTTGCTCGTCCCCTGGACGGAGGATCGAGATCGGGCTGTCGCTCTCTTGCGAGCCTCCCACCCGACACTCCAGAGCAACGCTCCCGAATCGAGCGTGCTTCAGCTTGTGCGCAGCCAGGGGGAGCTGGAAAGCTACGACGAGGTCATCTATATCAGCGATCGTCGTCCCGAGGGTGACGTGCTCACGAGCACGGTGACGTGGGTGCCCGTGGGCGAGCCAAGAAGCAATTTCGCGATCACAGCGTTTGCCGCACGGTTGCTCCCAGAGAGCGCTCAGGGTGTCGCCCTGTGGGCGCGCGTCGAGAATTTCTCCTCAGAAGCAGTCGAGGGCACGTTCACGGTCTTTGCAGAAGACATGGAAGTCGCGCGCGACCATCTCCAGCTCGCACCCGGCGAGTATCGCTCAGTTGAGACGATAGTAGCGCGGAGCATCGGCGGGCGCTTCCGCGCCGTTCTCGATATCGAAGACGATTTCCCCTTCGACAACGCTCGCTATGCCGTCATGCCGACGAGGCCGAAGCTGAGGGTCTTATGGCTGGGGGAGCGCAACTTCTTTCTAGAGCGAGCGCTCGCTCTCTTCGCCGATGCTCAGATCACCGTGCTCTCAGATGCAGATATCGCCAATACAGAAGACTATGATCTAGTCATCGCTCACAATGCGGAGCTGCCTATCCTGCCCACTGGGCGGCTTTTCTTCATCAATAGCTCTGTCTCAGCAGTCGTCCGGCTCTCCGAGAGTTCTGGTGCGACAGGAGCACCCCAGTTCCTCCAGCCGGGGCACGCTCTTGTGCAGAACCTGCGCCTGGAGCACTTTCAGGCATCACGGGTTCGGAGTGCTGAGTTCGCCCTTCCCGTGCAGACGTTGCTCGTCTTGGATGGTCACCCGATCTTGGCTGCGCACAGATCGAGTTCGCTGAGCTTGGTCTGGCTCGGAATAGATTTGAGAGCCTCGCCCTTGGTGCTCACGCCAAGCTTCCCTATTCTCGTGCGGAACGTCACGCGTTGGCTCTTCGCCGACTTGACTCTTCTTGGAGAACGCTTTGTCTCCGAGGAGTTCCCCAATCTGGGCTTTACGGAGCAGGGCGCGATCAACCTTGACCCACGGGAATCGCAAGAGATCAGAGTCCTTTCTGGTCCCTCTAGCGTGCCGCCTGCGGCTGGCCAAAGCGAACAGTCCAGACACAGCCTAGGCGCAAGAGGGCAGTCTCTGTGGCACTATGGAGCGTGGCTTGCCTTGGGCTTGCTCGTGCTCGAGTTGCTCTGGCATGACCGAAGGCTTTTGAGGAGATCTCTATGAGCGTGAGCTTTGATACCCCGTGGATATTGGTCTGTTTAGCGGGGCTGGCCCTGTGGGTCTGGTTTTTGCGTGAGTATCTGCGCCACGCGCCCCTGGCAGATCGCTGGGCTGCGCTCTTGCGCATCGGCGCTCTGGCTATGCTCTGTCTTGCTCTAGCGGGGCCAAGGCTCGTTCTGGGATCTTCGGATCGCTATATCTATTTTCTCGTAGATCGCTCCGCCAGCGTCGGCGTAGATTCTGCGAAGATACTCGAGATCGTGCAGGCGCTTGCGCCCCCTGCGGAGAAGACTTCCTACGGCGTGATCAGCTTTGGTGCGGAACCCGCCATCGAAGCGGGCTTCGCTCCGGTGATTCAGCTCTCTGAATTTCAAACGGAACCCGGCAACACAGCGACAGACATTGCCAGCGCGGTGCGCTTGGCGTTGGAGACGTTCCCGCGCTCTGGCCGTCGTGAGATCGTCTTGCTCACCGACGGGCAGATGACTGCAGGGGATCTCACCGTGTTGGCACGGGCGCGCCGCGACGGCGTCCCCATCCATGTCTGGCCCCTCGGAGAAGGCTCTTCAGAAGCCTGGGTGCACGATCTCCAGATTCCCCCTGAAGTCACCGCGCAGGTGCCCTTCTCGCTCCGGGTGCAGATCGGCGCGACGACTGAGGGGCAGGGCACGCTCTTGCTCTATCGCAACGAAGAATTGATTCACAATATCTCGGTGCGCTACCGCCCCGGCGTCCAAGAGATGCATCTCACGGAGAAGCTCGACGCCCCGGGGGCCTATGCGTACAGAGTCTATCTCAAAGCCGACGCGGATCGCTTGAAAGAGAACAATGAGCTGTATGGGGCTACGATGGTGCCTGGTGACCCTCAAGTCTTGCTCGTGGAGCGCTCTTCGGGCGGCGAAAGCCCTGTCGCACGGCTGTTGCGCAGCGCGGGGTTCGCGTTTGTGCAGAAGGCTTTTGAGACGTTTACTGCCAATCCTATAGTGTTGTCGGGGTATAAGACCGTGATTCTGAATAATGTCCCCTTGGGGCGGCTCACGGCAGAACAGCGACGCGCCCTCAAACGCTTCGTCGCCGACGGGGGCGGGCTCTTTCTCATTCAAGGGCGCGAGGCCGTCATGGGCCTCGAAGAGCAGACCCCAGAAGAACTCGCTGATCTCGAAGAACTGCTGCCCATCTCGTATCTCGCTCCCGAACCCTACCAGATTCCGGGATTAGCTTTAGTCTTCGTCATGGATCGCTCAGGGAGCATGGGCGATCCTGCGGGCCGGGGGGTTCCCAAAATCGAGATTCTGAAACGCGCCGCCCTGCGCAGCTTAGAAGTCTTGGATCGAGACGACTGGGTCGGGCTGATCGCTTTCGACACAGACTATACGTGGATCGTGCCCCTGCGGCCTCTCGGTGACGGCCATGAGTTCAGCACCAATATCCGAAGCCTGAGCGCCAATGGCGGCACCGATCTGTACTTCGCTCTTAAGGCTGCTTTTGAGACCCTGGAGAAGACCCCGGCGCGCATCAAGCACATCTTAGTCTTTACTGATGGACACAACAACAACGAGCGCAGACGCGAGTACCAGGAACTCTATGAGCGTTTTGCGAAAAGCACGGTGCGTGTCTCGACGCTAGGGATTGATCGCACGCCCAACGAGCCGTTCTTGATGGAGCTGGCTGCAGCCGGGCGCGGACGCTATCAGCGGGTGCCGGAGTTTACAGACTTGCCGGCCTTCTCGTTGCGCGAGGTGCGGCGGATCGTGCGGCTGCGCTGGATCGAGGGCGAGTTAATGGTGCGCAGTAGCTCCCTCACCCCCTTCTTCCCCTCTCCTTCCGAGGGGAGAGGGGCGAGGGGTGAGGGTGAGATCCCACCGGTCCAGGGCTATGTGCTCACGCATGAACGCGCTGCATCGCAAACCCCCTTGCGCATCGCTCCTGATGGGAACCCGCTTTTAGCGTTTCACACCTACGGCTTAGGTCAGGTCGGCGTGCTCAATACAGATTTAGAGGGCGAGGGATCGCGTGATTGGCTGAGATGGGAGGGGCTAAGCAGTGTGATCGGCCCGGCCCTCGCCCGCGTCCACCGAGCGATAGCGAAAGAGCACGATATCGCTGTCCAGACAGTTGTGACTGACGAAGCCCTCGAAGTCATTGCTGACGTGCGCGACGAAGACCGATGGGTGTCGGGACTCGATCTGTACGCGAACGTGGGGACAGAGCGCGCCGTGCCCTTCCACCAAGTCGCGTCAGGGCGCTATCGCGCACGCTTCGAATCGTTGGCGAGTGGGCTGTACACCGTGCATATTATAGCGCAGCGCGACGGGCACACGGTTGCTGAAGTCAGTCGCGCATTCGCCGTCCCCTATCCCCACGAGTATCGCTCTATCGGGGTGAACGTCGAGATATTGAGCCAGATCGCTCGTGAGACGGGGGGGCAGTTCTTAGAGCGTCCGGTCTTGCCGCCGCCGGCGCGGGGGATCGGGCGCGAGGGCGCTCGCGAACTGTGGCCGTGGGCGCTGCTACTCGCGTTGGGGCTGTTCCTCGCTGATCTTGCTGTGCGCAAGCTCGGGTGGCTGTGGGACCGTCCGATTTGATTTTCAGCGCTCTTTTCTGATATAAGTAAGAAACTTTTGGAGGTGGTCCGATGTTCGAGCGGATCTTTGGCGGGTTCGGTCATTGGGGCACGATTCCGTTGCGGCTGGCTGTGGGGATTATCTTTGCTGCGCACGGCTGGCAGAAGTTCGCGGGAGGGCTAGATAGAGTCGCTGGCTTCTTTAGCAATATAGGAATCCCACTGCCGGAGGTCTCGGCGTTCGTTGTTGCGTTTGTCGAGCTGATTGGCGGGATCGGGCTGATCGTGGGGGTCTTCACGCGATATTGGGCGCTCTTGCTCTCGATTATTATGATCGTCGCCATCTTCACGGTGAAGCTCCAAGCGGGGTTGCTGGGAACGCAGGGGCGCCCCGGCTACGAGCTGGACTTAGCCCTTTTAGCTGGCTGTCTGGCGCTTCTGCTGACTGGTCCAGGGCCGGTTTCGCTGGAACGCGCGATCTTCAACAAAGAACTCTAGTCACCAAATTTTCACCCGCTCTCCATGTACTCGGAACGGAGACTCCTGTATGATAGGGGTAATCTTCTAGACATATACAGAACCTCCTTAGCAGGGGATAAGGGGAAGAGGGGGAACGACCACGAGAGCGCCGAGCCTCGCAGAGCGGGGCTCGCTTTCTTTTAAGACTATGAATAGCTCGCGCGCATTAGTGACACACTGGCAACAGCAGTTTGAGGCGGCCTATCGGGGGAGTCGCTGGCATTCCGTAAAAGAAGCGATCAAGGGCTTAAAAGCCGACGAAGCGACATGGCAGCCGCCGCACTACAAAGGGTTCCCCTGGGCACATGGGTCTATTATAGAGATTCTCTTTCACGTCGCCGGAGATACGCTCTATCAGCTCGACTATGCGTTCGGGCAACGTACGCTGACGTGGGACAAGCTGCAAGAACGCTTTCAACGCGCCGGAGGCGATCTTGACGCTGCGAAAGGACTTCTTGACGAGAGCTTTTCGGTTGTGCAAGAGTATCTAAAGAATCTGACCGACGCTGATCTGGCCCGCACATATATCGCCCCTGACGGCAAGACGTCCAAGACCCTGGGGGAACTCTTCCAGATGCTCTTGGAGCACTGGTTCTATCACGCAGGGCAGATTGTCTATGTAAGAAATCTTTGGGCAGGTTTATCTTCTCCAAATCCCTGATGCACGTCATGGCGCTTGCAGCAGTGCTCGCTTAAGATAGAGAGCAAGGGGTGAGTGCGTTATGGGCAAGTACGAACAGACTTTTCGCGAATCTCTCGAAAACCCTAAACAATTCTGGGGCAGGGCTGCTGAATCTATCACCTGGTATAAACGCTGGGAGACGGTGCTCGATGCGTCCAATCCTCCGTTTTATAGATGGTTTGTGGGCGGTGTGCTCAATACGTGTTATAACGCTCTCGATCGGCATATCGAGCGTGGCCGAGCTGATCAGCTCGCTTTAATTTACGATAGCCCCGTGACAGATACGATTCAGAAATTCACTTATTCTGAGCTGCGCGCCCGCGTGGCCAAGATCGCGGGCTTTTTGAAAGACTTGGGCGTCACCAAAGGTGACACCGTCGTTATTTATATGCCGATGATCCCAGAAGCGTTGATGGCCATGCTCGCCTGTGCGCGCATCGGCGCGGTGCACTCTGTCGTTTTCGGAGGCTTTGCTCCCAGAGAATTAGCGATTCGCATAGATGACGCCAAGCCCAAGATCGTGCTCTCGGCGTCGTGCGGGATCGAAGGGAAGAAGATTATCCCGTACAAGCCCTTACTAGACGAAGCAATCGCTCTAGCTACGCATAAGCCGCAGAAGTGCGTGATCTATCAGCGTCCGCAAGTCCGCGCTGAGTTGATCGAAGGGCGTGATCTCGATTGGGTCTCGTTAGAACAGAAAGCCCAGCCTGCTGAGTGCGTCCCCGTTGCAGCGACGGACCCCCTGTATATTCTCTACACATCAGGCACAACTGGAAAACCCAAGGGCGTGGTGCGCGACAACGGCGGCCATGCTGTCGCGCTCTCCTGGACAATGCAATATATCTATGGGATCGAACCGGGAGATGTCTACTGGGCTGCTTCGGATGTGGGCTGGGTCGTGGGGCATTCGTATATTGTCTATGGCCCATTACTGGTGGGCGCCACGACCGTGATGTACGAGGGCAAGCCCGTCGGGACGCCCGATCCCGGTGCTTTCTGGCGCGTCATATCGCAACATAAAGTGAAAGTGCTCTTTACGGCTCCCACGGCGTTTCGGGCGATCAAGAGAGAAGACCCCACAGGGGAATATCTCAAAAAATACAAGCTCTCTCACTTCCAGGCGCTCTTTCTTGCCGGGGAGCGCACCGATCCAGATACGTACTATTGGGCCTCTGAGTTATTGAAGAGACCCGTCATAGATCACTGGTGGCAGACGGAGACGGGCTGGGCCATCGCGGGGAACTTTTGCGGCTTAGAACTTCTGCCCATCAAGGCTGGCTCAGCGACCAAGCCCATGCCCGGCTATGACGTGCGAATACTCGACCCCAGCACCGGAAAAGAGCTGCCGCGCGGGGAGAGCGGCGTCATGGTTGTCAAAGAACCGTTGCCGCCCGGAACGTTTATGACCCTCTGGCAGCGCGACGACGATTTTAAGAAGACGTACTTCGACCCGTTCCCCGGATACTATTTCACCGGCGACGGCGGATATTTTGACGAAGACGGCTATATATACGTCATGGGCCGTGTGGACGATATTATTAACGTTGCGGGCCATCGGCTCTCTACCGGCGAGATGGAGGAGATCGTCGCTCAACACCCCGACGTGGCCGAGTGTGCGGTCATTGGGGTTGCGGACAGCCTCAAGGGCGAAGTGCCGTTGGGGTTTGTTGTGCTCAAGGCTGGGGTGCAGCGCGCTCACGCAGAGATTATCGCTGAAGTGAAGCAGAAGGTGCGCAAAGAGATCGGGGCTATTGCGTCGCTGAAAGACGTGCTCATTGTGAACCGTTTGCCCAAGACGCGCAGTGGAAAAATTTTGCGGGGCACGATGCGCAAGATCGCCGACGGGCAACAGTATACCGTGCCCTCGACGATTGATGACCCAGCGACTCTTCAAGAGATCGAGAGCGCGCTGCGCCCAGCGCATCTAAAATAAAAAGTTACAAGCCCAACTGCTGAACTTGTAACTGGCAACTGTGAACTCGCTCGTGGCTCCTCGGGCAGGATTCGAACCTGCGACCCACCGGTTACGAGTGCCCTAACATTTCTGCTAGGCTCGGACTATCTCTTCACCCGCTCATGGGAGAGCTAAGGGTGTCGGGCGCTTCTGAGGCCTTATTGGTATGGGCTACTCAGCCTCTAGTCTCTGCACGTTCCTGCCTACACTATGGCCCTTCGGCAGGCTTCGCTCAGGGTTACCATTCCAGCTCTTTCGGCTGGGGCGGGCTTCCCTGAATTCACCCGATTTTTCAACCACGGTTTCCCGTGGAAGCTGCATTACTACAGCCGGTTGCTCTACCGCTGAGCTACCGAGGAATTTCAGCTTATTATAGCATATAGGGCTGAGACGAGTCAAGCTCTCCCTCATTCACGGGGTACTCTCTATGAAACTTATGCCCTCTCCCTGTAGTAGATTACTCGCTCACATCCCAGTCATACGAAAGGAGTGGCCATGAACAAGTGGATCTATGTGCAGACGCTCAGCGGGCTCAGCTTCGCGATGGTCTGTATCCCGTTCGGCTTGACGGTGGCCCAGCTCAAGCTCTTGTTGGGGATTGATCCGCGCAGTCTGGTCACCCTGCAGTCGGGATTCCAGCCCCTCGCGGAGAACGAATCGCTCTACGAAAAAGTCCTGAACTACGACACGGTCTATATCGCGTCGTATCGTCGCGTAGGCTATTGATGCCCACTCCCTCTCGCCCAACGCGGGGGCTTCTCCTGCAGAAGCTCCCGCTCCCTCCCTTCCTTGCTTATACTCTTGTCTTGTTTTAGCACCTCCCAATTGCTATGATCAATCTCAGAAAGTCAAGGTGATCTCATGGCTCGGCGCGACGGACTCTTGATGCGCTTTGTGATTCGCTGGGTCGTCTCGACCGCCGCAGTCGCTGTCGTGACCTGGCTGCTCAATCCCCATATTCGCATCGAAGGCGCAGACTACCTCAGCGCGGTCATTCTCGTCGGCTTGGTGCTGGGGTTGCTCAATGCGCTCTTACGCCCGATTGTGATATTTCTTACGCTGCCCGCGACTCTGATCACGTTCGGACTTTTCTTAATTGTCATCAACGCGGGGATGCTCTGGCTCACAGATTTAATTGTGCCCGCGTTGGTCATTGAGAGCTTCGGCTGGGCGCTGCTGGGTGCGCTGCTCATCAGCATCGTGAGCATGATCTTGTACGCGATTCTCAAAAGTTAAAACTCTGAAGGAGGGATCGAGGCTATGGCGCTTGCAGAAGGGACTCTTGCTCCAAGGATCGAAACAGTAGATCAAAACAACAAAAGAGTGGCCCTCGACTTTCGCGGCGTGACGGTGCTCTACTTCTACCCCAAGGACGACACCCCCGGCTGCACCACGGAAGCGTGCTCTTTTCGAGACGATCTGAGCGAGTTTGTGCGACGCGGGGTCAAAGTTTATGGTGTGAGCACCGATGACGCCGAGTCGCACAAGAAATTTGCGCAAAAATTCGGGCTGAATTTTGCGCTCTTGGCAGACCCAGAGAAGAAGATCTCTCAGGCGTACGGGGTCTTGAGCGAGCGGGGCTACGCGCAGCGCGTGACGTTCATCATCAAAGACGGCGTGATCGTGCGCGTCTTTCCCAAAGTTTCTCCTGATGGACATAGCCGCGAGGTGTTGCAGGCGCTAGAAACAATATGAGAGCGAGAGTGCTCTTTACCGAAGGTATCAAGCTGAGGGATTGAAT